>JAYZBT010000147.1:0-27764 GCA_036338615.1 Gemmatimonadota bacterium
CGTTAGGCGCCGAGGCGCACCGGGTTCGACGGATGGTGGCCTTGCAGGGCGTGCGCATAACGGCGGTAGGAGTGGCCGCAGGACTGTTGACGGCCCTGCTGAGCACATGGGTGCTCGACTCGCTTCTGTTCGGAGTCGGGACCCTGCACGTTCCGACCTTTGCCGGCATGTCAGCCGTCGTGCTGGCTGTTGCCTTTCTAGCGAGCTACATCCCCGCTCGGCGTGCCTCGTCGGTGGATCCTATGCAATCGCTGCGGACGGAGTAGCGGCGGCGCGGCGCTGCGTTCCGACGATGGAAGTTCGGTGTTTCAGTGGCTGGGGACTGCGAATGGCTGCGGCGGGAAGCCAGCTCCAGGGGTTGGTGACCGGTCCGGAACTAGGAACGACTCCCACGCCGCAAGCCAAATAGACTCAATGGCCACCTCGAGGAATTCCGATCGAGATGCCGATATGGTAGGTCAGTAGATTCGCTTCACTGATGTTCGGGTAGATCGTGATACTTCCGTCCGCGTGGTCCTCGATGTCGCCCTCGGTCAGGAACTCGGCGATGCCGTTCTGGTGTCGCTCGACGCCGAAATCGATCGAGATCGGTTTGGAACCGTTGCTGACACGCATGCGCACGCCGGCGCCCGCTCTCCATGCCAGCATCCCGTCGGAGAGGTGCGTCGTATTGCCGAACTCCGCTTCGTCGTCGTATCCGCTCAACGAAGAGTTCGTGAACCAGTACGAGAAGCCCATTGTGGCGCGGGCGTACGGCTCGATCGGGCCGAGCGGGACCGCGAGTTCAGGCCCGACCCCGCCGAAGGCGATGTTGTTCGTCGTGGTCAGGTCCAGCCCGATTCGGCAGCCGAAGGGCAGCGACATGCAGTACTGCTGCTTCTCGTGCCCGTAGATGAGGAAGCCGAGATCCCCAACGATGCGAAAGAGGCCGAAGTCGTCCACCGGGAGGCCGACGCTCAATTTGCCGCCGAAGCCCTGGTCGAAGAAGTAGCCGAGCTCGCCCACAGGCTCGGCAGCGAGGAAGTTGATCCCGACGTTCGCCCTCGGCGCTTGGTCGCGCCTGTGTCGCTGGCCCTCCGCATCAGCGGCCAGGCTCATGAAGACCGCCGCTGTCGTTACACGAACCACCCAACTCCGCCTCATGTTCGACTCCTGATCGCGTTCGGTTGCCGACCCGTGAACACACGTGATGCAGAAAATGTGCCGGAGTGGGCCCGACTCGCCTAACTAACTATGGCGCCACGGTTAACGGGACTTTGGACGATGTCTGACGGACGCGCGTGCCGTCGCGGATGTCCCCCGGGGGTGACAGTAGGTGTTCAGCGCAGCTGCAGCTTCCAGGCCTCGCGTAGCTGCTGCGGTCGCGCGCCCGCGCCCACCGACACGCCCACTGCTTCGGCCCGGTGCTCCCACGCGAAGGCGATGAAGCGATCGAGCTGTCCGGGTGTGGCGCTCGACGCCTGACCCCAGGCAATGAGTCGGTTGTAGTACAGGTTCGTGCTCTTCCGCATCAGGATCGCAGTCGCGGATCCATACTGCTGTGTGCGCAGCCTGAGCCTCTTGGATTCCTTCTCAGGTGCGGCCAAGTGCTGGGAGTGTGCAGACGCGGCCTCGATACGCTCCAACGCCCTGCAGATGGGGGCGGGCGGACACACAGGAGCGACGCGGAGGAAGGGGGACATTGCAGGGCGGCTCCTTCAGCTACCGACCACGAACGGAATCCGCGCTCGCGCGTCCTCGGCCTCCACCCGCACGTCCTCGCCCCTGTGCACATCGAACAGGTGGGCAAGGTTGTTGCCGGCGAGGTCCTCGATGTCGGGATGAACGTCGATCACGTAGCGCCCAGCCTGCCACGGCCGCTCGGGCGTAAAAGACCATGATCGCTCCTCCCCGCCGACTTGCACGGTTCCGAGCACCGGTGCGCCGTTGGCATCCAACACCACGAGCATGCGTTCGGCCAACGCGTGATCCATCGGCTCGTTGAAGGCCAGTTGTACGGGCGCAACCGAGCGCACTCCGGGCGCCTCGACCTGCCAGTCCTCCGCCCGCGGCATGGTCCGGTCGGGCTCCACGACGGTCAAGACCTTCTCGAATCCCTCGGCCAATGGCTGACCCCGTGCGTCCCTCCACCCTGGATCGATCACGACCCGAAAGCTGTGCCCCGCCTGGAGTGGCAGACCCAACTGCAAGTTGGGGTCGACCTCGCGCTTGATGCGCCCGGGATCGAAGAAGAGGGTGAGTCTCGTCCGCTCCGGATCCCAAAGCTCCTGCGGCATTTCGAGGTAGGCATCCGGCACGACGTCGCCGTTCTCGTCCACCAGCCGGATGTTGGCGTATGCCTCGCCGAACCGCATCGGGGCCGACAGGTGGATGTAGAGCTTGAGCAGGTTCATCGGCACCCTCCCGCTGGTCGGGTACACTGCGGTCACCCGGGTCGCGGGTCCTGGCTCCGTTTCCGGTGGGGTGAACTCGTGCGTGACGATGCCAGAGCCGGCGTCCCTCCCCGAGAGACGCCCCAATACTTCGAGATCCAAGCGAACGCCATGCTGCAATCCTCGTACAAACGGGAACCGGCCACGGAAGACCAGGCGATCGGCCTCGACCTCGTACGTCCCGAGCATCGGCGGAGTGAGGTCGTCAGGGCCGGGGACGGGCCCGGAGAAGACGCCCAGCGCGCCTCGCCACGAGTCCGCATCGATCTCCGACAGTCTCAGCCCCGCGAGCACTGTCTGAGGCAGTCTGTTGACCGCGACCAGTTCGCCCGGAGCCTCTTCCACGAACTCGATGATCGGGGAATCGACGTCGACTCGGGCTGCCGTGTCCGCACAGGAGGCGAGGGCCATCAGGCCCCCGCCCCCCAGAGCGCCGATCCGCAAACGGATCCGTCGGTTCATTGGTCCGGTCCCGATCCAGCCGATGTGGCGGGCCGGGCCTCCAGCGCTACAGCGCGTCCTTGCGCAGCGAGCGCAGCTCGAGGCCCTCTCCGCGGTCCTGGAGCAAGACGATGTAGTCCGCGTTGAGATTGTCCATCTGACGGATCCCGGACTCCTGCACCGCGGTGAAGCCGACCCCGGTCTCCCCCGGCTCGAGCAGTCGCGCCGCTCCCGGAATGAGCCCCGGATCCACCTTCATGAGCGGGTGACGACTGTTGGAGATCAGAATCTGCTGCTCGCCAGCCACCTCGTAACGGATGATGTCCAGCGGACGATTACCGGCACCGAGCTCTGCGATCGTTTTTCCGAACACGTGCCCGCCGTTCGCGAGCCCGCTCATGTCGAACGCGACCAAGGGGGTGCAGGTGTATGCCGCCAGAATCGTGGGCGCGCCGTCGACTTCCGTGGGAAGGAAGGTCATGATGGGCGCGTGGGTCTCGTTCTGGCGGTGTGAGACGTGGTAGATCTCGAGGCTGGTCGCGCCGAATTCGTCGCCGAAGGGGAAGGCGATGCGGCGGAAGTTGGAGGCGAACTCCTCGTTCGACAGCCCCGCGACGAGCACCTCGCCGCCGGCGAATGCCAGGTCGGTCACCGTGAACGTGCGAGCCGAGCCACGCCGCCCATAGGTCTGGTCGGGGCCAGGCGCGTTCAGGATTTCCGCGCGAGAGTAGTGCATTCCGTCGAGGCCCACTTCGGTGATGTCGCCGGAAGCCGACACCATGAGCAGCACCGGAACGGAGCCCTCACCTCGCCCGCGCGTCACGCCCAGGTAGACGTTGTGCGACCCGGGATGCACGGCCAGGTCGTTGATCACGATCTCGTCCGCGGTCGTGCCGAGCAGCGCCGCGATGTTCGTGTCCACGCCGAGCATCGAAACGGCGTCGCCGGACCCGCGTCCATCGTCGGCGACGTCGAGTGCGAATACACCGGCGCCCTCCGAGTCTCCCACGAAGAGGATGTTCTCCGGGCCGAACGCGATCGCGCCGATCGACGAGATCTCGGGGCTCACCAGCGTGAGCGTGGACGTCATGCTGACATCGGGGCGTGCCCCTGTCATGAGGAACAGGCCGAGCGCGGTGGCGGCGGCCAATCCGGTCCCTTTGCGAATACGCATCTCATCCTCCGGTGGGTGCGGCTCGTCCAGACGTTTAGCCTATGCCGCGCATCCGGTTCTGCCTAGAGTCGTGTCCTCTCGGCCAGCTCCAGTCTGGCGCTCGACTACCACGCCTGGTCCTCCGGCGCCTACCTTTCGACCGGACACCCCCCGTGGGGTCCGCCGACCCCCGCTGTCATGACCTGGAGACCTCGATGCTCGATCACGTGACGTACCTGTACGGATTCAACCTCGGCTTCGCACAAAAGCTCGTGAAGGACCTCACCAACGAGCAGATGGCGGGGCAGGCGGGTGGCGTCATCAATCATCCGGCCTGGTCGCTCGGCCATCTCGTAGTCGCGGCCGATCACATGGGCCATTTGTTGGGGCTCGAGTCCAGCCTACCGGACGGCTGGAGAGAGACCTTCAAGACCGGCGGGGAGCCCTCGGACGATCCGTCGGACTATCCCAGCAAGGAGGAGATCCTAGCAGCGCTCGAGCAGCAGCACGCTCGGAACACGGAAGCGGTGAAGAAGGCCGATCCGTCACGGTTCGCGGAGCCGCACCCGAACGAAGAGACACGTGATCATTTCCCCACGGTGGGCGACATGATCGTCTTCCTGATGACCTCGCACGAGATGGACCACCTGGGCCAGATCGCCGCGTGGCGTCGGGCCATGGGTCTGGGGTCGGCGGCTTAGGGCTCCCGGCGCCTCCACTCATTGTTGCTGCGATCCACATCCGGGAACTCGAACGCCGGTTCGATCACCACCCGAGCCACCGCGAAGACTTGATCGTCCTCCCGCTGGCGAGCCTGGCGCGGGGTGGGTCTGCTCATGCTGGTGGCGGGCGCCGCGAGTCTGATTCCCGCGCGACGGCTTACCCGGATCGACCCCATGGGGACGTTGCGCACGGAGTAGTTCGACGCGGTTTCCGGAAGTAGATGCACGACGCCCTTCGAATGCCGATCCGACGATGTCCTGAATGAATCCGAAGGCATCTCGGGGCCTTGCTGGGGCGAGGGCACGATCCGCATGTTCGCGGCAATGGATAACGAGACTGGGGTGACGTGACGGGCGATCCGGGGGCGGCCTCTCCCCCCGCCGACGCTGAGGCTTCCGAGCAGCCATCGGGTGTTCGGGCGCCCATCTGGCCCTATGTGCTGCTCGCGCTGACGCTGCTCGGCGTCGCGGTGGCCGCGTGGCGACCCACCCCCGCCGGAGTGTGGCACGACGACGGCGTCTACATGATGATTGGGAAGTCCCTGTCGCAGGGGGATGGGCTGCGGTATTCGGGCGTGGTAGACGCCCCGCCGGCGGCCAAGTTCCCCCCGCTCTACCCGGCCTTCCTGGCGGTCCTGTGGGCACTCACAGGAGGAATCGGCGCGGTCACGTTCCTCGCGGAGATTCTGAACCTCGGCATGATGGCGGCGAGTGGGGCCCTGCTGGCCTGGGCGCTCCATGTGCACGGCAAGGTGGAACAGCGGGCCGCTATTGCGGCTGGACTGCTCGCGTTCGTCTCGGCGGACGTTCTCAGGATTGCGTTGATTCCGCTTTCGGAGCCGCTGTTCATCGTGATCCTCATGGCTTGCTTGGCGGCCTGGGGGCCCGCGACTCGGCGTGACCTTCCGAGGGCCGGGGCACTCGCGGGCTTGCTGGTGCTGCTGGTCTTGTCCCGGACCGCCGGCGCCGCGGTCGTGGTCGCATTCGCAATCGCGCTCTTGCTGCGTGTCGGTGTGCGTCGAGCGTTGATGACGATCGCGCCGTCGGTCGTCGTTATGGCGGCTTGGGGCGCGTGGGCGTCTCGACAGGCCCGGGAGATCCCAGACGGACTCTCCGACATCCTGGGGCCGTACATGGGGTGGTTGTTGGGACAGATGCTCGGGGGGCCGGTGGCTTTCATGTCCCGACTTCCCGGACACGCCCTCGATGTAGGCGAAAGGGTGGCGGTGCTGGCTCTGCCGGGCCTGAGCGGGACCTGGCTGTGGCTGGCGGCGATCCCGCTCCTGGCGTTTGGGCTCGTGGGTGCGCGCCGACTGCACCGCGATCTGCCACCGGTCCCTTGGATCGTGGGCACGTACCTGTTACTGCTGCTCGTGTGGCCGTACGTCGATCGAAGGCTCGTGTCGCCTCTCCACCCCTTGGTGGTCGCCTGCGTGATTGCGGGTGCCGTCGAGGCATGGCAGCGGCTCCGGCCCGGCCACATGCGCAACGCAGTCATCGGCCTGGTGATCCTCTGGATGGGATCGTACACCGTCCTGTCGGCCGGTCGCATCGCCCGCGGCTGGCCCGTGTCCGCGTACCGACTCCGTTCGGATGCGCTCGCGACGGCCCTCGAGTCGCTCGAGAATACCGCGCCGTCGGACGCCGTCGTCGGGGCGCCCGAACTGTGGCCTGCGCTTCATCTACATGGCGGCTGGACCGTAGTCCCCAGCGCCCGCTTTGCTCCGGGGGCGAGCGTCGAGGAAGGTCCGGCCTGGGGTACGCCAAAACGCCAGTTGGACCTCTGGTCAGCCGCCGGCGTCGACCATGTCCTACTCGAGCAGGCGGGGGCGATCCATGGCGCGACGCTGGATCTGCTCGACGTGCGCTGCCCAGGTGCCGTCAACGTGCTTGCTCAGATGCCTGGCCAAATCCTCGTGCGCGTCTCGTGGGACCTCTGCGGGAGTGGCCTCGGCCGGTAGCCGGTGCCGGCTCAGTCGCCCCCGGCGGAGCTCCCCTGCGACCCATTGCTCGAGGGCCTGCCTGTCCTGGGTGTCAAGCGTCGTGCGGGCCGTGACCATCCTGTACCCGGCCGCCCCGACCACCAGGACGCCGACGACCACGGCCTTCCAGCCGGTGAGTTGGATCGACTGGCTGCTCATCGGTGGCACCCCCGGAGACGAGGGAAGGACCGTAGGCTACCTCACGTAGCGCTGGAGTCGTCCAGGTGCCGGCCCGACTTCCGCGCCGTAGATCACGCCGTTCCGGTCCGCCACCACCCCCTCGGCCGTACAGGTGCCCCTGCAGTCCGGGTTCGGATCAGGGATCAAGTACATGAGCTCGCCGGTCCTGGCGCTCCCGACGCGTATTCCGCGGGTCCACGCGCCATGCGCCCGGTTCACCGAACCCGACTCGGAGTCGGCCCCGTACAACACGTCGTTCGCGTCGATATAGATCCCGCTCAGTCGGCTGAACTGGTACCACTGATCGATGAAGCCGCCGTTCTGGTCGAAGATCTGAATTCGATCGTTTCCTCGGTCCGCCACGAAAAGGCGGCCTTGGGAGTCCATGGCGAGCGAGTGCGGCTGGTTGAACTGACCCTCCCCGTCTCCGCTCCCGCCCCACTCCATCAGGTACTCACCCTGGGCATTGAACTTGATGATGCGATTGCGCCCCCGGCCGTGGCCTTCACCGACGAAGATGTCCCCGTTGGGGGCCGTGATCACGTCGTTGGGCTGCCAGAAGAAGTCGCTCTGTGCCCCGGCTGCCTCCATCTCGTCCATCGGGACCCCACCCGCGCGCCCGAGTGTCATCAGGACCTCTCCCGTCGGGCTGAACTTGATCACCTGATGACCGTAGATCCGGTCCGGCATCGGCGGGGCGGCGCCGCCTCCCCTCGGTGCCCGGGGACGGTTGTCCTGGCCGTCCACGATCCAGACGTTCCCCTCGCGGTCTACGTGGATCCCGTGGGGCCAGACGAGCAAGCCGCGCCCGAAGCTCGTCACCATGTTGCCGTCGCCGTCGAACTTCATGACCGGGTCGAGGTTCGAGTTGACCAGACAGCCCCTCTGATTGGTCGAGCAGCGCTCGCCTACCCAAATGCTTACGCCGTCGGGGTCGACATCCACGGAACTCGTCGAGCCCCATGCCCTTCCCTCGGGCGTCTGCGCCCAGCCTTCGACAGTACGATAGGGGTTCGGGAGGGCGTTGGTCGGCGCCATGTCGGCCTGACCGGACACTACCACCGGGAGTACCGTCAGGGCGACCGCGAAAAGCGCTGACGAGGACGGCAAGTGATTCATACGGGACATTGGCTTTCACACGCGGTGGAGGGTGACGGATGACCAGGGAGGGCGAGCCGCGGTCGGGCGGATCGTCTAGGCTGACAACGTACGCGGTGAGTCGCTATCGAGCCATTGATGGGGCGGCGCGCACGCCGCGATAATCCGGGCCGTTCGAGCCTTGGCCCTGCTTTCAGATCATGCTCGCTCTCGCGGATGGGCAGCGTCATGGATACGGAATCATGCAGGAAGTCGAAGAGAGATCATCCAGCAGCTCCTGGCCGAGAGTGGCATCGTGTCGGCAGTCGGCGCGATGGTGGGGATCGCGCTCGCCCTCGCCCTTACGCGAGTGCTCGACAGCCTGCTCTTTCAGATCTCCACTACGGGTCCGGCGACTCTGATCACGAGCAACTTGATATTGGGCACCGTCGGAGTATTGGCCTGTGCCGGACCCGCGCTCCGAGCCAGTCGGGTGGATCCCCAGGTCGCGCTCCGGGACGGCTGACGCGGAACGTGCCTGGCTGCGAATCTGCTCGAACTCGGCGCGGATCGAGTCGAGGATGGAGTGGTACGTCGGGTCGCGGGCGAGGTTTTCGTGCTCCATCGGGTCATTCTCGTGATCGTACAGTTCTTCGTTGTCGCCCTCTGCCGCCTCCCCCCACCGATTGTACCGCCAGCGATCCGTGCGCAGCGATGCGCCGCTACCTCCCGTGATGGTGTAGGCCGAGCCATCGGGGTCGGAAGGCGCAAGCCCATTCAGACGATCGACGAGACTCTCACCCTGGAGGATGGAGGGTGTTTCGGCACTGAGGCCGCTCAGCTCCGCGATGGTGGGGTAGAGGTCGATCAGCTCCACGATCTCGTCGGTTCGCGTGCCGGCGGTCCTCATCCCGGGCACCGAGATGATCAGCGGTACCCGCACGCTCTCCTCCCATAGGCTCGTTTTCTGCCAGCTCGTGTGCTCGCCCAGGTTGTAGCCGTGGTCGGACGTGAAGACGACCACGGTGTTCTCGGTCAGACCGAGGCGGTCGAGCGCGTCGAGGAGTCGGCCGAGCTGTTCGTCCATGAAGCTGATGCTCGCGTAGTAGGCGGCGATGGCCTTCC
This sequence comes from Gemmatimonadota bacterium, assembly GCA_036338615.1. Classification (GTDB taxonomy): domain Bacteria; phylum Gemmatimonadota; class Gemmatimonadetes; order Longimicrobiales; family Gaopeijiaceae; genus UBA1138. Next base: position 9,113 of record JAYZBT010000147.1, read on the forward strand.
GCTGCTGCTCAGCGTCCATCCGGAAGCGACCGGCATTTGCGGTGCGCTGCGCTGCCTCTGGCACGTCTTCGAGATCGTCGATCGGGACATGGGGTAGCTCCACGGCTTCGTCCGGATAGCGCGCGAAGTAGCGCTCTGGAGCGATCAGCGGGACATGGGGGCGAACGAAACCAACCGCCAGAAAGAAGGGAGCCTCCTCTTTGAGCTTGGTGCGGTTCGTCGCGTTGGGCGGTTTGGGGCGAGTACGGTTCTCCAGGATGGCGATGGCCTGGTCGGTCGCGAGCACATCGGCCTGGGACGCCTCCGCGCCATCCGCCAGAATCATGCGAGAGAAATTCGAACCGTAGTGGTCGCCTGCCGAGAGTTTTTCGAGAAACCCGGGCGATAGGGTCTCGGGTGCCATCACGTTCAGTGCATAGTCCCATGAGTCTGGGTCGTCCGAGCCCACCTCACCTCGCTCGATCCCACCTGGCACACCCATGTGGAATATTTTGGAGACGCGGGCCGTGTAGTAGCCGCGCGCCCGCAAAAAGCCACCCAAGGCGGGATGGTCCGCGAGGGCTGGGCTCGCGAGCCGATGGTTGGCGGTCGCGAACCCGTTTCCGGTCACACCGTTGGTCTCGGGGTACAGCCCGCTCAGAAAGGATGCTCGCGAAGGCCCGCAGACCGGGAACTGCGCATAGGCTCGCGTGAATGTCATACCCTCCGCAGCGATGCGGTCCAGGTTGGGAGTATGCAGCCCCAGCGATGACTCTACGTACGGGCCGATGTCGGTGTTGAGATCATCGGAGACCACAAAGAGGATATTGGGGTGTGCCGACTGGGCCGCTAAAGCCTCGGGCCCCGCAACCAACAGGACGGCGGCCGCGCCGAGCAACCCCGCCAAGCGCATGCTTCTGACCAACCTGTCGATCAACCCGGGGGCAACGAACATGGGGTTCCTGCGCGAGGCGTGAACGAGTTGGAAGGAAGGTACACCAATTCATCCACTGCCTCCCGGAGCTAGCTGCCTTCCGTCAGCGCCACGGTCGGCCGAATACGCAGTCCGCGGCGGGCAGGGAGAATACAGGCGGCCAGACCGACGCAGAACATCAGCGCCCCACCGCCGAGCAACAACTGCGGCCCCCCAGGTGCCAGCTCGATGGGGAGCAGCCGGGCCGGACCGTATCTCGGACCGCAGTCTATGTGACCGTTAGACGCTTGGAAAAAAAGGGACTCATTACCTCCTGGATGGGTGACCCGACGCCGGAAAGGGGCGGGAAGGCACGCCGCTACATCAAGCTGGCGCCCGCAGGGCTCGAGGCTTTGCGCGAGTCACACATCGCGATCGATGAGATGTGGAGAGGAGTACCGATTCCCGAGGCTCAGTAGCCGACGCGGCGCCTCTTTCGCGGGGCGAGGTGCATGATGTTACCCTCATCTGTAGAAGTTGTGATCCGTCTAGTGTGGAGATTGGAAATGACGAGCTTGAAGGTGGGCTCGGCCCTTGTGGTCCTGTGTGTGGCAACGGCGTGCGACAGCCCCGCAGCTCCGGTCGCCGAAGAACCCGTCGTCGTGGCGCGACCCGCCAGCCCGAAGCTGGGCAACGTGGCGTTCCTCGATGAGTGCGCGAGTTGTCACGCCTCGCGCGACGGCTTCGACCTCGCGTTCTTCTCGTTCCCGGACTCGACGATCATGCGCCGCGCGTTGGGGCACGTGGACGAGGCGACGGCGTTCGACATCACCGCGTACATCAACACGCTCTCTGTCGCCCCGGTCGCTCGTCACGACCAGACCTTCCAGCCCGGCGGCCTCGAGCTCACCAACGACGTCGAGTTCGCGAGGAACTTGTTCGGTTCGGACGCGTGGCCAAGCGACCTCTCGACTGCGGGGCTGTCGGCGATGGATCCCAGGGATGTGCCGGTAGCCCTCACGTTCCCTCGCTGGTCGTCCGAAGAGACCAATCTCGATTGGATGCCCGACGCGCGGTTCCCCGAGGTGCTTCTGACGCGCTCCAACCACTGGGCTGGTAGCGCGGTCCGTCAGTACCAGGAGTCAGGCACCGGGCTCGATCTCTACCGCGCCGCGCAGCGTCTTCGATGGGCCGAGCGGAACCCCGTCAACAACGCGGCGCCCTGCCAGTTGGGGGAGGAGGCGCGCTTCAGACCCAACGAATGTTTCCAGGCCCGTCGTTGGACCGCGAGCCTGGTCGCGCAACACATGCTCCGTTCGGGTAGCAGCGAGCCGATGCACTTCGCGCTTCACGACACGTGGTGGGACGTGGGGAACGTGGCGCGGAAGTCACTGGTGCACGGCAGGCCCATCCCGAACGCCGAACAGAACTGGGCGGTTTGGATGTACCTGGGCTGGGCATTCGCGCCCCAGCGTCATGCCAGCACGTACCTGTCGTCGGCGCTGGTGCGTCTGGACCTACCGCGTCATGCGACCTTCCACGCGCTCCGGGCCCAGGTGGCCCGTGTCGAGGGCACGGGCGACGCCTACAAGGATTTGTTCACGACGGTGCGTGTCGCGCCCAGGGGCTGGCTGGTAGACGCCGCGAGGTTTTCGCTCCGGAACCTGATCGAACGTCTGGAGGCGGGGGACCAACCCAGCGCGAAGCCGTTCGAGAACGTGGCCGAAGGATCACCCGTGAGCCAGCGCGCCAAGGCGTGGGAGGGCCTCGAGACAGCCAGGCGGCGAATGCTGAGTCGCCTCGATTGGGACGAATGGGTAGTGCTGGAGCCTCTCTACCAACGCGTGTGGGAGCTGCTTCCACGGTAGCTCTTCCGACGTAAGCCGTCTCCATGAACAACATCCTCTCGGGAGAAGAGCGCGTATCCGGGAACGGCGATCCATCATTCTCCGTGATCTGGCTGCACGGCCTCGGCGCGGACGGTAATGACTTTGTTCCCGTACTGCCTTATCTGAATCTCAGCGAGCTAGCGATCCGCTTCGTGTTTCCGCACGCCCCTTCGATTCCGGTGACGATCAACGGCGGCATGGTGATGCCTGCGTGGTACGACATCCGCGGCGGCGACCTTTCGATGCGGCACGACGAGGACGGCATCCGGCTCTCGGCCCGGCAGGTCGAGACCCTGGTCGCGAGGGAGAAGCGGCGCGGCATCCCGGCCGAGCGCATCGTCCTCGCCGGGTTCTCTCAAGGCGGCGCGATCGCGTTGCACGTCGGCCTGCGGCACCCCGAGCGATTAGCCGGCGTCATCGCCCTGTCGACCTATCTCGTGCTCGAGCAGACTCTCGACACGGAGCGGTCGTCGGCCAACTCGGGCACGCCGATCTTTCAGGTGCACGGTAGCATGGATCCAGTTGTCGATGTCCGCCGCGGCGAGGCCTGCCGCGACCAACTGGTGGCCGCTGGCTACGGCCTCGAGTGGTCGACCTACCCGATGCAGCACGAAGTCTGCAGGGAAGAACTCGTTGCGGTCGGCGGCTTCCTGCGGCGAGTGCTCCCGTCGAGCTCCCCCTAGATCGCGTCCGACAGCGACGTGAACGTGAAGTCCCGCACCTTGAGCGGTGGTACCACCACCGCGTTCGTCAGCCCCGAGGACTCACCCGACGAAATCCGGACCGGCTCCCCCAGCATCTCGATGTGGTTGAGCATGACGATCAGCGACTCGTTCCAGCGGAAGTTCTTCACCGGGTGGCTGATCTCTCCGCCATGTACCAGCCCGACGGGAAGCCGGTGGGCCGTGTGCCCTGTCGGTCCGCCCAGTACCCGGAGTAGTCGAGGTTCTGGAGTTCACGGTTCTGCACCCAGGTCATGCGCTGATTCGGCAGCCCTTGGCCGTCGAACGGAACCGTCACCGGGGCGTCCGCGTACACGAGGTGATTCTCATCTCCCCGCATGGCGCTCGGGACGGCGCCGTGCTAGCCTCGCCCGGTGGCCCCGGAGTGAGGGCCCAGCCTCGTGGGAGACCGACCGTGAAGCACTCGAAGCTCACCATGGTTGTCAGCCTGTGCACGGTCATTGCCTGCGCGCCCGACGAGGGACAGGTCCCGGAGTTTTCGGTCGTAGAGGCGAGCATCCCCGAGCTGCAGGAGTTGATGGAGACGGGCCGGCTCACTTCACGCGAGCTCGTGACCGCTCACCTGGTACGCATCGCCCTGTACGAGGACCGACTGAACGCGGCGATATCGATCAACGAGGAGGCGCTCGCCGAGGCCGACGCGCTCGACGCGGAGCGCGCCGCCGGCAATGTGCGCGGACCGCTACATGGCATCCCCGTCGCCCTCAAGGACAACATCCAGACCACGCACTTGCCTACGACCGGTGGAGCCCTCGCCTTCGCGGGCTACGTGCCTCCGTTCGAGGCCACGGTCACCAAGAATCTCCGTGAAGCCGGCGCGATCATTCTTGCGAAGGCCGGACTGACCGAGTTCGCGAACTTCATGGCGGGCGCGCCCAACCAGATGCCGGGCAACTACAACGCGCTCACGGGGTTCGGCTTCAACCCGTACGACCCGCGGCGCGATCCTAGAGTTGGCCGCGCAGACGGACGGCCCGTGCTCAGCACGGGAGGGTCCAGTTCAGGAATCGGTACCGCGGCGTCGTTCTGGTTGGCGAACGTGGGGACCGACACTGGCGGGTCCGTGATCAGCCCTTCCAACGCGAATATGCTCGTTGGCATTCGCCCGACATTGGGTCGCGTGAGCCGTTGGGGCATCGCGCCGGTGACGCTCGACCACGATATGGCCGGACCGATGGCGCGCACCGTCGCCGATGCAGCGATCATGCTCGGTGCGATGGAGGGCTCCGCGGCGGACCCCAACGATCCTGCCACTGGGGTCTGTGAGCCCCTGTCGGGGGGCGACTATCGTCCTCATCTGCTTGCGCGAGGACTGGAAGGTGCCCGCGTCGGGATCCCGCGCGCGTTCTACTTCGACGCCGTGGAGCTGAGCGACGGTCGATCGGTCGGTGGTCTGCGTGACGAGCAGGCGCGTCTCATGGCCGAAGCGATCCAGGTGCTCGAAGAACAGGGTGCCACCGTCGTCGACCCGGCGGATGTTCCTAGCCTCGCGGACGCGGATCCGGAGGACAACTTCGCCGCTTGGCCGTTGTGCGTCGGCGGGGGTCAAGCCAAGGGCTCCGACGAGGGCTGCTCGGTGAATTTCAAGTACGGAATGAAACGGGACTTCGATGCTTGGCTCGCGAGCTTGGGGCCGTCGGCCCCGGTGAAGTCCCTCACCGAGCTGCGCGAGTGGAACCTGGCGCACGCCAGCGCAGGCTCGATGAAGTACCAGCAGTCACGCTTCGACATCTCCGACGAGATGGACATCGAGGCGGACCGCGCGCGTAACGACGCGGATGTGGCGAAGGACGCTCGACTGAGCCGTGCCCAGGGTCTGGACGCGGTGTTCGCACAGCACGATCTGGACGCCATCCTCACCCCCGGAAGTCGGGGAGCGGGACTCGCGGCCCGCGCCGGATACCCAATCATCGTGGTGCCCTTCGGATTCGTCGCGAACGGATTCAGCGAGTCGTTCCCCGACGCGTTCGATGCCCAACCTGCCCCGTTCGGTATCGGGCTGACCGGCCCGGCGTGCAGTGAGCCGCGCCTAATCGAGCTGGCGTATTCCTTCGAACAGGCCACGATGAGGCGCGTGGCTCCGCGCGACTTGAGGTAACGTGATCAGCCCGGGTGGGTCGCTAATGAGCGCCCCCGTCCGAAGCGGTCCTCACGAACCTCAGATTCCGGGCGCGGCCCGTCCCGACGAACATGTCGGTCAGGGTGCCCGAACTGTCGCGCTCGAAACGAACGGGCCGGAAAAAGAACTGGTCGCCCGAGAAGACATCCTCAGCCTGGGGCGTCAGAGCAATCGTGCCGTGGCGGTAATGTTCAGCGACCAAGGCGCCGTCGACGACCGAGAGCACGTAGTGCGTGTCGAGCTCGGCGCTCACCCAATCGCCTGCGTACTCTTCCAACTCCGACGTCGACAACTCGGGCGCGGGAGCGCGGCCGGGCCGGCCCGCCTGCGCTCGAGCGGAGGTCGCCGGGGGTTCGGAGCCCAATAGGTCTCCGAGGAAAATGTCGGCGAGTTGCTGCGCCGCGGGGGTCGGGTTGTAGACACCCGAGTTGGAAAGGACGACGATCCCCGACCGGATCTCGGGCAAGTGCACGAGGACCGTGCGGTTGCCAGCCCAGGATCCGGTATGGGTCCACATCTCCTGCCCGCGCCAGTCGACGCGACTCAGGCCGTAGGCATAAGCGATGGTGTCGCCGGAGTTCAGAACCCCGCGCGTGTGCATCCGCTCGATGACTGCCCGGCCACCAGCGGCATGCGTATCGAAGTTGATCAGCCAGCGCGCCATGTCCTCGACCGAACTGTGCAACGAGCTGGAGCCGAGCGCGGTCAGCGCATTGGGGGAGACGGTCCACGTGCCCCCAAACGCCGGCGAATAACCATGGGCGCGCATCGGGACGACTTCGAGATGGTTGTCCTGAAAGTGCGTGCTGGACATCGCGAGCGGCCGAAAGATGTTCTCCTCGGTCCAGGCCCTGAACGTCTGACCCGTGACGCGCTGCACGGTTTCGGCCAGCAGGTTGTATCCAGTGTTCGAGTAGCTGTATTCGGTGCCGGGCTTGAAATTGAGTTCCCGCTGGCTCCAGGCCATGCGAAGGATCTGGTCGAACGAGATGACGTCGTCGAAGCGCCACCCTGCGATCGCGAGTGTGATCGGCCAGTCCCGAATCCCGCTGATGTGATGGACGACGTGTCGGACGGTCAGTGGTACACCGAAGTCGGGGAACTCGGGTAGGTAGTCGCTCAGCTCTGCGTCCAGGTCGAGCTCGCCGGCTTCGACCAGGGATGCCACAGCGAATCCGCCGAACTGCTTGGACACGGAAGCGACATCGAAAACCGTCTGGGGCGTGACCGGTATCCCGTGGTCGAGGTCCGCCATTCCATAGCCTGCGCGAAACACTACTTCACCCTCGCGGACCACGATGGCGGCGGCGCCAGGCGTCGTCGTGGAGAATCTCGAGAAGATGGAATCGGCACGCGCTGTTCGTGAGGCGGCCTGAGCGGCCACCGGAGAAGAGAGGGCCGAGGCGAGCAACGCGATCGTGACCAGGCGACGCGCGAGCCTCGCGGTGAGCCCGTCAATCGCGAAGGGACCGCAGCTACGCGTAGGGTCCACCATGTTGCGTTCCTTTCTCCGAAGTGTGTGGGGCACGGTCCTCGCCGGGGGCTGAACCAGCTCGAGAGCATCGGCCGGAGGCCCAGACACTAATCTATGAAGCATCTACTCGGACGCGGCGAATCTTGCGCCAGCGCGATTGGCTCGCGGTTTGCCAGCGCTCGCCGTATCCTGCGCGGCATGTCTAGACAGGTACCGCCCATGCCCACCGATGAAGAACTGAACATCTATATCCGCACCCGGTATGCTCTGCTCGGCGTCGACATCTCCGTGCTGCCCGTATCGGACGAATCAGCGCCGATGGATCAGGAGCGACTGCTCGCCAACGGAAGGTCGATCCTGCGTCAGGACGCCGCCGCCGCCGACTTCGAGATCGACCCTCAGTTCCACCTTCCCGTTGCTCATCCCGCGCCATTTACCGCTTGGACCGAAGAATGAGTGGTGTGGCCGGAAAAGCGGAAGATCAGGCGCCACCCCAGGACTTGTCGGTATCACGGCGCTGGTTCGTCAACCGAATGGCGTGGGTGTCGTCGGCGGCTGCCGCCGGAACGCTGTTGTCGCCCAGGCCCGCCGTGTCGAGCCCTCGCGGGAGGGGCGTCGGTGAAGAGGCCTTCGCGACGACGGTTCGTGCGCAGGCCCAGGAGGATCTTACCGAGGCCACGCTCTCGGAGAGTATGACGATGCTCAGGTCCGGGACGGTCAGGCCGGCCGACTTCGTCAACGCGCACGTCGATCGCATCGAGCGTTTCGATCGCTTCTACCAGGCCTTTGCCGCGCGCCCGAGCAGGGAGGACCTTCTCGCTCAGGCGGAGCGAATTCCCGCTGGGGGTGTCGACGCCCCGCTACGTGGGATCTGCCTGGCCCCGAAGGACAATTTCTATACGGCGGACCTCCTGACCGAAGGCGGATCGCTCGTATACGAGGGCTTTCAGCCCGACTACGACGGCACCGCGGTGGCGCTCATGCGGGCCGCCGGGGGCCTCGTCGTGGGCAAGGCCCAGATGGGGAACCTGGCCGGCGGCCGTGCGCGACGGTACGGAACGACGATTCCGACGACCCGCAATGCCTGGGCGCCGAACGACGAGCGTCTGAGTCCCGCCGGTTCGTCATCCGGGACCGGGGCCGCCGTAGCAGCGCGAATGGCGGTCGCGGGCATCGGAACCCAGACGGGCGGATCGGTGATCGGACCTGGCAACGCCGAGGGCCTGACCTGTATCAAGCCGACGTTCGGACGCATTTCGCTGCACGGTGTGATTCCCCTCAGCTACACCCGGGACCACGTCGGGCCCATGGCGCGTGACGCGCTCGACGCGGCGATCCTGCTCCAGGTGCTGGCCCAGCCCGATGCCAAGGATCCGCGCACGCTCGGCCTGCCGCCCGTCCCCGACTATGTGCTCGCCGCGACGCCCTTCCCGGGAGGCAGCCCGGCGGTCCGGTGGCCTACCAGAATCGGCATCTGGCCCGGCTACCTCTCGGGAGAGAACGAACGGGTCTTGGAGCTGCGTCGTCGACTCATCACGAGACTGGAGCGGACTTCATCGATCGACGTAGTCGGAGAAGTGACGCTGCCCGATCAGTGGGACGAGTTGACGTCGGCGCCGCTCGGCGGCTCACACGGCGACCCGACGGCCTTCTTCATCGACGAGTTGCGCCGCGACGTGCGCAACTTCGCCGACCGGCTGCCACGGTTCTTGAACGGCATGCTGCAGAGTGCCGACACGTATGTGAAGGTTCAGCAGGCGCGTAACCTGCTGCTGAACCGCATGCTCGCGCAGCTCTTCAACCAGTGCGACGTGGTGCTCACCACCGGCACGGGGCCGTTCGACGGAACCGGGCTCCCGGCCATGTGCATGCCGATCGGCTTCGACACAGACGCGACCACCGGGCGTGAAGTCCCCCGGGGAGCCACGTTGGCGGCGCCGCCCTTCGGCGAAGAGCGGCTGTTCGCTGTGGTGGCCGCGTACCAGGCAGTGACGGATTTCCATACAGTGCGCCCCGCTGACCCGGAGTCGTGAGTGCGATGAAATCGACCAGACGTGAATTCCTCGGCGCGGTGGCCGGCGTTGCGGCGGCAGGCCGCTTGGGCGACATGAGCGGCGGGCTGAGCGGCGGCCTGGGGACCCGTGGGACTCCTGGCCTGACGCCGACGGCAGACGACCCGCTAGGCGTGCGACCGGACTTCCCCGTCACCGGCGAGCTGACCTATCTCGACGGCGCCTACATAACGCCTTCCCCGCGGCAGGCCGTCGATGCGGCCCAGGCCTTCCTCGAGGCGAAGGCCCGCAACCCCATCAGTCTCGGGGGTATGCTCGGCGAGACCGTTTCGGTGCGGCAGAAGTTCGCTCGCCTCGTGGGCGCCACCGAGGCCGAGATCGGACTACTCTTCGCGACCAGCGACGGTGAGAACATCGTGACGCGGGCGCTCGAGTTTCGGCCGGGCGACAACGTCGTAGTAGACGACTTGCACTACGAAACGACGTACCTGCTTTATCAGGAGCTCGCGGAGTCGGTAGGCCTCGAAGTACGCACCGTACGTAGCGACGGCGGCGCGGCGCCGGTCGAGGCCTTCGCCGAGCTCGTGGACGAGCGCACACGCCTGGTATCGGTCGCCTGGGTCTCGCATCAGAACGGCTACGTGCACGATCTGAAGGGCCTCGCCGACCTGGCGCACAACAACGGTGCGTACCTCTACGCCGACGCGATCCAGGGCGTCGGAATGGTCGATCTCGATGTGCGCGACGTGGGCATCGACTTCTTCACCGCGGGCACCTACAAGTGGTTGCTCGGGGGATACGGCGTCGCGCCCTTCTATGTGCGGGAAGGGCTTCTTCCGGTGATCGGTGTTGACCGCCTCGGCTCGCTCCACATCGCCGAGGAGATCGGCGACTTCCGCTACCGCGTGCACTCCGACGCCCGAAAGTACGGGTACGCGACCTTCGGCTTCGGTGCCGTCTATCAGTTGGATGCGGCGCTCGAGTACCTGCTGCGCGTCGGGGTCGCGGCTGTCGAGGCTCACACGGTGTCGTTGGCGCATCGCCTGCATGCGGGCCTCAGCGACCAGGGCTACGAGCTGTGGACGCCCCGTGACAACGGCTCGGCGATCGTGGCCTTCGACCATCAACACGATGTGGACCGCGTGCGTGCGGACCTCGAGAGCGCAAACGTAAAGGTCAGCCTCAAGGCGGAAGGCACGCAGATCCGGGCAGGCATCGCGCTCTTCAACAACTCCGACGACATCGATGCGTTGCTGCGGGTTACCGGGGGATGGAGGTAGCCCCGACCCCTCGCAGTTCCACCTCATTGCCGTCGACGTTCGCGGTGGAGTACCGCCGCTCGCCGGAGAGTTCGTCCCTCATGAGTGTGATGAACACGCCACACAGGCAGAGCATCGCTACCAGGTTCGGGATCGAAACCACGGCGACCGCGATGTTGGCGAACACCCAGAGTCGGTCTACATCAGCGACCCCGGCCACGAGCACGCCCGGCACGAAGTAGAGCCAGCGAAGAGTCCGGAACGGACGCACTCCCACCAGGCCGACGAGACAGGTTTCGAAGTACACGAAGAAGCCGATCTGCGTGGACAGGCAAAAGGTGGCGATGGAGGCGGACACCACGATCGAGGCGACGGACATGGGCATCACCTCCGCGAACGCCGAGAGCACCAACTCGATGCCCGATTCACCCCCGTCCATGACCCCGGTCGAGAGGATGGCCAGCGCCGTGATCGAGCAGATTACGATGGTGTCGAAGAAGACCTCGAACGCACCCCACACGCCCTGTTGAAACGGGTGTTCGGTCTGGGCGGTTGCGTGTACCATCGGCGCGGTGCCCAGCCCCGCTTCATTCGAGAGCATGCCGCGCGCCATTCCCTGCTTGATGGCGGTGCTGACGGCAACTCCGGCGACGCCACCCGCCCCCGCAGAGGCGGAGAACGCGTGGGAGAAGATCGTCCGCATCACCTCGGGCAGAACCTCGAGGTTGGCCGCGATCACGATGAGTCCCCCAACCAGATATGCCAGCGTCATGATCGGGACCAGGCGTGCCGAGAAACGGCCGATCTGGCGCGCCCCGCCCAGAGCAACCGCCGCCGTGATGACGGCCATGACGCCGGTCACTAGGTATGGATCGAGGTCGTAGCTCGCGAGTAGCGCTCGACCGACGGTGTGTGCCTGGAGCATGGACGCGGCTACCACCGCGTTGACGAGCATGCCCAGACTGAAGAGTACGGCGAGCGGCTTCCACCCTAGCCCACGCCGAATGGTGTGCTGTGGGCCGCCGCGCATCTGCCCGTCCTCGCCTCGTTCCCGGTAGTACACGCCCAGCGTGATCTCGGCGGTCTTGGACATCATGCCGAGCAGTGCCATGACCCACATCCAGAAGATGGCGCCCGCGCCACCCACCGAGAGCGCCGTCGCCACGCCCGCCATGTTCCCCATGCCCACGGTCCCAGCCAGAGATGTCGCGGCCGCCTGCACCGGGCTGAGGAGTCGACCCTCGGCGGACTCCGTGCCGGGCCTCAGGCGCCCGACCGTGTTGCGCACGATGTAGCGGAGCCCCGTGAACTGAAACGCACCCGAGCGCACCGTGAAGAAGACCGCGACGCCTGCTATGAACGCCATCGTCCACGGACCCCAAAGGAAGGCGTCCACGACGATGAGCATCTGGAGGAGTGATTCGAGCATGTGACTCGGTGGGGAGGTTCAGACGGGTGCGAGCCCGATTCTACGGGCGTCGGCGCCGCCGACGATAGAGTCCCCCTTGCGCGCGATCCGAGAACAGGGGGACTCTGAGGCCGCGCCCGTCCCAACCCACGAACTCAGCGGACCGTGACGAACGGTATCATCGTAGGGATCTACACGATCGGTCAGACACCGCGCCCCGATCTCACCCTGGAGCTGCACGCTCGATTCCCTGCGGTCCACTGCGAGGTCTGCGGCGCTCTCGACGGGCTCGAGCAAAGTGACCTCCCCCGCTGTCGTCCGGACGGATATCCACTCGAGACCCGCATGCGGGACGGCGCACGAGTGGTGGTCGAGGCGGCCTTCCTCGAGCCGCTGCTTCAGGGTGCGATCACGCGGCTGGACCCGTCTGTGACGTGCCACTTCCTGCTCTGCGCCGGCCACTTCCCGAGCCTCTCCGCGGGCAGAGCGCTGCTGCAACCCTTCGAGGTCGCCCGCGCTGAGCTGGCAGCGCGAGGCGTTCGATCACTGGAGCTCGTGGTGCCATTCGCCGCACAGGCCTCGTCTGCGCTCAGCAAGTGGCGGCGCGCCGACTTCGTCTGCCGGGCGCACGTACTCGGAGAGCAGGCAGGTGACGCGTCCGTGGCCCTATGGCTGAGCGATCGGCTGGCCGGCACGAGTGCTGAAGCGGTGGTGTTCGACTACGTCGGGTTTCCTTCCGCGATCCTGGAAGACCTCCGCGAACGGATTGATCTTCCGGTCTTCGACCTCGGACATCTCGGTCTGGACGCCCTCGAAAGGACCTTGGAGGCTATCTAGATCGGAGGGCTCATGACCCACTAGCTGCCATTCAGTCCTGGCGCAGCGCCGTCGACGGGTCGATCCCGGCGGATACCTCGCGGCCCGTCCGCTCTCGGATCATCTCGCGTATCCGGACACCATAAGCGTCGTCGCCCAGCCGAATCACAGCCAAGAGTATCAACTGCTCCAGCTCACCCATGTGCTTGCTCACCGCTTCCCATCCCGTTCAGGCGTCGTCGAAGCACAAGTACTAAAATGTGTTAGTTGGTGTGACGACTTCGAGGCGCTGGCCGGTCGGTCTTGCCGATGTCACGGGTGGAGGCGAAGCTCGCCTGCCCCGAAGCCTGTGCCCGAACCGTATCATGGAGACCTCGTGAGGCCTGATCGATGACCGATGCGGCGAGTCACGACCTGGTCGTGCACGGTGACATCGCGCTTCCGGACGGCGCTGTCCTGCAGGCCGGTTGGCTCGGTATCACGAAGGGGATCATCGCGGAGTGCGGTGATGCGCCGCTCGCGAGCGCCGAAGTCGTGGATGCTTCCGGGTACCTGATTCTGCCTGGCTTCGTGGACGCGCACGTACACACGCGATCCTCCGTGGACGAGGGCATCACAGCCACCACGAGGGCCGCCGCTGCCGGCGGGACGACGACGGTCATCGACATGCCGTTCGACAAGCCGGCGCGGCCCGTGGATTCGCGGGAACGCCTCGAGGCCAAGATCAGCGATGTGAATCGCGAGGCCATCATCGACGTCGGCCTCTACGCGACGTTCCCCGTCGAGGGCGATCTCGGAATCATCTCCGAGATGGCCGGCGCGGGCGCGGCCGGATTCAAGGTGTCGACCATCGAGGTGGATCCGCTCCGGTTCCCGCGCATCCCCGACGGTCGCCTCTTCGAGGCCTTCGGCGAAATCGCCCGCAGCGGCCGTCCGGTGGCGGCGCATCAAGAGAATCAGGAGATCGTCTTCGCGCAGGCCGAAGCCTTCCAGGCTCGCGGTGACACGGCGCCCCTGGCTCACGCGCTGAGCCGCCCGCCCGTCGCCGAGGCGGAGGCTGCTGGGCGCTTGCTCGAGCTGGCGTATTGGACGGGGGCCCATCTGCACATGGTGCACGGCACGTTGCCCCGCACCTTCGACCTCATCGATTGGAATCGCGGGAAGGGAGTCCACGCCACTGGCGAGACGTGTCTTCAGTATCTGCTGCTGACCATGGAAGCACTACGGGAGCAGGGCGGTCGAATGAAGTGCAATCCGCCGCTGCGCGCGCAAGAACACGTAGACGGTCTGTGGAAACAGGTGCAGGAGGGCGTCGTCGACATCGTCACCTCGGACCACTCACCTTACCCGCTGGCTCGCAAGCTGACTCCCGACATCTTCGATGCTTTCGCGGGGATGCCAGGCGTCGAAACGCTGGGCACCCTGCTGTACAGTGAGGGAGTGGCCACGGGTCGCATCGACCTGAAGAGACTCGTGCAGCTCGTGTCATCGGGGCCCGCGGAGGTGTTCGGCTTCGCTGGCAAGGGCCGACTCGAGCCCGGAGCGGACGCCGACTTCGTCGTTTTCGATCCCGATGCGATGTGGCGGCTCGACGAGTCCGAGACGCACCACGCCGTGGGTTGGAGTCCTTATCACGGTCGCGAAGTGCGGGGGCGAGTGGTCTCGACATGGCTGCGTGGCCGCTGCGTCTACCGGGACCGCCAGGTCGTGGCAGAACCCGGAGCCGGCCGATTCCTACGCCCGTCTTAGGGCTCACCTCTACCTGACCCGACTCCATGCATCTTCAGGGCGTGCTTCCCATTCTCCCGACTCCGTTCACCGACGACGGAGCCGTAGACGAGCGCAGCCTCCGGCGCGTCATCGACTTCGAGATGGAGGTCGGCGTGCACGGAGTCAGCATCCTGGGCTTCATGGGCGAGGCTCATCGGCTGTCCCACGCGGAGCGTAGACATGTCGTGTCCACCGTCGTGGACCAAGCCGGTGGCTCGTTTCCGACCTGGGTAGGTGTGCTCGCGTTCGGAGCCGCCGGCGCGATCGAGCAGGCTCGTGAAGCCCAGGAGCTCGGCGCTGAGGGCGTGTTCGTTGCCCCCATCGCGGCGCAGAACGATCAAGTGATCTTCGACTACTACCAATCCGTGGCCGATGCCGTCGACATCCCCGTCGCGATCCACGACTTCCCCGAGTCCTTCAAGACGATTCTCTCTCCCGCGCTCATCGCACGAATGGCCAACGAGATCGCGGGGGTGAGCTACATCAAGCTCGAGGACTATCCTCCGCTCGCGAAGATGAGTCGCGTCAAGGCGTTGGCGCCCGACACCATCGGCATCTTCGGTGGTCTCGGCGGCCTGTACTTCCTGGAAGAGCTACAGCGCGGCTCCCGGGGCATCATGACGGGGTTCGCGTTTCCGGAAGTGCTACTCGCTGTGTACGACGCTTTCCGGGCGGGCGAGCAGGCACGGGCGGCAGCGATCTTCGACCACTACGTGCCCCTGATCCGGTACGAGTTCCAGCCCAAGATCGGTCTCGCGTACCGGAAGTTCGTGTACCGGCGACGGGGCATCATCGACTCGACGTTCATCCGACCGCCCGGACTGCAACTCGACGACTACACGCGCGCCGAACTCACGGCGGTTGTCGAGCGCGTCGGATTCAATCTCGACGCGAGCGGCGTGCAGTCGGTTGGATAGGCCTCCGGCTGAGGGGTAGCGCACACAGTCACCGCCCCGCCACCCCTCCCCCCCGCCTCTTGTCCGAATAGCCCTCGAGCGTGCCATCCGGCATCACCATGATCGCGTGCGCGTCCCCCTGGTATCCGCCGCGTTCCACCACGGCGTGCCCCAACGCCTCGAGCTGGGCGACCACGTCCGCCGAGAGGCCGTCGGCCTCGAAGTAGATCTGGTCGGGAAGGTGCTGGTGATGGAGCCGGGGGGCGTTGACCGCCTGCGCCACGTTCATGCCGTAGTCGATCACGTTCGAGATCGTCTGGAAGACGGTGCTGATGATGGTGGGCCCGCCCGGTGTCCCGCTCACGAAGAAGAGGTCCCCGGCGAGATCGAGCACGATGCTCGGCGACATGGATGACAACGGGCGCTTGCCGGGCTCGATCGCGTTCGCCTCGCCCTGGACCAGCCCGTATTGGTTCGGGAAGCCCGGCTTGGCGGCGAAGTTGTCCATCTCGTTGTTGAGCAGGAAGCCCGTTCCCGCGACGGTGACCTTGCTGCCGTATCCGGAGTTCAGGGTCGTGGTCACCGCTACCGCGTTGCCGTCGGCGTCGACGACGGAGTAGTGCGTGGTGTGGCCCGTCGTGTCGGACACAGACAGGCCGGGTCTGACCTCTTCGGCGGGAGTTGCCCGATCAGGCGTGATCGTCGCGCGGCGCAGGTCCGCATACTCCTGGCTGATCATCCTCTCCAGCGGGAGCGTCCGGAAATCCGGGTCGGCGAGCGCGCTGTTGCGGTCCGCGAAGGCGCGTTTCGATGCTTCGGCGTAGAGGTGGATCATGTCGGTCGACTGCCACTCCATCGAGCCGAGTTCCCAACCTTCGAGTATGTTGCCGATCTCGGCCATGGTTGCGCCGCCGGACGACGGTGGGTGCATCGAGATCACGTTGTATCCGCGGTAGTCGAAGCGCACCGGGTCCCGCCAGACGGCTCGGTACTGCTGAAGGTCTTCGTGTTCGATGATGCCGCCTCCGCGCTTCATTTCGGCGACGAGCAGGTCCGCGGTCCGGCCGCGGTAGAACCCGTCGGGGCCCTTTTCCGCGATGCGTCGCAGGGTCTCCGCGAGATCCGGCTGCCTGAACGTGTCTCCTTCCGCTGGGGGCGCGCCTCCGGGGAAGAACGCGGCGGCCGAGGCATCGAATGCGGAAAGCGCGCGCTGCGCCCTACCCAGCGACTGGGCGAGGAACGCATGCGTCGTGAATCCCTCGGCGAACTCGATCGCGGGTTGCACCAGCAGGGGCCAGTCGAGCGTCCCGAAGCGCTGGTGGGCTTCCCACATTCCGGCGGGTGTCCCGGGCACGCCCACCGAGAGGTGTCCGACGGTCGCCAGACGACTCACCTCGCCGTCCTCATCGAGGTACATGTCAGGGGTCGAGGCGAGCGGCGCCCTCTCGCGGAAGTCGAGCGCGGCGCTGGTGCCGTCCGCCATGCGCACGACCATGAAGCCCCCGCCCCCGATGTTACCCGCGGTGGGATGCACGACCGCCAGCGCGAAATGTGTCGCGATCGCGGCATCGACGGCGTTTCCGCCCTGCTCCATGATCGCGACGCCGGCCTCGCTCGCGGCGAGCGCTCCGGAGGCCACCACGCCATTGTCGGCGCGTAATGGCTCGATGTCAGCCGACCACGGCCACGACGGAGGGAATTCCACGGCTGTTGCCGCCGGCGCGGTCGAGGCGCTCGGCGGGGCGTCGCCGCAGCCGGTCGCCACGAGACATGCCATTGCCAAGATTCCGAACCGGGAGCTGTGTGCGGCACTTCGATTCATGAGACCTCCGCTCAGGCGTGACTCCCGTCCGCTGTCCGGCGGGGTGGGGGAGAATGCCGGTGAGGTCGGCGGCGGGCAAACGCGGCGGACCCTTGCTCCCGCGGGTCCGGCGCGCGCATGTTCGCCCGCCATGGACGACTATCGCCCCCCGAGATCCCATTTCCTCCCGCGCACGCGCGACGGACGAACGGCCACGCTCCTGTTCGTGGTGCTCTTCCTCTTCGCCATGCCCCCCATGACCCACACCGCACTGAACCGCGCGGACCCGTGGATTCTGGGGCTGCCCTTCTTTTATGTCGCGCTGTTGGTGGTGTACACGGCGATGGTCCTGGTGCTCGTCTGGGCGTACCGCCGTGGGGTTTAGTTGATGGAGGCCTGGGTCGTCGCCACCGGGCTGATCGGACTCTATCTCGTCCTGACGATCGTGCTCGGGTTTGTTGCCAACCGGCGCATGACCGGAGACATGGAGGACTTCCTGCTCTACGGCCGCAAGGCCGGCTTCATCGTCCTCTATCTGACGGTGGTGGCGTCCTTCCACTCCTCGTTCGCGTTCCTCGGCTCGGGTGGCTTCTTTTATCGGAACGGGATCGGCTTTTGGGCGGCGGGAACGTGGACGCTGCTGGTAGGGGCCATCACGTATGTGATCGGGACGCGCATCTGGGCGCTGGGCAAAGCGTTCAACTACATGACGCCTGCCGACATGCTGGCCGACTTTTACGAGTCCGAAGCCGTCCGTGTCACCGTCGCCGTCGTCTCGGTGGTCTTCACCATCCTCTACATCCAGGTCCAAGCGCAGGGGCTCGGCTACATCATCAACGTGGCCTCCGGCGGCCGGATCAGCTTCGAGGTAGGCACGCTGATTCTGCTCATCGTCGCGGCGGTCTACCTGATGGTCGGCGGCCTCAGAGCTGTATACTGGACAGACGTGCTGCAAGGCGTCTGGATGTACATAGCGGTGTGGGTGGGAGCGCTCGTACTCTCCTACGAGCTCTTCGGGGGTCCGCTGGAGCTGTGGCGGGCGGTCTCGGAGCAGCGGCCCGATCTGCTCTCTCTGCCGGGACCGGAGGGGTTCTTCCGGCCGGGCATGTGGATCGGAATGACGATCACGCTCTCGTTCGGCATCGTTTTCCAGCCGCACATGATGATCCGGTACTACACCGCGGTCGACGCCAAGACGATCAAGCTGCTCGGCGCGACCACGCCCATCTACCTGATGACGCTGTACATCCCCGCCGCGTTGGTTGGGCTGGGCGGGGCGCTCGTCATGCCCGGGCTCGAAGGGGCCGAGGCGGACAGGATCTTTCCGGAGCTGCTCTTCGCCTACACCAACCCGTGGCTGACCGGCGCGATCCTTGCCGGCGCGACCGCGGCGGCCATGTCGACGCTCGACTCGATTCTGCACGCGAACATGACGGTGCTGACGCGGGACATTTACCAACGCTTCATCCGGCCGAACGAGAGCCAGGGGCACTACATCAACGTCGGCCGCGCCATCGTGGTCGGCCTGCTCGTGATCGGCTACATGCTCTCGGTGGGCACGTTCGACTACCTG
>JAYZBT010000148.1:0-7675 GCA_036338615.1 Gemmatimonadota bacterium
TCTACTTGTTGATCGCCAGCCCGGATTGGGTGGTGATGAACAAGATCGACTCCGCGTCCATCGCGGAACAAGCGGAGGACATGCGCTTGGCCATTTTCATGCAAGCGAGCCGTGTGGACGTGTATCGCCTCCAGAACGGCCAGCTAACGGCCTCTCTTGCCGACGCCGATCTACCGTGCCCGAGCTATTGCCTTCTCGGTCGCCAACACTCACACGATCGTCATCGACCGTAGCTGAGACACAAATCTAGGCGTCGCACATTGGCGTCAGGGCCCTCTTACGGGCTGCGCCTGTCCGCGGTCGGTGTTAGCATCAGTCATGCGCTACGAGCAATCCACCGATGGTATCCGTATCTGGGTTCAGCCCGGGTTTTCGCTGGCGGATTCCGATCCGGCAGACGGCACCTTCGTGTTCTCTTACGAGATCACGATGCAGAACGAGGGGAAGACGCCCGCCCAACTCCTCTTCCGACATTGGTACATCCACGATTCCGGGGGCGACGACGCCGAGGTCGATGGAGAAGGCGTGGTGGGGGAACAGCCCTTGCTCGGGCCGGGGGACTCCCATGAATATCAGAGCTTCTGTGTCCTCCGCTCGCCCGTGGGATACATGGAGGGCTACTACACCTTCGTGCGTCCGAACGGAGACAAGTTCAGGGTAGAGGTGCCGCGTTTCGAGTTGAACGGTCCGTTCGTACTGCCGTCCCCCGTGATCGACTTGGAACGAGGTGAAGAGCAAGAGCCGGGCTTGATGAACTAGCGCGCTCGGCTCGAGCGCAGGGTCACCCCGACCGCCACGAATATCATCCAAGCCATCAGTCCGCCTCCGATCATCATCAAGCGTTCACGCAGCGCCCCGATCTGGGCGAGTGGGACGGGTGCGAGCACCACCGAGAACGACTGCCGGTCGAGCCTCCTTGCAACGTAGTGCGAGGTACCAGTCTCGGTCTCCACGACCCCCGAGGTCGTGAACGAGGGTGGCGGAGCTGGGACCGCCTCCAAACCGGCATAGCCGTCCGATAGCGTAGACGAAGTCACGACCCCTCCCTGGATGCGAGCCGCGTGCAAGCCGCTCAATGCGTGTACCGCGGTCGGCGACCCGGCCAGCCCGAGCGTGCCGATCACAGCGACAGCGCGGGACACGTCACGGGTGGTGGCATCTCGGGCAGCGTCCGCGAAGGTGCGTTCGATGTGCACGAGTAGACCCAGGAAGGTCAGGAGCGGTACGCAAGCGAGCAGCACCAAAGCCGCGCGGCTCGTCGCGCGGGCCCTCTCCGGCTCACGAGGCTCCGATCCGTTGCCCGCCGATCCCCGAGTTCGCGTCAGGAGGATCCAGGCGGCGACGGCGGAGAAGAGCAGCAACAGGCCGATCACGAGTCGCACGCCGAGCGGCACTGCATGTTCGACGGCGGCTTCCGGCTCCACGAGCGCCACGATCGCGGCTTGAAGGCCGGCGCGCGGGTCCATCGCCACGACCGTGCCCGCATCGCTCCGCACGCCGCCCGGAGCCCCGGATGCAGCGACGAGCGTCGCGCGGTCGATCGATGCGGCAGATGGGGGTGGGTCGGAGACACTCCAGGGCTGACCGTTCAGGTACAGACCCACCCGTGCGCGTGCGATTCGGCCCACGAGCATCGCGGCTCCGGGCTGCAGCATGCCCTGGGCGAAGCGGAGCGCGCCGGGCGACGTGTCTGGAAACAGGACCATCACTTCGACGCCGGAAGCGGTCGGGTCGAGCGCGGAAACGGTGTCGCCCGCCAAGGCCAGGCGAATCGCCGCGACCGTCGTGTCCGGGTTGGGTAGCAGTTCGGCGGACGCCAGCAGGGAGTCGACCGCCGCCCCCAGATCCTGATCCAGCGTGCCCAGCGTCAAGCGAGCGATGCTCGCGGTCGTTTCGTACGCGAGCTCGCTTTGCGCCTGGTCGGCGCTCCGGGCAGCGGGCCAGGACGCCAAGCCACACGGTACGACCGTCAGCGCGACGAATGCGAGGAAGGGTCGAGTCACGAGATTGGAGCCCCTCGAGACTGGTCCCCGTGAGAATTGTCTATGTTATACCCCTTGCCGCTCTCAGCCACTTCATCCGCGGCATGGTTCATGGGGGGAAAGTGAACGATTCTGTCACCGTCGACGCCAAGCGTATTTTGTTGCGCTATGGAGCGCCGATCGCTGTGTTGGACAATGTGTCCGAGGTCCATCGAGTCGAGTTCGCGAGAGAGATCGCGAAGACGACTCTGGCCGAACGTGAACCGCGGATGAGAGAACTGCTCGTAGAGCACGGCTACGTCGAAGAAGACTGATCTGCAAGGGGTTCTTGCTGCGGGGCCGGAGATCGAACTCCTCGGCCCGTTCTTTCATTCGGTCCTGAATTCGATCGTGCGCTGGGCATCGAGTGGAAGCTGAACACGAATTCGGACTCGGTCACCCTCGCATGTGGCCTCGAGGTCGGCCGGTGCGGATTCGATGTACGCCTCCGCGAGGCGGCTCCCAAGCACCGAGGGCTCGAAGATCAGCATCGGCGGCACGCGGCCCGAGGTGGGCTCGATCACGAAGCGGTGATGCGTCCCAGAGCGTTCATATCGAAGCGTGAACTCCGTCGATGACAGGCGTAGCCCCTGCACGTCGAGCGCACTCATATGCGCGGGCAATCGCGGCGCGAGGCGGAGTCGTCCGGACGGCGCGTCGGGCGCATACCCGAGGACCCCGTGGAAGAATGCCGCGATCAGCACGCCAGTGAGTGGAGCGCCGCCAGCGACTCCCTCGTAGAGACAGTCCCAGGTGGCGGGGCCCACAGGCCCGCTCGCCAGACCATCTGAGAGTCTCTGACGCCAACGTACCCATGCACCGTCGACGTCGGAGTTGAATTCAGACCAGCCGCGCAGAGCATCGTCCAGCGTAGGAGAGCCGGTCGTGGGCGCACGAACCCGGTCGCGGGCCCCTACGAGAACTGAACGAAGAAACGCACCCGCATCGCTCTCCGGTTGAGGCTCGCCGTCGCCAACCATGGGCAGCCTGCGCCCTCCGGCTGCCTCGGGCGCCGGCGCCGTGGCGAGCCCCCTCAGGTTCGCGACGCGGGCCGCGCTCTCCGTATAACGCGAAGCATCCGCGAGCGCCTCGAACGCCAGCGTCCAGAGACCCCGGGTGCTCGCAGACAGGCCAGGAGCGACCCGATCGCCAACGAGGATCGACCGCGCGCGGCGTTGGGCAAGAGACGTGTCGCCTGAGGCGAGGGCCAGCCGGGCGTCAAGCAGCGTGGCCATGGCCGCCACCGGCCAGGCGTGCTGCGACGCTCCCCCTGGATCAGGACAGCGCTCGAGTAACGCCGCCGCCCGACGCGCACCCTCGAAGTCTCCGCTCGCAATCGCGCCGAGGCCCGACCAAAACGCGTTGTGACTGGCGGCGACCGTATGCCCTTCCGCGGAGGCCTCCCCGTGATGTCTCGCGGCGCCCGGTGACAACGACGCCCGAACTCTGCCGCTTCCCCAGGCGATGCCGTCGTCCAATTCGGTGACGCCGGTTACGACGCGGGCACCGTCGACGGTCGAACCCACGGCCCGCCGTTCGTGCACCAGCAAGTGGGCTGCGGCGGCGAGCATGGACCGGACGACGGCCTCGGTCCCCGCGGTCACCAAGAGTGTCGGACGTCCCTCGCCTGCCACACGGTGAGACACCCGCAGGCCACCCGAACCGTCGTCCACAACCGACCACGCACCCGCGCCCCCGACGAGCGCGATCACGACCGACTCGTCCTCGTCCTGCCCGGCGACGTGCAACACGCCCCCGTGAACCGAGGGGCGGATCGGGGTGCCGCGTCCCGGTACGGTGAGGCGCAGAGCGTCATCGTCCGCCATCGGCGACGCGCTCCACTGAACCGCCACCAGCGGCAGTGTCGGCGCGATGATGGCGTTCTCCAGGACGGTTCCTCGTGGTCCGATTCGTTCGCGCCGGAGCGCACCGGGCATCAACACGAAGTTGACTGCGAGCGACCCGCCCACCGAGAGGTCGTGCACCACGGCTCGGTCGCGGATCGTAATCCGTTCGAAGCCGCCCTTGAGCATGCCAGTCGCGGAAGCGAGCTCGCCCTCGATCAGAAATGGCCGCGAGCCCGTCAGTCCGGCAACGGCGAGGCCCGGAACCGCGGCGCCCAGTTCCGGGATCGCGGACGGCACCTCGAAGTGCGTCGGCTCGGGATCGGCCCGTCCACGACCAAGAGAGGAGGTCATTCGACCCGCAGCGTGCGTATCCGGTTCAACGCAGCCGCCAACTCGAAACGCCTGAATGCGGCCAGGTCGCCGACGCCACGGGGATCCAGTACGTCCAGGTCCGCCCCCTCGATCAGATCGTCGATCGCGTCCAGGGCGGTCGCGACATCGACGACACCGGGGTTCCTCTCCGCCACGAGTGCCAGTCCCTGGCCGATGGCGCGCATCTGGGCGCGACTCACGACTTGCTCGACGCCGGCGAGGTCGATGCTCTCCTCACCGAAGATCAGGGTTCGATCGTCGGGCACCCTCACGTAGGAGGTACGACGGCCCCTGCTCGCGTCGAGAGAGTCAGGCTGAACGCTACGCCGGGAAGACGCAACGAGCGGTCGTTTCCGTTCCGTTGCTCGTCCGGTCGGCGTCTCCGCGGCAACCGTCTTCGCCTCTTTCGTGACATCCCACGGCGCGTAGTCGGTCATGCGCAGCACCGTATCCGCCACGTCCAGGTAGTCCCCGCTCCCTCCGAGCACGAGCACGCAACTCACGCCTCGATCTTCGTACAACTCACGAACGCGATCGACGAAGGGCGTGATAGGCTCGCCCTCCTTCGGCACCAGCCGCTGCATCCTCCGATCCCGGATCATGAAGTTGGTCGCCGACGTATCCTCATCGACGAGCAACAGCTGCGCACCCGCCTCGAGCGCCTCCACGATCGCCGCGGCCTGACTCGTCGATCCCGAGGCGTTCTCCGTGGAGAAGCGCGTCGTGTCCTGGTCGAAAGGGAGCCCGTCGATGAAGCTCGAGATGTCCACACCGGCAACCGAACGCCGATCCTCCGCGCGTACCTTGACCGCGTCGAAGCGAGTGATGGCGCGCTCCCTTCCGTCTCCCGGTCGGTGGTTGTAGACGCCGGATTGCAATGCACGCAGTAGAGTACTCTTGCCGTGGAAGCCCCCTCCGACGATCAGCGTGACGCCGGTCGGAATACCCATGCCCGTCACAGGGCCGGCATTCGGGAGGTCCAGGGTCAAGCGCAGCGAGTCGGGCGAGCGGAACGGGACCGCGCTGTCCTCCTCCAACGGTCGATCGTCGACCCCGCTCCGGCGGGGCAGGACCGACTCGTCGGCCACGAAGGCGACCAAACGACGGGACTCCAGTTGCCCTCTGAGCGCGGACGCGTCTTCGTTGGTCGCCGCGTGCCTCTCGATTTCCGCGGCGTCGTGCGCACGAGCGATCAGCGTCGCTAGCGCGAGGCGCGGCACTACTTCGGTCAGCAACCGGGACGCCTGACGGCCGAGTACGCGACGTCCCTGCCCGGGCAACCCGACGGTGAAGCGGGCCTCGACGTCGCCGAGTTCACCGACCAGGACCGCGGTCTGCGAGAGAACGGTCTGCCCGGGATTCTCCATCCGGACCTCCCCACTCTTGCCGCTGCCCGAGCGACGGACCCCCTCGGCTGCCAAAGCGAACTCCCGAGCGAGGAACGACGCCGTGCCGAGCGCGCGCGAGTGGCTTCCAAAAGCCGACGGCGCAAGATCGACGACCTCCGCGCTCAGCATGACGCGTACTCGGCTCGGGGCCGCAAAGGGGTCGCCCTGCACGTGATCGACCTGAAACGTGAAGTCCTGAAACTGCCAAGGCCCGGCGATTTCCTTGTACGCCTTGTACCCTCGTCCGTCGATCCGGACGAGCAGGTCGGCTAGGTCGTTCGCGTCGCGCATGGGCTTCGGTCTAGGGATTGTTCGGGACTGGTTCCGTGCCCGTCGTCAGGTAGTATACTTTCGCCCGCAGTTGTTGGGGTTCCCCCACACACCGAGACGACACCGGAGACATGTGAACGATGCGGCGCATCCTGATACTCCTCTCTACGATCGGCCTCCTCACAGCCACCGCTCTCGCGGGTCAGGACCGCACGGTTCTGATCAAGAATGGCCGAGTCATGGACGGCTCGGGCAATCCGTGGATTCGCGCAGATGTGCTGATCCGGGGCAACCGGATCGAGGCCATCGGTCAACTGGGTGACATCGCGGCTGATGAAGTCGTCGACGCCACGGGGCTCTATGTGACTCCTGGATTCATCGATACCCATTCCCACTCCGGACCGGGTCTCGCTTCACCAGGATTGAGCCACGGTGAGCCGCTGCTCGCCATGGGCCTGACGACCGTCTTCATCAACCCGGATGGCGGCGGCAGCATCGACATGGCCGAGCAGAGGGCCGACCTGCAGCGGGATGGGCTCGGGGTCAACGCCGTGCAACTGATCGGTCATGGGTCTGTGCGCAGCGCGGTGCTGGGTGCGGAAGACCGAGACGCAACGACGGCTGAGCTCGACCGCATGCGTCGACTGGTGCGTGACGGCATGGAGGAAGGCGCGTGGGGCCTCTCCTCGGGCACGTTCTATGTCCCGGGCAACTACGCTCCTCCCGAAGAGATCGAGCAGCTCGCGAGGGAAGTGGCGCCCTACGGCGGCGCCTACACGAGCCATATCCGGGACGAGTCGACGTACAGCGTCGGGCTGATCGCCGCTGTGGACGAGGTCATCAACGTGGGGCGTGTTGCTGGAATCCCCGCGGTGCTGACCCACGTGAAGGCGCTCGGACCCATGGTTTGGGGATACGGGGCGGCCATAGTCCAGCGAGTGGAGCGGGCGCGCGCCGAGGGAGTACAGGTGTTCGCGGACCAGTACCCGTATACCGCCTCGGCCACGGGGCTCAACGCCGCCTTGCTGCCTCGCTGGTCGCAGGCGGGCGGGCGGGACTCGCTGTTGATTCGCATGAGTGACGCCGAGACCATGGCCCGCATCCGTGCGGGAATGATTGAGGGCCTCGCTCGCCGTGGGGGAGCGGACCGCATCCAGTTCCGGCGCTACCGCCCCGACGAGTCGATCGAGGGCAGGCTGTTGAGCGACCTCGCTGAGCAGCGGGGGCAGGATCCGATCGACACGGCAATCGACCTCATCCGTGGCGGGAGCGTGAGCATCGTCTCGTTCAACATGCACGACGACGACGTGGAGACGCTCATGGTCCAGCCATGGATGATGACGTCGTCGGACGGCAGTCTTGTCCCCATGAACGAAGGAGTCCCGCACCCTCGCAGCTACGGCACGTTCGCGCGGAAAATCCGGCTCTACGTGAAAGAGAAGGGCACGGTCTCCCTGGAGCAGGCGATTCGTAGCATGACCTCGCTCCCGGCCCAGGTATTCGGGATGCCGGATCGCGGCGTGTTACGCGTCGGCGCGATCGCGGACGTTGCGGTGTTCGACCTCGATGCGGTGCGTGATCTGGCCGAATACACCGACCCTCACCACTACTCCGAGGGGATGGTGCACGTCTTCGTAAACGGTGAAGCCGCCATCAGAGACGGGTCCTTCACAGGTGTACGTGCAGGGCGCGTACTGCAGAAAGGCAAGCGCGACATCTCGTAACACCGGCGGCGCTTCGCGTCAGGCGCGACCGCCCCACTGGAAGCCCTTGGGCC
>JAYZBT010000149.1:0-13723 GCA_036338615.1 Gemmatimonadota bacterium
AAACGGTGAAGCCGCCATCAGAGACGGGTCCTTCACAGGTGTACGTGCAGGGCGCGTACTGCAGAAAGGCAAGCGCGACATCTCGTAACACCGGCGGCGCTTCGCGTCAGGCGCGACCGCCCCACTGGAAGCCCTTGGGCCTGTCGTCCGGAAGGGGCTGGTGCTTCCACTGGAAGCCCTTGGGCCCACCGCGCTCGTATTGGTCCGTGCCCCACGAGAAACCGGCCGGATGAGCGGGCGAAGCCCGAGTCGGTTCAGGTGTCGACGGTGGCGCCGGCTGGTCGGGTAGCCCGCCCGACCAGTTGAAGTCCGGCGGTTTGATCGCGGGCGGCTCCGGCAGCGCGGCGAAACGAAAGCCCGATCGATCGTCCGGCGGAGCAGCCATCGGCTCGAGTTGCTCTTGCTTCGCCCAATTGAACCCGCTATTGGCACCCACGAGATCGGCACCCCAATGAAAGCCCGAGTCGTGGGCGACCTTCTGTCCCACAACGAATTCAGGGCCCTTGCGACCGAGCCCCTCCCACTCGCGATCCGGGCACCACCTTCGGCTGAGCCAGCGCTCAAGTGGCTTGAGCCATCGCTGGAGCAGAACCGCCTGAGTGTGATGCGTGCACGTCGGGCAGAACTGAAGTGTGGGTAGCCTCTTGAACCACGCGGCCGCGAGGGCCGCGAAGGTGGCTGCGAGCAGACTGAAGAGCACTATGGAGGAGATCAAAGGAAGGAGAATAGCATGCTGTATGAGGGGCCTGTTCTTAAGGTATTGTAGTGTCGGGCGCATTCGCCAGAAAAAACTTTTGTGACCCATACCTGGAGTCGTTGTGGGCGCAGTCCGTGACTTCCTCGAAAAGCACTATCTCCACTTCAATGCCAGGGAGGTCGTCGAGGCCGCAGTTGCCTACGAGACGCACCTGTCGGCCGGCGGTAAGGTGCTGGTCGCGATGGCGGGGGCCGCCTCGACGGCGGAACTAGGCATCATCCTGGCACGAATGATTCGCGAGGGCAAAGTGCACGCGATCTCCTGCACCGGCGCCAACCTGGAAGAGGACGTCTTCAATCTGGTGGCCAACCGCGACTACGAAATCGTGTCTGCCTGGCGAGAGCTGTCATCCAGTGACGAGCAGGCGCTGTACGAGCGCGGGATGAACCGCGTGACGGATACGTGCATTCCGGAGACCGTCATGCGGCATGTAGAGTCACGGCTGGTCAGCGCCTGGCAAGCGGCCGCAGCACGGGGGGACCGCAAGACGCCTGGTGCGTTTCTCTTCGAAGTGCTCGACGACCCCACGCTGGCGGACCACTACCAGATCGACCCTGCGCACTCGTGGATGCTCGCTGCGAAGGAGATGGGAATCCCCGTTTTCGCTCCCGGGTGGGAAGACTCGACAACCGGCAATATGTTCACCGCCAACGTGATCAAGGGACGGGTGCCGGACCACCTCTGCGTCAAGACCGGAACCGAACAGTTCCAGGACCTCATCGAGTGGTATCGCGCGAACCACGGTGCCGGCGAAGGGCCATCGGTGGGTTTCTTCCAGATCGGCGGTGGCATCGCGGGCGACTTCTCCATCTGCGTAGTGCCCAGCCTCATCCAGGACCTCGGGGAGGACGTCCCCTTTTGGGGCTACTTCTGTCAGATCACGGACGCACAAGCGTCGTATGGCGGATATTCAGGGGCCCCCGCCAATGAAAAGATCACCTGGGGCAAGCTCGCACCCTCGACGCCCCGCTTCGAGATCAACTCGGACGCCTCGATCGTGGCGCCTCTGATCTTCGCATATGTGTTGGGCGACTGAGAGTGCGAGCATCCCCGGTTCAAGCCTCTAGCAGCACCTGCTTCAATCGGTCGAGTCGCTCGCCCCAGAAAAGCCTCTGCTCGTCCGCGGTTTCCCGGTCCGGGAGGCCCCGTAGCTGGATTGAAACCGTGCTCTTGGAGTCACCCTTCACGGTGAAGTGGACGTCGAGCGGACGGTCGGCAGGCAATCGACACCTCATGGATTTGTCTCGGGTGGCGGTTCGAATTTCGAGTCGGATACCAGGAAGCCAGCGTCCGCGAGACTCGAGGTCCTCGAACGCGGAATAGAGCCGGGCGACAGGCACCGCGATCGTCCGGCTCCTGTTGACGTCGTATCCGCCGCCGCGACGCTGGCCCACGTCACGAAGCCCCCGAAACCGCTCGTAACTCACAGTGACCATCTGAGCCCACCAGCCACTGATCTCGTGGTTGGCGAGCAGTTGATCGACGATGGCTGGGTGCTCCATGGTGGCAGCATCGACTGAATCGAGAAACGCGGTCCATTGCGGCCACGTCTTCCCGGTTGCCTTCGACACCGCCGCGTCACTCATGCCCTCAACCTTCTGGTAGTCGGTGGGCAGGGCAGGGGTGGGGCGAGGCGGGGGCCTTCTTCGTCCCCTCTGAGAGCAACTGTGCGCGGGCGGCGTTGTACGACGCACCCGTCTTCAGCATGCGCGCCCGGATCAGGCGCTTGAAGTCTTTATCCTTCGGCATCTCGGATCTGCTTTGCACACACCACGGCGCACCGTTCCCCGGCAACGGCGTTCCATGGCATGACAAAGACTCCGTCGATGCCGATCCGGGAGTGTGCCCCCCTTTGCCTCACGGGGACCCCGGCCAGGGTAGGGTCGCAGAGGTTCGGCGAGGATCGATCGCCGCGACGCAGATGGGGATCGATGCGGGACGAATGCAAGCATTGGCCCAATCTGTAGATTCACAGTAGAGGACGGGCCGCTTTCCCCGATGCTGAGACTTCCCGTGAAGAAATCTCCGATTTGGCTCCCCATTAGACTCATTCTCGGTCTCGTTCTCGCCGCCGCTTGCACGGACGCTCCCGAGACCGGCGACGCCTCGCTCGAGACCGTGGCGGCCACCGACCCACAGCTCGCCTTTTGGGCGTCGCTCGAATCTCTCTGCGGTCAGGCCTTCGAGGGTCACGTCGTTGAGAACCAGCCTCCGAATGATGCCTTCGAGGGCCAAGCGCTCATCATGCATGTGCGCGGGTGCCAGACAGGTGAGATCCGCGTCCCGTTCCACGTAGGCGAGGATCGGTCCCGCACCTGGGTCATCACGTCGACCGCCGCCGGAATCCGATTGAAACACGACCACCGGCACGAAGACGGCACGGAGGACCAGGTGACCCAGTATGGTGGCGATACGCGGGGCCGAGGAAGCGACTCCGTGCAGGACTTCCACGCCGACGGGTTCACGGCCGAGCTGGTCCCCGCCGCAGCCACCAACGTATGGACGATCGAAATCCAACCCGACCGGCTCTTCGCCTATGCCCTCCGGCGGGAGGGCACCGATCGCCGTTTCCGCGTGGAGTTCGACCTGCGAGAGCCGATCGACGCGCCTCCCCCGCCTTGGGGCAGATAGACGGGACGGATCGAGTTCAGCCGGGACCCGGCAGACCGGGTAGGCTCCTCGGATCCACGCTGGTAGACCCGTAGCGCACGACCCAGTGCAGGTGTGGTCCCGTGACACGGCCGGTGGCGCCGACGCGCCCGATTGGTGTCCCCGCTTCGACCGTGTCCCCTACGGCGACGAGCTGTTCACTGAGATGGAAATACCCGGTCAGGAGGCCGCTGCCGTGATTGAGGTAGACGATGTTGCCCGCCAGCAGGAAGTCGTCGACGAGTGCTACGACCCCACGCGACACCGCCGTTACCGCGTCGCCGGGCGCCCCATCCAGGTCCAAGCCCATGTGGCGACTCGAGACCTGTCCGTTGAACAGGCGACCGTTGCCGAAGCCACTCGTGACTCGAGCCTCGAGCGGCATCACGAAATCGCCGGCCCAGAGGCGTGGCGTACGATGAGCGAGCCGGGAAACCTCGACAGCCTTGGCCTGGTCCCGCCTGAGACGCGCCTGACGCGCCGAGTCGAGTGGGGACCCCAGTCCGGGAGCGACGTTGAGTGACTCGTGTCGGTACGTTCCGGCCGAGACGGGGACGGTGGCCGACAGCACCTCTTCTCGCCCATCCGAGTGCACCACCGTGAGGTCGATCCGCATACTACCCTCGACCCCGATCGGAATGGCGGCCAAACTCTCGAAGTCTCCGTCGCCGGAGCGCTCGAAATGAAGCGTCTCCCCGGCGATCCCCCGAACCGAAGAGATCGGCTCGTCGGCCGCCGCTGTGACCCGCACGACGAAGAGCCGACCCTGGACGGGCCGCTCGGGTGTCCAGGAGACTCTCGGGGTAGCCATCGGGTCGGGTAGGGCGCGTGACGCATGCGCGTCGGGCCCGACCCATAGCGTCGAGAACGACGCGGCCAACAGGAGCGCGATACGTAGCACAGGAAGCCCCTGCCCTACGAGATCGGTCCGGCGAGTCCGGCCTCGGCTACCACCAGCATCAGCGCCCGCTGAATCGCGAGGTGCGCGTCCCGGTTGACCCAATACTCTTCCGGCGCGTGCCCTGCTCCCCCCGCGCCGCCCCGCCCGATCGTCACGGCCGGGACGCCGAGCGAGATCGGGATGTTGGAGTCCGTGGATGAACGGGAGAGCACGCCCTCGACGCCAAAAATGGCTGTGGTGGCCAGCGCCCTCTGGACCAATGGCGACGACGGATCGCCCTCACCGGAAGGCCGATCGCCGATCTTGTCCTTGTCGACGGTGAGCGCAGGGCCGTCGCGACGCAGCGCGTTCTCCGCCGCGAGCCCGCGGTCCACGGCGGCGAGGAAGGCGCGCTCGATGCGACCGAGGCTCTCTGGACTCACCGAACGCATGTCGACCTCCATCCAAGACTCGAAGGGGATCGAGTTGACCGAAGTGCCACCGCCGATCCGTCCCACGTTGTAGCTCGTGCGGGCCCCCGCGCGCGTCAGCGTGTCTGCGACGTCCTGGAAGAACCCGACCGCACGACTCAAGGCGTGAGCAGGGTTGCCGA
This sequence comes from Gemmatimonadota bacterium, assembly GCA_036338615.1. Classification (GTDB taxonomy): domain Bacteria; phylum Gemmatimonadota; class Gemmatimonadetes; order Longimicrobiales; family Gaopeijiaceae; genus UBA1138. Next base: position 4,900 of record JAYZBT010000149.1, read on the forward strand.
GGCCGAATGCGCCCCAAGAGTGGCCGCCGGGTCCCGTAACCGTGACCCGATACCGGACGGATCCGAGACCCATCGTCACCAGTCGCACCAGATTCCCGCCGTCGACCTCGATCCACACGTCCGGCGCATCGGCGGTCGGGGAGAACAACTCCTTCATACCGCGCAGATCACCCAGCCCCTCCTCGCCCACCACCCCGACAAAGATCACGTCGTCATCGGTCTCGATTCCGGTTTCCTCCATCGCCCTCAGAACCGTGAGCACGAGCACGAGGCCGCGCGTGTCGTCACCGATGCCCGGAGCCCAGAGCGTGTCGCCACTCTGGCGGACAGTGACGTCGGTCCCCTCCGGAAAGACCGTGTCCAGATGACCGCCGAAACCGATGGTGCGTTCGCCCGTGCGTCCGCGTCGTAGGCCGATCACGTTGCCGACCGCGTCCGTCCACACCGAGTCGGCTCCATTCTCATGGAGCAGTTCGGCGAAGCGACGTCCCCGCACTTCCTCCAGGAAGGGAGGCGCTGGGATCTCGGTCAACTCGATGAGACGCTCGAGGGACCAGCCGTCCAGGTCCGCGATGAGTTCCATAGCGGATACGATGGCCGGCCTCGCCGCGAGTTCGCGAGCCTCGGTGGCGTACTCTTCTGAGGCGGTCACCAAGCCCGTGCTCTGCCCCACCACGTGGGCGGGCGCGCCCACCGCGATGACGGCGAGAAGCGAGAGCGAGCCATACTTGAAGCGATCGGTGAACACGAGCGCCACTCCGGTATCCGGTTAACGTTCCCAACGACGTTAAAGTCTAGCGGGTCAGTCATCGGCCGTCTCCGGCCCGCACACCCTTTCGCTCAACACCAGCCACGAGATCCACGCCCTGTTCCCGCTGCTCCTCCTCCTTGCCGTCGCGCCGCAGGCGCAGCCCACCGACACGGCCTTCCACCTCACCATCGGCGTGGCGGATGCGGCTCCCGTCATCGATGGCGTGCTCGACTCTGGTGAGTGGGCGGGCGCGGCTCTCGCGTCCAACTTCATCCAGTTCGAACCGCGACGCGGCGCGTTCGCGACCCAGCGGACGGAGGTGCTGGTACTGCAAGACGATGTGGCCCTCTACGTTGCGTACCGCGTTTGGGACTCGCAGGAACCGACCGCTCAGGTCACGCGCCGAGACGCGCAGCTCACGTCGGACGACATGGTCGGCTTCACTCTGGACACATTTAGGGACCGCCAGACTGCCTACCTGTTCATGACGAACCTGCTCGGCACCCAGCAAGACGCCCGCGTCGCCGACGACGGACGCACGATCGACAACGCCTGGGATGCCGAGTGGGAGTCGGCGGCCGCCCGAACCGACTTCGGTTGGACCGCGGAGTTCGCGATACCCTTCTCGTCGCTGCGGTACCAGGCCGGCGAAAACCGCGTTTGGGGCATCAACTTCGGACGCACCATCCGACGCTCCCTCGAGTTTTCGTTCTGGGCGGGCCCGCTCGACGCCGTGGCTCGCATCTCGCAGAGTGGAGTGCTCTCCGGTCTGGACCTGCCTCGCCCACCCCGGCCGGTCGACGTAATCGTCCACGGGCTCACGCGCGCCGCGGACGGAACGGATTCCGAGCGGGACGGCGGCGTCGATGTTCGCCTCTCGCCCGACCCCTCCGTCACGATCAACGCGACCGTAAACCCCGACTTCGCGACCATCGAGGCGGATCGCGAGCAGGTCAATCTGTCTCGGTTCGAGCTTTCCCTCACGGAAAAGCGGCCCTTCTTTTTGGAAGGAAACGAGCTCTTCCGGCAACGCATTCGCACCTTCTACAGCCGGCGCATTTCCGACATCCGGGGCGGCGGGCGCGTCGTCGGAAAGCGAGGGCCGTGGACCTATGCTGCAATGGGCGTGGGTGGCGACCCAGGAGAGTTGGGTTCGTCTCCCTTCTTCGGCCTGGGCCGCGTGCGTCGCGACCTGGGGCGCTCCAATGTCGGAGTGACTTGGGCTGAGCGGCGCCTGGACGGGGCGGCCAATGGCTCGGTCGGACTGGACGCTACGCTCTTCTTTTCATCGACGTTCGGCATGACCGCACAAGGAATCGAGAGCTACGGGGAGTTCGACCAGGGCACTAGGGCATTTTTCCTGCGGCCGGCCTACGACTCCCCTACGGGCCACTTCCACGTTCGCTACACGCACATCGAGGAACGATTCGGCGACAACATCAACTCCGTCGGTTTCGTTCGTGACGACGACCGCCGGGAGGTGGACGCCGAGGTCACCAAGACGGTCTGGTTCGAGACCGGCCCGCTCGAACGAGTCGAAGTCGGCTCCAACAACAACATCTATTGGGGGCAGGACGGGACGCGACGTAGCTGGTCCCTCGATCAGGACCTGCAATTCGAGTTCCGCAACCGGTGGACGGTGGACTTCTCTCACAACGAAGAGTTCAAGCTGTTCGAGAAGGAGTTTCGGAATCGCTCCACCTCCATCGATCTCGGCTACAATACGCGCGAATTCACGTCGGCGAGCACCAAGATCGAATTTGGACGCTCGTTCGACCTGGACTTCGTGCTCGTGTCCGGGAGTGCGCGCTTCAAGCCCACGACGGAGTCGTCGCTCGAGTACTCCCTCGAGTGGCTGAGCCTGGACCCCGACCCCGAAGGTGAGAGCACGTGGATCCACGTCGTGCGGGGAAGCCAGTTCTTCACGACCGACTTGTACGTGCAGGCGTTCCTGCAAACCAACACCGTGATCGACCGGCGCGAAGCTCAGGTCGTCTTCGTGTATCGGTATCGACCGCCCTTCGGGACGATCCAACTCGCGTTCCAACGTGGGCGCGCCGACTTCGGTGAACGTTCTGACCAGGGCAACACGGTCTTCCTCAAGGGCACATGGGTGTTCTGAAAAGGCCACGCGGCGGCCGGATTCCATTAACATTCAGGGCTAAACACCCGAGCGTTTCGCCCCTTACGGGCGCCGCAGGTATATCATGCCCATTCGCAACATTGCCATCATCGCGCACGTCGATCACGGAAAGACGACGTTGGTCGACCAGATGTTCAGCCAGGCTGGCGTCTTCCGCGCAAACCAGATCGTTCAGGAGCGTGTGATGGACTCCAACCCGCTCGAGCGCGAGCGGGGAATCACCATCCTGGCGAAGAACACGGCCGTTCACTGGAACGACATCAAGATCAACATCGTCGACACCCCGGGCCACGCCGACTTCGGCGGTGAGGTGGAGCGTATTCTGCGCATGGTCGACGGGGTCGTGCTGCTCGTCGACGCGGCCGAGGGGCCGATGCCGCAGACCCGGTTCGTGCTGCGCAAAGCGCTCGACCTGGGAATCCTACCGCTGGTGGTCATCAACAAGGTCGACCGAGGCGACGCGCGCGTCCACGAGGTACACGACGAGGTGCTCGAACTCTTCATGGACCTCGAGGCGACGGACGAACAGCTCGACGTGCCGTTCTTGTATGCCGTGGGACGCGACGGGTGGGCCTCTGAAGATCCGGACGCCAGGGGTGGCGACCTGACACCGCTCTTCGAGACGGTCATCTCGCATTTCCCGGCACCTGAAGTCGATCGTGAGGGTCCGTTCCAGATGCTGGTGGCCACCCTGGACTACTCCTCCTACATCGGGCGCATCGCGATCGGGCGCATCGAGCGTGGCACGGTTCGCGTCGGTGAGCGTGTTACGCTGCTCGACCTCGGCCCCGTGGGCGTCGTGGACGACCCGGCTGAGGCCGAGATTGCGAAAGTATCGAAGCTGTACACGTTCAACGGCCTCGATCGCGTCGAGGTAGAAGAGGCGTTCGCGGGAGATATCGTGGCCCTGGCCGGGCTCGACGGCATCGAGATCGGGAAGACCCTGACCGACCCGGAGCACCGCGACCGGCTGGCGGGCATCGCCGTCGAAGAGCCTACGCTCTCTGTCGACTTCACCGTGAACAACTCGCCGTTCGCCGGTCGATCCGGGAAGTACGTGACGACGCGTCAGGTACGAGAGCGGCTCATCAAGGAGCTCGAGCGCAACGTTTCTCTGCGCGTCGAGGACACCGATCAGCAGGACACGTTCACCGTGAGTGGCCGAGGCGAACTCCACCTCACGATCCTCATGGAGACGATGCGCCGGGAGGGGTACGAGTTCCAGGTCTCTCGCCCTCGGGTCATCACGCGAAAGGACGAGCGGGGACGGCTCCAGGAGCCATACGAGCAGGCGGTCGTCGAAGTCCCGTCCGACATGGTCGGCACGGTCATCGAAAAGCTCGGCTCCCGCAGAGGTGAGATGACCGACTTGCGACCGATGGGAGACTCGGGCACGACTCGGCTCCGTTTCCGCGTGCCCGCGCGCGGCCTCTTCGGGTACAGCTCCGAGTTCATGACGGACACGCGCGGTGAGGGAATCCTCCACCACCAGTTCGACTCTTGGGGCGACTGGGCCGGTCCGCTCAAGGGACGCTCCCGCGGAGTGCTCGTCGCAGACCGGCTCGGCAAGGCGGTCGGCTTCGCGCTCTTCAACCTTCAGGAGCGCGCCACGATGTTCGTCGCGCCGGGAGAGGAGTGTTACGGAGGCATGATCGTGGGAGAGAACGCGCGCTCCGATGACATGGATGTGAACGCGAGCAAAGAGAAGAAGCTCACCAACATGCGTACCACGTCATCGGACGAGAACATCAAGCTGGAACCGCCTCGCCAGATCACGCTCGAACTCGCACTCGAGTTCATCGAAGACGACGAGCTGATCGAGGTGACACCCGATACCATCCGGTTGCGCAAACGGATTCTGGACCCGAACCAGCGAAAGAAGGCCGTGAAGAGGGTCACACGGCCCGCCTAGCGCGAGCTACGCGATTGGCGCCCCAACCATTTTCAGAGGTGTAGCATGAATCGGGATACCGCTCGCGGCCAACGCCGCCGTTTCGCATCGTCGCTCGCTGCGGTGATTCTCGTGCTCAGCCTCGCCGCGCCGGCTCGCGCACAGGTGGACTGGTCGCCGGTCCCGGACGGGTATCCGCGTACTGCCGCGGAACTGAACGGCTTCCGCGCGCACACCCGCCACGCCGAGATGTGGGAGTACTTGGAGCAACTGCGCACGGTCAGTACCGATATGCGACTGGGTACGTACGGGCAGACGTGGGAAGGCCGCGAGCTCGCCTACGCGGTCTTCAGTCGGCCGTTGGTGAGTGAGCCTTGGGAGGCGTGGGCCCTCGGGCGGCCGGTGGTCGTGCTCGCGGCCAACGTGCACGGTGGGGAAAGGACCTTCCGCGAAGGCCTTCTTGTGCTCATGAGGGACTTCGCCACGCCGGGCACCGAAGCTTACGAGCTATTGGACGACGTGACCGTCGTGGTGGCCCCGCAAATCAACCCGGATGGATTCGAGGCCAGCGAGCGCGGCACGAGAGGGAACGCCTGGGGGATCGACCTGAACCGCGATTACATCAAGCTCGAGCAGCCGGCAATCGCCAACTACGTCGGGAACCTGCTCAACAAGTGGCGTCCGCAGATGTTCGTCGACGGCCACAACGGTGGTTCGCGCCCGTACAACCTCAACTACCAGTGCCCGAGCCACGCGGATCCCGCACCGGAAATCACGTTGTTGTGCGATCAAGAGATCTTCCCCGCGATCGACGCCAGACTCGCGACGGAAGGGTACGCGTCCTGGTACTACACCGGCGGCAACCAGACGGAGTGGCGCGTCGGCGGCTCCCAGGCCCGCATCGGGCGGAACTACGGCGGCTTCGTGAACTCGGTCGGCATCCTCTTCGAGGCCCCAGGACAGCCGCTCGAAATCGGCGCGCGAGCCGGATACCTCGGCTACCTCACCGTCGTACGGTACGCGGCGGAGCACCCGGAACGCCTCATGGAGGTCGTCGCGGCAGCGCAGGCCGCCACGATCGAGATGGGCGCGGCCCCGAGCGGTGACATCACCGTCGAAATGGAGTACGCAGCCGAAGACTACCTCGTCAGCTACGATCTCGTCACGAACGGGGGTCGAGGGTCCGATCCGAACGAACCCGTGGAGATCGAGCGCATCACCGGCGCGAGCCTCATGAAGAAGCCCGTTGCCACCAAGACTCGTCCGCGGCCATGGGCGTATATCCTGCCGCGCGTGGCGGTAGACGCGGTGGCGATGCTTCGCAGGCACGGGATCTTGGTGGAACGCCTCACGCAGCCCACCGAGTTGCAGGTCGACGCGTATACCGTGGCTGGAGTCACACACGAACAGGCCTACAACCATGCGGCGACTACCATTGTGGAGGTCGGCGAGGTCGTTACTCAAGACCGAACGTTCCCGGTCGGGACGTACATCGTCCCGACCGCGCAGTACCTCGGGCGACTCGTCACGCATATGCTGGAGGTCGAGACCGAGGACAACGTCGTCTACTGGAACACGATGGACGCGTGGATTCCTCGGACGCCGCAGGCGGGCGGTCGAGGTGGTGGGCGAGGGGGCTTCGGTCGGGGCCGTGGTCAGGCCGGACCCCCGGTCGTGCCGATCTTCAAGTTGATGGTGCCGACAGCACTGCCGACGCGGGTGATCGGGGGCTAACAGGTCCCGCCCATCATCGCGCCGTTGAAGCTCTCGTTGTAGCCGTTCTCCCACGGACTGCCCGGTTCGATGAAGAGCGTCTGCATCCCGAGCCTAGCCAACCATCGCCGCACGAGCTTGTGGTTCACCTGCCAGCCTTCGATGCGCAGCAGGGCTAGTCAGCCGCGGGGATCAGCGGGCTCTGGCGGCTTGAGGCTCTCGCCTCAGGCCGCTTTCGGGGCGGTCAGCGACCGCGACGAATCGGCTGACCCGGTCTTCCACCGTCCTGTAGCGCGCCGTCCGAGATCACTACCTGTCCGCCCACGAGGACCCAACGCATGCCGGCCGATCGTTGGGCGGGGTCCGCGAACGTCGCTCGGTCGCTGACGGTGCTCGGATCGAACACCACGATGTCGGCGTCGGCGCCGCGCTGAAGCCGTCCCTTCCGCTTCATACCCTCCACCGACCCTTCGAGTCGTAGCGCGGGCATGAGCGTCATCTTCTCGATGGCTTGGGGAAGCTCGATCACGTTCAATTCTCGAACGTACCTGCCGAGCACCCGCGCGAAGGTGCCCGCTCCTCTGGGGTGACCCCGGCCGCCCTGGATCACGCCGTCACTCGCTACCATGACCAGCGGGTGAGCGAGTGCGGCCTGAATCGATGCTTCGGGGATATAGTGGATAACCACAGGAACCCCACCCTGGCCGCGCAGCGTGGCGAAACTTCCGGCGGTCAGTCTCTCGCCGTTGGACACCAGCTCCAGGTCGCCATAGTCGATGCCCCCGAACCGCTCCTGCCAGCCACCGTCGAAGGTCGTGGTTCCGAGTCCCGTCGAGGCGGCGGTGTAGGGATAGATATCGGCCATGACGTCGACGCCCTGGCGTCGTGCGCCTTCGATCATCCAGAGTGCCGCAGCCATGTCCGCGGGGTCGGCCACCATGCTCCCGATATGCACGACCTGTGCCGAAGCGCCGGTGATCGCGGCCGCGGCAATGACCTCCTCCACGGCATCCAGGCTGCTGTTGGACGGCGGCACCGGACCGAAGTGGCGGATATGCAGGTGGCAAGGCACGCCCTCGGCGGCGGCGAGCTCGAAAAGGCGCACGACCTCTACCCGGGAAGCACCTGGAACGTAGGCCACCCCGAAGCCGATCCCGACCGCACCCTCCCTCAGAGCTTCGCGCGCCAGCACGATCATGGAGTCCACCTGTGAGCTTGTTGCCGCGACATAGGGGTCCGTGATCCCCACGGCGACGCGTAGCGCCCCGTGTCCCACAGTCGTGCCGTAGTGGTGGTAAGAGCCGGCCTGAGAGCGCTCGTCGTACCACGCGGCTGCATCCACGGGGCCGCCGTGCATCGACACCACAGTGGTGACGCCATCGAAGATCTTGAAGACGGCGCCTTCGTCGTTGCGCGGGGGACTCGCGAGGATGTCGAGGAAGCCTGGTGCGACTACGAGCCCTCGCGCATCGATGACCGTGGAGGCGTCGAGTCTCTGGTCGGTGACTACCGCGATGAGGTCTCCCCGGATGCCGATGTTCCTCACCGCGTCCAGACCGGTCTCGGGATCGATGACTCGGCCTCCGACGATTGCGATGTCGTAGGGCTGTTGGGCTACGCCGCGACCCGTCGAGGCCAGCGTCAGGGCGACCAGCGCTAAGACGATTTTTGATCTCACGCCTCGCATGAGGCCCTCCTCCGGTTCCGTTCGCATGCCTATCCATCAGAAACGAAGCAGGGAGACCCCTCGCGGCCTCCCTACTTCCACCTTTCGCCTTCGCGCTGTGCCGGACCGCGCGCCTCGTCCAATCCACCGGTGAATACGCACCGCGCTGGGGCAGGCTGCCTCTAGATCGCGGCCTCCGTAGCACCGCCACCGACGAGAGGTGCCATCGAAATAGGACACGTGCAGCTCGACGGCAACGGCACGCCTCCTCCGCTGGGTGCGGTGAATCGAAGCGCGATGTACGATCCCTGGGTGAGAACCCAGCCAAGGAATCGAGTGATGCGCCGGTACCTTATCCCAGTAATCATCACTGCCGCGGTCTCGACCGCCACCTGTGCGCCCGGTCTCCAAGACGCTGGGCAAGACCAATCCCTCGACGTCCTCATCACCGGTGCCCGCATCGTGGACGGCGCGGGTAACCCCTGGTTTCGTGGTGACGTGGGCATCCGTGACGACCGTATCGCGGCCGTCGGGCACCTGGCAGACTGGCAGGCTACGCGTACGATCGACGCGGCCGGTCGGGTCGTCAGCCCTGGCTTCATCGACATGATGGGTCAGTCGAGCCTGGTGCTCGTCACAGATCCGGCGAGCGCGGAGAGC
>JAYZBT010000150.1:0-8540 GCA_036338615.1 Gemmatimonadota bacterium
CGGGCCATGCCTGTCGACGGGCGGGGCGGAGACGACGTGACCCGCTGAAACGAGACCAGCGCGAATGTTCGGATCTTGCGTTGGTCACAGATTCAGGGTGCCACGCAGATAATCTTTCCTCAACGTTGCGGCGGACGGTTCGAGAGTCTTGTCGTCGTAGTCGGGGTCCCAGTCGAGCTTGCGCGGTCGAGCACGTCAGGGTCGAGAGCAAGGTTGGTGCAATGAGTGTAGGGCACGCCTAGAGAGAGGCGCCCGGCGAATCGCCCCGCGTCAGCGTCCAAGCGCATGTGCGATCGCCCGCTGCGCGAGAGGGGCCATGAGCCGATAGCCCGCTTCGTTGGGGTGCACTCCGTCCGCCGAGAGCGCCTGATCCAGCCCCAGATGCTCGTCCACCATCGCGGAATGGTAGTCCAGGTACACGATGCCGTTCGCTCCAGCGTATTGCTCCATCCATTGATTCAGGGCCACGATCTTCGGTCCTGGTTCGAGCCCCGGCCGCCAAGGGTAGTCCGATGCCGGGAGGACGGACGAAAGCACGGCCCGAACGCCATTGGCCAGCGCGAGTTCGACCATGGAAGCCAGGTTGTCCTCGATCATGGCTTGTGTCGACGGTCCGGTGTTACCAGCGATATCGTTCGTTCCCGCGAGGATGACGACTACCGCCGGATCGAGCGCGAGCACGTCCTGCCGAAAGCGCACGAGCATCTGCGGTGTCGTCTGTCCACTTATGCCTCGGCCCACATAGGGCTCACCGGGGAACATCGTCTCGAAGTACTGGGCCCACGCGTCGGTGATCGAATTGCCGTAGAAGACCACCCGCTGCTCACCGGGTCGCCCCTCGCCCAACTCCCGGTTCGCTTCATGATATCGGCCGAGCGAGGCCCAATCGCCGTTCTGGGCGTCGAGCGGCGCAGATGCCAGCGGACTGAGAATGACCGCCCCCGCGATCGAGCACGCGCATCGCCAGCGAAGCGTCGACCTCACTGAACGATCTCGTCGATCACCCGAGCTGGAAGAACCCCCGTGAGCCTGGCGTCGAGACCCCGATGCTTGACGGTGAAACGCTCGTGGTCGACCCCGAACAGATGAAGAATCGTCGCCTGGAAGTCGCGGATGTGTACCGGATCCTTGACGATGTTGTACGAGAAGTCGTCGGTCTCCCCGTGCACGACGCCGCCTTTGACCCCGCCGCCAGCCATCCAGACCGTGAAGCAGCGCGGATGATGGTCACGCCCGTAGTCCGTCGGGGTGAGGCGCCCTTGAGAATAGATCGTGCGTCCGAACTCCCCACCCCAGATGACGAGCGTTTCGTCGAACAGGCCGCGCTCCTTGAGGTCCTGGATGAGCGCCCATGCCGCCCGGTCCACATCGAGCGCCTGGGCCGGCAACACCTCCGGAGCGAACTGATGGACGTCCCAACCTCGGTGGTAGATCTGCACGAAGCGGACTCCCCGCTCCACCAAGCGCCGCGCCATCAGCGCCGCGTTCTGGAACTTCCCTGGCTGCCGCGCTTCGTCGCCCCACCGTTCGAAGGTGCTCTCGGGCTCGCTGGAGAGGTCCGCCATCTCGGGCACCGACATCTGCATCCTATACGCCATCTCGTACTGCTGAATGCGCGCGAGCGTCTCCGGGCTGCCGAGTTCGTCGTGCTGAATCCTGTTGAGGTCGCCCAAGCCGTCGAGCATGGCGCGCCTCACTTCTCGCGACACGCCGTCGGGATCGCTGAGATAGTGCACCGGGTCGACGCCGTTGTTCAGCATCACACCCGAGTATTCCGGTGAAAGGAAGCCGGCACTCCAGAGCTTGGCGGAAATCGCCTGCACGTTCGAACGAGGATGGCTCTTTTCGGCATTCAGAACGACGAAAGTCGGCAGGTTCTCGTTCATGCTGCCCAGCCCGTACGAGAACCAGGAGCCGATGCACGGGCGACCCGGGGTTTGCTGACCGGTCTGGATAAAGGTGATACCGGGCTCGTGGTTGATTGCCTCGGTGTTCATCGAGCGAATGATGGCGATGTCGTCGACCATCGATGCCGTGTAGGGCAGCAGCTCGGAGATCCACGCACCGCTCTGACCGTGCTGCGCGAACTCGAATACCGACGGCGCGATCGGAAAGCGCGTCTGACCCGACGTCATTCCGGTCAGCCGCTGTCCCTGGCGAATCGAATCCGGCAGGTCGGCATCGTACCAATCCTTCATGACCGGCTTGTAGTCGAGCAGGTCCATCTGAGGCGGTCCACCCATCATGTGCAGGTAGATGCACCGCGTCGCCTTGGGCGCGATTTGGCGCAGGGGCGGTGCCCCGGCAGGCATCTGGGCGAAGACGTCGTCGGCCATCAGGCTCGACAACGCGAGGCCACCGATGCCCTTGGCCATCTTTCCAAAGAACTGGCGTCGGGTCTCGGCCAGAACCATTTCGCGAAGCGGATCCATGAGTCCTCTCTTGAGCTACATCAGCGCTACTTGTTCAACACCTCGTCGAGGTTCATCAACTGACTGACCAGCATGGTCCAGGCGGCCGATTCGGCTACGGGGAGGGTTGCGTCGGGGCGGGAGTCGCCAGTCTGTAGTAGACGCTCAGCCGCGTCCGTGTCGGCTCGATAGGCGTTGAGCAGTCGGTCGTAGGCTCGCATCGCGACCGCGCGCTCGTCGTCGTCGAACGGGCGGGCCAGGAGACGGGCGGTGATGAAGTCGAGCCTCTGGTCGAAACCGTCCCCGGCCTCTCGTATGGCGCGCTGCGACAGATAGCGCGAGGCCTCGACGAACTGCGGGTCGTTCATCGTCACCAGCGCTTGCAGCGGCGTGTTCGTGCGCTCTCGCCGAACAACGGAATGCTCGCGCGTAGGCGCATCGAAGACGCCCATCGACGGTGGAGGTGCGAGCCGCTTCCAGAACGTGTATAGGCTACGTCGATAGAGGTCGTCCCCGTCGTCCTGCGCATAGAGGCGCGTGTCGCTCTGCACCATCGCGATAGAAGACCACACCCCCTCTGGCTGGTATGGGCGCACGCTCGGCCCACCGATCGTGCGCGTCAGTAGTCCGCTCGCCGCCAGTGCATAGTCGCGCACCATCTCGGCATCCATGCGGAAGCGCGGGCCCCGAGAGAGCAGACGGTTCTCTGGATCCGCCTCGAGCTTCTCCGCGGTCACCCGGGCCGACTGTCGATACGAGGCGGACGTCACGAGTGTGCGGAAGAAACGCTTCACGTCCCACCCCGAGTCGCGGAATTCGACCGCAAGCCAGTCCAGCAGCTCGGGGTGCGTCGGTGGTTCCCCCTGTGCCCCGAAGTCCTCGCTCGTGGCGACCAGGCCCGTGCCGAAGACCTGCTGCCAGAAACGGTTGACCGTCACGCGGGCCGTCAGCGGGTTCTCATCGTCCACCAACCACCTGGCGAGACCGAGTCGGTTATGGGGCAATGATGCGGCCATAGGCGGGAGCGCACTCGGCACTCCGGCCGTCACGAGGTCGAGCGGCTGATCGTACATGCCGCGATAGAGAATGTGCGCCTGGGGCTCAGAGTCGGTGCGTTCCTGCATGATGTGCGTGATCGCGCCGCGACGGCGCACCTCGCGCCACTCGTGGGTCAACTCCCTACTGCGCCCGAGCAGCTCCGAGTACCGCCCATCTTCCACAGCCAAGTAGTACCGACGAAGCGCGTCACGCTCGGCTGGCGTGAGCGCCTCCGGCGTCTTGTCACGAGCTCGTCGGAGTGTCGGCCACGCCGAGACTACTCGGACCTCCTGGTCCGTGAGCGCGCGATCGAAGATCCGGAAGTCGGCGATACCGCCACCCGGAAAGTGACGAACGATCTGCTCGCCTTCTCGCATCGAGACGCTGCGACCGAGCTCCAATGGACCGTCCGTCAGGCTGCTTCCGAGCACCTTCGCAAAGTACTCGGTGCCCCCCGTCTCCAGGCGCTCACCATCACGATAGATCGCCATCCCCGAGCGCTCGGCCGTACCGTCGTGTGTAACCACGACGTGGGTCCACTGGCCCTGGGCTGAGCCTTCCACGGTCGTCCTTGGAGAGATGCGTGCGGCCGAACGCTGCTCGCTCTCTGGGACCGAGTCGCCGATCAATCGAAAGGAGGGGTGTCCGCCAGCGCTCAGCGCCCACCCGCGATATCCGTCCCCGGCGTCGTATTGGCCGGCGACGGGAAAGCCTGCTGTCGAGTCAGGCCTGAAGATCCAGAGTGCCATGGAGAAGGGACTGTCGCCGGCGAGTGGTACGGACGGAAGCTCGGCCCACGACTCGTCACCGAACCTCATGGACGGGAGGTCCTCCGGGCCGGGTGCGATCGACACAGAGCCTTCGAGCCTCACAGGGTGCAGGGTACCATCCAGTTCGAACCGCGGCCTCGAGTTCTCGTCCAGGTCCAGGTGCATCCACTGCCCAGACTCAGCGAGCGGCGAGGTCAATGAGCGATACTCTCCCAAACCGAGCCATTCCCCAAACGCCGCATCGATCTCGTCCGCCCGGTCGGCGAGCTCGGCCTGGTTCGCCGCGGACTCGTCCCGTAGCTCATTCCAAAGCGATCGGTCATCGTCGCTCGGAACGACCAAGATGGGCGGCGGATCGAAAACGTTACCGTCCATCGCATTTTGGGTGGTGTTCCGGAAGAAGGCCGTGAGCGCGTAGAACTCTCGCTGCTGTATCGGGTCGAATTTGTGGTCGTGGCACGTGGCGCAGCCGACGGTCAATCCGAGAAACACTCCCCCGATGGTCTCGGCCCGATCCTTGGCATAGATCACCTCGTACTCCGCCGGAACCACCCCGCCCTCGTTGGTGGTGATGTTGTTCCGCTGGAATCCGGTCGCGACGAGGTCGTCGAGTGACGGGTTCGGCAACAGGTCACCCGCGACCTGCGCAACGGTGAACTCGTCGAACGGCCGATTCTCGTTGAGCGCTTTGATGACCCAGTCGCGGTACGGGTATATCTCACGGTAGTTATCGATGTGGATCCCGTGGGTATCACCATACCGGGCAGCATCCAGCCAGTAGCGCGCGCGATGCTCACCCCACTGCGGCGACGCCAGCAACTCGTCGACGACGCTCTCATATGCCTGATCGGAGTCGTCGCTCAAGAAGCGTTGTACCAACTCGGGTTCGGGCGGCAGGCCGGTCAGGTCCAACGCCAAGCGACGTATGAGCGTCCGCTTGTTCGCCCCGAGCGCGGGCTGCAAGCCCTCCGCTTCGAGACGGGCGAGCACGAATCGGTCGAGAGGACTGCGCACCCACGAATCGTCGGCCACCACGGGTGGCTCGGGGCGCTCGACGGCCTTGAAGGACCAGTGCTGGTCCCACGATGCCCCCTCGTCGATCCATCGGCGAAGAATGTCGACCTGCTCGTCGGTCAGCGTCTTGTTGGCGGACGCGGGCGGCATGCGCCGTCGAGCGTTGGTATGGGTGACGCGCTGGAACAGCACGCTGGCCGCGGCGTCGCCCGGTACGATAGGCTGACCGCGGCGGCGCTCCGCGAACGCGCCCTCCCTGGTATCGAAGCGAAGCTCGGCCTCACGCGCCTCCGAGTCGGGCCCGTGACACTGGAAGCACTTGTCGGCCAGGATCGGTCGCACGTCCCGCTGAAAGTCGACCGTCTGTGCTTGTACGTCCTGGACTCCGGTCCACGCCGCGCCCAGGGCGAGCGCGATCAAGACCGGCGAGGAGGTCGGGCGTTTGGACACTGACGCACCCCACGAAGTAATGGGAATCAAGGCAACATACTTCTCTGCCAAGGTCAATGTCGAGCCATGCGTCGTCGCGGCGGGGCGCATATGTTGGATCAACTGAACAGACCCATCTCGAAAGGGAACGTTATGAGCACCCGTCGTCGCTTCCTACGTGATTCCACCGTGGCCTTGGCTGGAACAGCCGGTCTTCCCCAGATCCTGCGGGCTCAGAGGTCCAACATCGCGCCCAGCGACCAGATCCGAGTGGGCGTCATCGGGTGCAACGGCATGGGTTTCTCCGACCTCGCTTCCATCATGAAAGTCCCCGAGGTCGAGTGCGCGGCCCTTTGCGACGTCGACAACGAAGTGCTGGCCCGTCGGGCATCACAGGTCGAGGAGCGGTGGGGATCCATTCCCAAGCTCCACACCGACTTCCGTCGCATCCTGGACGATCCCGACATCGACGCAGTGATTATCGGGACCCCCGATCACTGGCACTGCCTGATGATGGTGCTGGCCTGCGAGGCCGGGAAAGACGTCTACGTGGAGAAACCTCTGGCCAACACCGTCGGCGAATGCGCGCTAATGGTCGCGGCCGCCGAGCACTACCGAAGCGTCGTTCAGGTCGGGCAATGGCAGCGTAGCGGAGATCACTGGACGGACGCCGCCGATTACGTGAAGTCCGGAGCCCTGGGTCGAATCCGCCTGGTGAAAGCCTGGGCGTACCAGGGCTGGATGAAGTCCGTCCCCGTCCTGGCGGATGAAGCCGTGCCGGAAGGGGTCGACTACGGCTTTTGGTTGGGACCCGCACCGGCGCGGCCGTTCAACCGTAACCGATTCCATTTCAACTTTCGTTGGTTCTGGGACTACGCCGGTGGACTCATGACGGATTGGGGCGTGCACATGATCGACATGGTGCACTACGGAATGGACGCTACAGCGCCCAAGAGCGTCACCGCCAGTGGCGGCAAATTCGCCTACCCGGACGACGGCGCGGAGACTCCCGACACCCTGCAAGCGGTCTTCGAGTTCGACGAGTTTTCCATGCTCTGGGAACACGCCACCGGCATCGACTTGGGACCCTATCAGCGCGACCACGGCGTCGCATTCATCGGAAACTCGGGAACGCTGGTGGTGGACCGACAGAAGTGGGAGATCTACCCGGAAAGCGAGAATGTGGATGGGCGCCTCGAGTACCTGACGCCGGTTCTGCCTGTGCAGATGCGCACCGACGACGGCGGACTCGACGCACACACGAAGAATTTCGTGGACTGCATGAAGAGCCGAGAACAACCCAAGTGCCCCCCGGCCATAGCGGCGCGCGCGGCTGTTACATCACATATGGGCAACATCTCGTTCAAGACAGGGCGCCGCCTCACGTGGAACGACCACACGGGCTCATTCGAGGGCGACGCCGAAGCCAACGCGCTGCTCATGCCCAACTATCGGTCACCCTGGACGCTGCCCACCCTATGATGGCGGCGAGGAAGGTCATCAGGGTCAAGGCTGCGGTCGTCGCACTCGTGGCGCTCTCGGCGGGCTGCGTGGCGGAGTCGGGCGCCGAAGACGGTACGATCGAGAGGGTGGCGGCAACGCCGCAGGAAGAAGCCCGCCCGGAAGACACCGAGGTCTGGGACCCGGAACCCGGTATTGTGGCGCCCGGAGAGGCATCCGCTCCGCCGTCCGACGCCGTGGTGCTCTTCGACGGTACGGACCTCTCGGCCTGGAACGCGAGCGACGGTGGCGATGCCGGCTGGAGCATTCGTGAGGGCGCCATGACCGTGGTCGCCGGGGCCGGTGGTGTGCAAACGAGTCAGGGCTTCGGGGACGTGCAATTCCACATCGAATGGCGCACGCCCGCGGAGGTCGTGGGGGAGGGACAGGGACGCGGCAACAGCGGCATCTTCTTCATGGAACGATACGAGCTGCAGGTCCTCGATTCCTACGACAACCGGACCTACGCCAACGGACAAGCCGGCTCCATATACAAACAGCACCTCCCTTTGGTGAACGCCTCGCGAGCACCAGGCACTTGGCAGACCTATGACGTGATCTTCACTGCCCCGCGATTCGCAGAGGATGGTGGACTCGAAAGCCCCGGCTACGTAACTGTGCTCCACAACGGTGTGCTCGTGCAGAACCACGCCGAGCTCGTGGGCCCCACCCTCTTCATCGGCGAGCCGTCCTACGCAGCGCATGCGGATCGCTTGCCGATTCTGCTTCAGGACCATGGGAATCCGGTGAGCTATCGCAACATCTGGCTGAGGGAGCTCGGGTAGAAAAGGCCGTGCATCGACGCGTCCAATCACAGCCCGAGCTGGCGACCAGGCGCTTCGTCCTCGCTGGGCTGAACCAGGTCGCGCCGCTGGCCCTCGCGACGCCGGCCAGCGCGTTGCAGGACTCCAGGACCGTGTCCTTCGAAACCCGCGACGGGCTCACGATCCAGGGCGACTTCACACGTCCCGCGCACGTGCAAAAAACTTTTCCCCGCGCTGACCGCTACATCGAGCAGTCGCTTCCGCTCCGTTCGCCGCGAACCCACGCGGCGAGCATCTGCCACTCGGGGTCGTCCCGGGACTGCCATCGGCGGACCCCGTTGTGGGTGTACGATCCGCCTCCGTCGGGATGGAGCGGCTTGAGCATCCAGCGGCTCTCGACGGGGTTCCCCGGTTGGATCAGCCTCTGCATCACAGCGAAGCCCCGACGCGCTTCGGTCTCACTCCACGACGTGCCGTTCGCGGGTCGGGGCGCGAACCCGATCGAGCCACCCGCGTGACATGCCGAGCACGATAGCTGTCCGTAGCGCGGATTCGCGATGATCTCCTGCACGCAGGTCTGGTAGAACTCGAAGTCGAGTTCCGGCTCCGGAGGT
>JAYZBT010000151.1:0-19519 GCA_036338615.1 Gemmatimonadota bacterium
CGGTACTCTACCTGCAGGACTTCAGTTGTTGGGGCGCCCGTTCGGGGAGCCTGAACTGATCCGTACCAGCTACGCGTTCGAGCAGGCGACGATGCACCGGCGGCCGCCGACATCGACGCCACCGCTCGGGCGGTAGCCTGAGCGGCCCCGGTCGACCTCAGGCCCGAGCCAGGGACTCGACCGTCCTAGCGCCCGTCTCGGTCGGTGGGGGCTCTGAACAAGCGAGCAGTACCACCAGCACCAGCCAGGCATCGAAGCAACGATCGGTCGTCATGGGCTCTCTCTCTTGGCTACGGCGGCAACTTGCTCGAGCCACTCGCGGGGGTCACCGGCTGTCTGCACGGCGACATCTCTAGCTCGCGACCCCCGTCGAGACCATCGTGGCAATGCGCTTGAAGGCGCCCTCCAGCACATCGTCGGACGTGGCAAAGCTCATGCGGACCCAACGGTCGTCACCGAAGGCTGCTCCCGGAACGAGTGCCACGCCCTGCGACTCCAGTAGCCGCGAACACCACGCCGTCGCGTCCCGGACGTCGTCATCGAAGAAGCCGTCGACCCGGAAGTAGAGATAGAAAGCCCCGTGGGGGCGCGTGTACGGCACCCCTGGCATTAGTTCGTCCATGCGCGCCGTCACCAGGTCCCGCCGACGCGTGAAGGCAACGGACATCGCCGCGATCGACGCCTGCGCCTCATCGATGTTCGAGAACGCCTCGAGCGCCGCTGCCTGCGAAGGGGTCGACGTGTTGGAGGTGATCTGACTCTGCAGCGCCGTAAACTTCTGGGCGAGCTCAGCGCTGGAGTACGAATACCCGATACGCCATCCGGTCATCGCGTAGCTCTTCGAGGCGCCATCCAAGAGCACGAAGTCGCCGACGGAGGACTGAGGGAGGTCGAGGACACCCCCCGCCGCCTCGCGATCGTCGTCGTGGTAGATGTTGCGGTAGATCTCGTCGCTGATGAGCCAGACTCCGCGATCCCTTGCCCAGACGGTGATCGCTTCGAGTTCCTCGAGAGAGTACACGGCGCCGGTCGGGTTGCACGGGGAGTTGAGAATGAGGCCAAGGGTGTGCTCGCTGCTCGCCGCTTCCAGGTCTGCCGCCGTGATCTTGAAGTCGTTGGACTCTGCCCCGAACACCGTCTTGGGCTCGGCGCGAGCGATGTTGACCAGGTCTGGATACGTGGTCCAATACGGGGCTGCGATGAGCACTTCGTCGCCGGGCCCGAAGAGGGTGAAAATCGTATTGAAGAGCGCCTGCTTCACGCCGCAGGTCACTACGACTCCGTTCCAGTCCAGAGCGCGCCCCGCTCGGGAACTCAGGTGTGCCGCGATCGCCTTCCTCAGTTCGGGCAGGCCGGCGGGCGCCGTATAGCGCGTCCAGCCAGAGCGGATCCCTTCGATGGCCGCTCGAGAGATGAAGTCCGGTGTGTCGAAGTCTGGCTCTCCCGCACTGAGATTCACGATGTCGCGGCCCTCGGCAGCCAGCCTTTTGGCGAGCGTGCTGACCGCGATGGTCGCGGAGGGCTTGAGCTTCTCGACATTCGTGCTGAACTGCATGTTTGGCCTCGTGGTGTCGTCAGTGTGATCGGAATATACGATACGGGGTGGTCCCATCATGCGGCCACGAGCACCTTTGTGGCCATGAGCGACCAGAGTTTTCGATTCTTTTTCGACGCGGTCGACCCGCTGTCGTTCGTCATGTACCATGTGCTACGGGCTGCGGAAGAGCAGCGGGGAGTAGTCGCAGCACCAACCCCGATCGAGTGCTATCCGCCCGACGCTCCCCTGACCGATACGGAGGACCCCTTTTGGAGGCTGCGATGGTCCGAGGGGGAACGGTTGGCAAAGGGGATGGGCTTCTCGCTGGTTCGCCCCGGGCTCGTACCGCGTTCCGGAAAAGCGCACGAACTGTTCTTGCATGCGCAGGAGTCCGACCTCGGAGAACCGGCCCTCGCCGCAATATTCGCCGCCTACTTCTTGGAAGGCCGTGACATCGGACGCATCGACGTACTCGTCGACATCGCCCTGGCGCTGGGGTTCGATCTCACGGAAAGCAAAGCCGTGCTCGACGTGAACCGGTATGAGGACGACGCCCTAATGGGCGCGAAACTCGCGGTCGAGGCTGGAGTAACCGGCGCTCCCGCCCTGGTCACGAGCGCGGGCGCCCTCCAGGGCTTCCACAACCAGGCGGCCATCGGCACCTTTCTCGACGGCCGTTGAGGGCAGGACGGCCAACGCTACAATCACCCGACGGTACGGAAATGGCTGGATACCAGCGCAAGACGGCGCTGTCGCCGAGTGAAGTCCTCGCGGAGGCTGAGGTTTTTCTGCCTGAAAGGGTGAGCCTCTCGCAGTCGAAGACTTCGGGCCACAGCGCCACATACAACGGTGTGGAGGGTTCCGTCACGGTGACCGCGCACCGTCACGGGCACTACACGGAAGTGGTCGCCAGTACGGATCGGCTGCGCACGTCGAGGTTGGACTGCGAGGTGCAACGTCTGCTGAATCGTCTTCCGTACGAGCCCGGGGATCGCGGCGGCCCGGGCGCTGGCGAGCGAGCCTGAAATGGCGGTCGATCTGGACTCTTTCGAGGACCTCGGGCTGGCGCCGGAACTGGCGGAGGCGCTCGCCGCGGAGGGCATCGAGCACCCCACCTCATTGCAAGCGGAGGCGCTGCCCGTCATCCGGCGAGCCAACAACCTCGTGTTGGCGGCAAGCCCCGGGAGCGGGGTCACCGTAGCGTGGGGCGCGGCGCTCCTCCAGCGCATCGAGAGTGAAGCGGATGGGACGAAGGCCCTGGTGCTCACACCTTCCCATGGCCGCGCCGAACAACTCGCGGAGTCGTTGGGTCGACTCGCCGCCACTACCGGTCACGGCGTCGGGGCACTCGGCTCTCATTGGGTAATGCCGGAGCGCGCGACGATGCTCTTCGGCACACCCACCGATGTGCTCACCGTGGCCAAGGCCGGCGGCATCGATCTCCAAGGCGTCGAAGCGATCGTCCTGGACCAGGCGGCCAGAATCGACACGTTCGAAGGCATGGAAGCGGTAGAAGCGATTCTCGAGTATCTGCCGAAAGAAGCGCAACGAGTCGTGGCGGTCCAGCCTATGACCGGCGGCGTTGCGACGTTCATCGAGCGCCACGTGAAGCGTGCCGTCACGCTACCGCAGCTCGACCTCTCGGCGGAGGACGGACCCAGGCGCGGCACGGTACGATTCCGCATCGTCGCCGAGCCTCGTGAGGAGGCCGTCCTGGAGATGGCCAGCCACCTGCTCGCCGATGACGCGCGTCATGTCTTGGTCTTTTGTCGGAACGAGGACCGAGCGGCCGATGTGGGCGATCTGCTGACCCTGCACGGCTTCGTAGCCGGGGCTCCCGGTGATCCAGACGTACCCGTGTGGCTGGGTGTGGACCCACTGGCCACGCGTGCCGAAATCGCGGACTTCGCAGACGTGAAGGTCGTGAGTTGCGATGCACCTACCGACGCCGATGAACTGGATCGACGGCACTCGGTTTCGGACGGGGGAATCGTCGTGATACTGGCCCGTGAGGTGCCGCACCTTCGTGCTACGGCCCGTGCAGCCGGCTATACGGTGGTTCCGTTTCCGCCGGCGGAACCGCGCGGTGGCAGCGCGATTGCCGAACTCCAGGCACAGCTACGGCACGCGTTGCAGAGCGAGGACACGGCTCCTTACATGTTGGCGCTCGAACCCCTGTTCGAAGAGCACGATCCGGCCGAGGTGGCAGCAGCCGCGGTGGCGCTGCTCCGCAAGAAGCTGCCCGCCGCGTCCACGACCGTGGATCATTCGATCAGTAGCGGCGTAGCGGCCCCGCCCTGGGCCAAGCTCTTCTTCGGTGTCGGAGAGCGCGACGGTCTCACCACGGGCGATCTGCTCGGCGCGATCACGGGGGAAGCCAAGGTTCCGGGCGGTTCCGTCGGCCGTATCGACATCAAGGAGAGCCACACGCTCGTGGAGGTGCACGACGACGTGGCCCAGCAGGTCATCAAAGCGCTCAATGGCACCACCATACGGGGCCGGTCGGTGCGAGCCGACTACGACAGACCCAAGAGCGGCACAGGCGGTGCACGGCGGAGCGCGCCGGGCAGCTAGCTGGCGGCCTTACCGCTGACAAAAGAGGCCGCGTCACCTGTAGTGACACGGCCTCTTTCTGTCAGGCGTGCCGACCGGTGCGGCGCCGGTCAGCGCATCCTCAAAGGGACGAGAGGTTTAGCCCTTGATGGCGTCCTTGAGTCCCTTACCAGCGCGGAACCCAGGGGTCTTCGTCGCCGCAATATGGATCGTCTGACCTGTGCGCGGGTTGCGGCCCCTACGAGCCTTGCGGTGCTTGGACTCGAACGTACCGAATCCGGTGATTTGTACGCGGCGATCGCCTCTCAGTGCCTGGGAGATAATGCCGTCTTTCGGCGAGAACAGCGCATCCACGGCTCGCGATGCGTCTGCTTTCGTCATGCCGGTTGCGCCGGCGAGGGCGTCCACGAGATCGGACTTGTTCATCTTGGCTGCTCCTGTCACAAGAATGAAGTTGTTTCTGCTGCGGCTGAAGCCGCCCTACCTGGAGTCCCGGAGAGCTTTCTCCTGGGAGGCGCGAATCGCCTGAAAAGCCGCATGACTCAAGTGTTTCCGCGCCCTGCGAGTCACAATTGAACCAACGGTAAGCGAGACCTGGGGGGACGTCAAGGGAAAAAATGGCCAAAAGGCCGTGTGTTTCCTAGCTTCCTGGCGTGTCAGCCCCCTCCGAATCGTCGATCTGACTTCCAGATCTCCGATCGCTTGCCACCCAATAGTGCCATGGCAGCTTTCGTCCCCAGATTCCTTTGGACACTGGCCGTTCTCGGGGTGCTGGTCGCCTTGGGGACGCTGGGGTACGTCTGGATCGAGGAGGTGCCGGTCGCGGACGCCCTCTACATGACGGTCATAACGCTGACCGCCGTCGGGTGCGGGGAGGTCTTCGAGCTCTCACCACGGGGGCGCACGTTCACGATCTTCGTACTGCTCAGTGGGATTTCGTAGCTGGGTCTGTGCTTCGCGAACATCACGGCCTTCATCGTCGAGTTGGACCTGAAGCATGCCATCGAGCGGGACCCGGTCCGTATCGAGGAGCTCGCTGAGTACGTTCCGACAACCTGTTCGTCTGCCTCTCGGCTCACGATCTCGCCGCCCAACTCACCACCGTGGCTCGAGCCTATGAAGAGGGGTCCATCGACAAGCTTTACCGAGCGGGGGCGAATCAGGTGGTCAGTCCCAACGTCAGCAGCGCGATCCGCATGGCGTCGGTGCTACTCCGGCCGTCTGTGGTCTCCTTCCTGGATATCGCCACGCGCTCGCCGGATCTGTCGCTGCGGGTCGAACAGACGATTATGGCCGGCGAGTTCCCCGCTCGTGGGGAAGACTTTGGCGGAAACGAAAATTCCCGAAGAGACGGGTCTGATCGTCATCGCGGTCCGCAAGGAGCAGCAATCTGGAGGCCCGTTCGTCTTCAACCCGACGGCCTCCACCACGATCGACGCTGGCGACGATGTCATCGTGCTGGGTGCGGAAGAGCAGATCAAGAGTCTGAGAGCCTACCTCGCCTGATCCCTACATGCGAAAGCGGTAGCTCAGTTTGACGAAGAGGCCGTCCGCCATGGCCTGAACGTTCCTGAATCGGAACGACTCGGTGTCGGCCATCTGGCGCGTGTATCCGACATAGAAAACGGTGCCGGGAGACGGTTCGTACGAGACGAGCCCTTCGATATGGAAGTCGTACCCGTCAGAGCCACTGCGCTCGCTGTACTCGCCGTCACTGTTCACCCGGTAGAGCGGCAATCCGGTCGCCGGGTCTGTCAGCGCCAAGCGCTCCTGGCTCGAGTACTCGAAGATTCCGCGAACGAATAGCGAGCGCGTGAACTGGTATTGCGCGCGCACTCGCGGGATGGTCGCGGTCGAGATCTCGACGCCGTCCGTTCTACGCCTGAGGGTGGTCCGCCGGACGCCCAACTCGGCAACGAGCGAGCGGGTCGGGTACAGGTTGACCGTCACGTCGCCCGACCGTGAGTCGGCGGGTTCGACCGCGACGCCGAAGGACCGGTCGAAGACGGGCGTTTCCGAGACGGTGTAGCGGATGCTACCACGAATCCGCTCCCACTTGTTCACGAAGAGCGCCATTGTGGTCGAACCCAACCCACTGAACAGGTCCTGAGCCGGTCGAAAGTCCGCGTACGATCCATCGCCTTGCTGCACGACCAGCCCTTCGTACGCCTCCGGAGCGAAGTCCAGCATCGACTGTTTGTAATTGCCCCAGAACATGATGTTGCCCCTGAAGCCGACTCTCCAGCCGAGTTGTGCCTCGCTCTCCTGGAGTCCTTCGCCGTCCCAAAACGCGTCGTGGTCCCAGTAGCCCTTCCATTCGAGTGAAGGCCCCACCTCCTGAATCAATGCACCGCGCTGACCGAACCAGTTGTACGAAAGACGGGAGTTGAATTGTGTGTCGCCCACGCGGCGGAAGAATCCACTGCCCGCGTTGAAGTCCGCGTCCGTGTCCTCGAACTCGGCGTTGAAGGAGAACGCCCTTCCAGCGCGCTCGATTTTCGCGTTCAGGAGCTGGCCCGTCGCTCGTGACGTCTGGTCGGGGGCATTCGTGAAGCTGGCCGCACCCATCATGGTCAGGAGGTAACGCGGACCGAGTTGCAGCCGCGCATCGGCACCCGCGACTCGGTTGTACTCGTTCGCCGCGACCGTCCGGTCCGTGTATACCGCACCGATCGTTGAAGCGGCGCCCAGATCCTGCCGCACACGAACGAGGTTCACGGCCGTGTTGGGTGCCCCGGCATCGAATGATTCGTCGATCGCACCCAGGTAGCCGACGTTCAGGCTGCCGACCTTTCCAGTGAGCTTGGCTCCCGCGATCGGGTTCGCTACCGAACGCGTGTAGATGAGCTGCTTGGCCATCCCGAAGATTTCGGTGCCTTCCAGAAAGAAGGGCCTCTTCTCTGGGTAGAAGAGCGCGAATCGCTCGTTCACGGCGATCTGGCCCGCGTCTGCCTCGATCTGGCTGAAGTCGGGGTTGTAGGTTGCGTCCAGCGTGAGGTTCGACGTCACTCCGTACGTGGCGTTCAGGCCGAAGTCCCCGCTGGGGTCCTCACGAGCGAACAGGCCCACGCCCGAGGCGAACTCGCCGATGCGTTTCCCGGTGAGCACCGGGTTGAGCTCCATGAAGAGCCCCATGTCGAGGTTTCGCAGGCTATTGAGCTTGCCGGCCTGCGTCAGCTTGTTCGACACGTCATCGGTAACGGGCGCCCACGAGCTTTCGAAGCCGGTGCGTTGAATCTTACGCTGCACGTGCAGGCCCCAGGACTGCTCTTCCGCCTCTGGAAAGCGCAGGCTCTTGAACGGGATTCGCACCTCCACCTGGTAGCCCCACTCGGTGATCGCCCCGTTGGAATCCCACAGGAAGTCGGGGTTGTCGTCGATCGGCTGACCGAAGTTTCCGTGACGTCGACCGGCGCTTCCCCCGCCTTCGTTCCAGAGCCCGTCGTGTTGCACACCCAAAGGATTCACCGTGAAGACGTAGGCACGCCTGGCGTCATCGAACGTGTCGAGAATGATGCGCACGTAGTCGTCGGAACGGGTGTACGAATCGCGCTCGGAGAGCGTCGCTCGGATTCCGCTGGCGTCGTCGTCGAACGCCTTGATGCCAAAGTAGATCGCGTCACTGTCGACCAGGACCTGGACCTCGGTCCGTTGAGATGCTTCTGTGCCCTCGACAGGCCTGAATTGCGTGAACGAGGTCAGAAGCGCAGCCTGCAGCCACGCCTGGTCGTCGAGGCGACCATTGATGTCGATTCGTGCCTGTTCGACCGCGGGGGTCTCGATTTCGATCTCGTCGGCCCTGCCGGAGTAGGTCTCGCTGGGGCCGACCAGAACCGCGGAAACCGCCGACAGCGCGACGGGAAGTATCGTGAAACGCATTTATATCCTCAGAAACATGACTAGCCGTATAATGTAGCGTGGACCGTTTAGTGAACCTACGTGGACACACGGATTTGATACTCTGCTGAGATGCCATGAACGAATCACGTCTTTACACTCAGGCTGAGCAGGACCAGATCCGGGCCGCGTTCGAAGCCGGCGAGGGTTTGACCTGCCCGCTTTGTCGAATCGCCCTCGACCAACGGTCGGTTCCGCCCAGGAAGGACGTCTCGTACGTGCGCGACAGACTTCTCGTAGTGTGCTCCGAGTGCCACGGCACTTACGTGCTCGATCGGAAGCTGGCGCCCTGAGCCCGAGCGCCTGGACTTTCGTCTTCGCGGGTCAGCGTCTGCTACTGAAGTCAACGGGGCTCGCCGCGGCCGTCCCTACGTTCGAGCAGGTCGCCGGATTGCTCGACGGACTCGGGCCTGCAGCCCGACAAGTCGAGGGTGTTCTGGGCACCTTGCATGGGCGAGAATCACGGCTGTACGCGGCCTCCGACGACTTTGAAGCACCGGACGGGTTCCGGCTCATCGGCCTGCGTGCGGCCCACGCGCTGCTAACGGCGCCGTTCTTTCGGGCTGCGGGAACCGCCCGCCAGATGATCGATTGGATACGGACCCATCGCTTCTGCTCGCGCTGCGCTGCGCCGACCCAACGAAGCGAGGGGCACCGCGCCCTGGCGTGTGGTGCGTGCGGTCAACTGCACTTTCCTCGGCTCTCGCCCGCGGTGATCGTGCTCATCCAACGCGAACGAGAAGCGCTACTCGGGCGTTCACCCCACTTCACCCGTGGAGTCTACTCGACGCTCGCCGGCTTCGTAGAACCCGGGGAATCACTCGAGGAGTGCGTGCATCGGGAGATCTTCGAAGAGGTCGGCGTGCGTGTGACCAACCTGCGCTACTTCGGCAGTCAACCTCACCCTTTCCCGCACTCGCTCATGGTCGGCTTCGTCGCGGATTGGGCGTCGGGCGAAATCCGACTCGATCCGGACGAAATGGAGGACGCGAGGTGGTTCACGCCAGAGACCATCCCCGAGCTGCCCCACCCGATGTCGATCGCGCGCGCGCTCATCGAGGACTTCATCGAGCGCGTGGGTTCGTAATTCCGACGCACCACCTATTGCCCGAGCCAGCCCCCTGCCCCGAGGTTGCTCGTTCGAACTCGCACCCGCACCGAGTGTCCATGCGAACGACTCTCAGCATCACGGCGGCCTGCCTGCTGCTTTTCACAGCGGGCCTATACGCGCAGACCGCGGGGGCTCTCCCGCGCGTGCTACAGCTACCGGCTTCTACCCGGGCGATGGCGCTGGGCGACGCCTACATGATGAACGCCCGCCACGCCGACGCGCTCTTCTATCACCCAGCCCTTCTCAACTCGGCCTCCGGCTTCGGGCTCGACATTCAGCGGTGGGGCACCAAGAGCAGCTCCACCACCGTCTCGGCGGCGCAGCAGTGGTGGGGTGGCGGCATCGGCGTCGGCCTGCAGACCCTCCAGTACGGCGCTCCAGGCACAGGCGCCGACGCGGCTCCCGGCGGGCAGGACCACCTGTTCACGCTCGGGGCCACCGCCGTCTCTGAACGAGTAGCGACCGTGGGCGTTGCCCGGGAGTTGTTCGGCATCGACGTGGGCTTCGCCACGAAGCTCGTCGAGCAGCGCGTCGGTACGGCGCGCGACGCCGGACTCCTCTTCGACCTGGGAGTCGCCACGGAGGTGGGCCCCTTTACCGCGGGGCTGACGTACCGGAATGCGGGAGAGGACCTGTCCCCCGGTGGGCTCGACATTGCGCGGCCGGACGGCCTCACCCTCGGCGTTGGTGCTTACGGGCAAGAGTTGGGCATCCTGGACATCGGAGTGACCGGCGCCCTGACCTACGTTGGCGACGAGACGATTCCTTCCGGTGGCCTCGAGGTCGGATACTGGCCGATCCGGGGACGCACCTTCGTAGCGCGGATCGGGGCGCGGCGGGTCCCGGAGGGCGACGCGGGCTTGGTCAGTCTCGGTTTCGCGTATTGGGGAGACGACATCACGCTCGAGTGGGCGTTCCAGCCCGTGGATGTCGAGGGGGCTTCGGGTACGCATCGCTTCGGGGTGCGCTGGCGCTAGCGGTCGGACGCGAGGTCTTACCCGTAGCGGTACATGTTCTCGCGCGCCGGGTGGCAGAGCCCGGTCGTGTTCCACGGCTCGATGTCCGACGCGACGCGTTTCGTGAACGCGTCCACAACGTTCGCGTCTACCGACTGGCCCTCGGACCCGCTCGTGACCTCGAGCAGGTCGCGGTACGCAGCCAGGACCAGACGGCGGAAGGAATGGTCGTGTGAGTGCAAGAAACCTTCATCCTCTCCCGCCGTGCCGTTTCGTCGCCGTTCCTCGCTGTAGATCGCTCCGGCGAAGTAGTACATTGTGAATGCCGCCAGCAGCGGGAAGGTGGGGAGGGCGCGATAGCATCCGTGGATGAGCGGGTCGAGAAAGTCGATGTCCGCCTGAAGTCGGGCGTCGTAGTCCTGGAGCTGGGCGGCCATCGCGGCTCGGTCCGGCCACGATTCGAAGATGCGGGAGAGTCGGTCTACGCCGTACATGGTGTGCGCGTTGCCGGGGCTCAACAGCGGGTCGATGAAGTATGCGGCGCCCGGTAGCAGCGCCCAATCGGCTCCCGACGCCGGTCGGGCTCGCCGTTGCAGTCGACCGGTACGAACCAGCGGCCGGATCTGCTCGGCCTCGGACATCTGGGCGGCCACCGACGGGTATCGCTCGAGCAGCGTCTGCCATTCCTGTTCGGCGGGTCCACCCGGTGGGGCGTTCGTGAGCACGGCGCCCACACTGGTTACACCGTGATCGAAGCGCAGCATCCAGAACCACCCGTCGGGTGTCAGGTGATGCAGTGCGGCCGCGTCAGCCGGGAAAGGGTAGTCCGCACGGTCGGTGGCAGCCGCCGGGCAGATCGTGTCCCACCGAGCGACTCCTCGAAAGTGCGAGAAGACGGCTCGGGACCGGGTGGCCAGGCTCTGGCTGGCATCCGTGAGCCCCACCGCGTTGCGGAGCGGCGATGTCCCTCCAGAGGCGTCGATCACGAAGTCCGCGCTCACGGCGTCGTGCGAGGCGAGCGTGAGATGCCAGCCCTCGCTCCGTTCAACGCGGACGACCTCTAAGCCCTCGAGAACCCGCACGCCGTGTGCCCGGGCGGTAGCCGCGAAGAACTGGTCCACGTCGGACCGTAGCCACTGGGTGTCGGCTACGTCTTCGGCCGGGTTCGCCGCGACGAGCAGCTCGTTGCGATGGTCGGGGAACCGCTCGAACGGGCGTCCCGCCTCGTGCGCGAAGAAGCTGAAGCCCCGCTTGGGCCCGCATCGCAGCTCGGGGTAGCTGTGCTTCCAGGTCCCGTAGCGGCAGAGTGGGATCAACTCGTCGAGACCGTACCGCTTGCTGACATCCTCCAGAACCAGGTTCGCGAGCGGTGTCGACGATTCGCCGATTCTGAACCGGGGGTGTCGATCGCGCTCGAGCAGAACCACCTCGCGGCCCTGTGCCGCCAAACACATCGCGAGGAGTGAGCCGCCAAATCCCCCGCCGATGACCGCGACCTCACACCGCACCGGTGCCTCGGCAGTCACAAGCGACGCTGTCGGGGATCGCTTGCGTATGGTTGAGTGTGCGAAGGCGCTCCAGGCGCAACGTCGCACAGCCCGGGCATGTCGCGAGGCGGTCGACGTCCCACAGGTCGGCGAAGACTCTGCCGTGCCCGAGCCCGACGCCGTACTCGGCCACAGACTCGAGCGAGGCGAGCGTGGGCGGCCGGAAGTCGCCGGCGGATGCCAGGGCGTCGAGCGCCCCGTTGCCGGCACGTGTCGGGATCACCGCGCAGCACTCGACCCCGACCGAAAAAGCGAAGTCGATGGAGCGGCACGCCCACTCGACGCCCTCGGCCTCCGACATGAACGGCGCCCGGACGAGGATGAAAGCGCGGACGTGCAGGCCGTCCGCGCGCAGTCGCCCGGTGGCCGCCTCGAAATCCGAGAGCGTCATGCGCTTGTTCAGTCGAGGCAGGAGTTCGGGGTGCACGGTCTCGAGCCCCATCGCCACATCGACCTCGGTTCCCGCCGCGTCGCGAAACTCCGCAATCCGGTGGTCGACCAGTTTCGGGTGGTTTTCGACGATCACCGCGTCCAGGTGGCCCAGGCGCGCTGCGATGCTCTCACGATCCCGCGGACTGATGGCCCGGTCGTCGAAGAAGTTTCCGGCGTTGTACAGCTTCACCTGGCGGATATCGCCCATCTGTGAGAGCGCGATCTCGACCTGGCGATCCACTGCTCCCGCCGGCACCGATTCGTCCGTGGTGTATTTCCACAGGTCACACATCAGGCACGTGAACGGACACTCGCGGTTCGTGATGAAGACGGTGCCCACCGACTGGGTCGAGCCGTCTCGTGCGCGCTCGCCCTCCACCTCCACCGCCTGCGGGACCCAAGCATCGCGCGCGGCCTTCGGCGCCCTGAGACTGCGGATCCAGGCGCTGGGGTCGGCGCCGACGTTCGGACTTCCCCGAGGCTTCGTGGGTTGTCCGCTCACCCGCTCAGGGCGCGTAGATCGCGTTGAACGCGCGGCGGTACTCCAGCGGGTCAGTCGGGAAGGCCGACGAGAACACGTCACCCTCTACGGCGCCCCGCTGGAAGCGACACTTTTCGAACACAGGCATCTCGTCTCCGGTGACCGCACGAATGCCGGCCGACACCACTCGACCCTTCAGGTCGTACAGCTCGGCGTGATCCCAATCGGTCCACTCGATGAAGGGGATCGACTCCGCGATGCGGATGACCGCGGGCTGCGTGAAGGGACTGAATCCTACGAATCCATTCAGCGCGGCCGGCGCATACGTGCGGGCGTAGCTGCGGCTGAGGCCCCCGCTGTACGTGAGTGAGTGCTTGATGCTGTGCACACCCCACCCTTCCTGGTACAGCATGGAATGGTTGAGCACGCTGCGGATCGTGAGCTCGGGATTCTCCTCGATAGGGTAGTCCTTGAGGTTCTCGTCCCCGCCGTCACCATCGAGCAGATACTGCCAGTCGGGGTACCGCTCGCGAATGCCGCGCACGAGTGCCAGCCCCATGGTCGCGGCCTCGATATCGAGCGCCCTGTAGTCCTCCACCGCGCGCACGGATTCGCGCCAGTCCAGCGCGGCGGCGCCGACTTCGATCGCCTCGTGGTACACGCCGAGGTCGAGCCTCTCCAGGAACTCGCGTGCCCTCTCGACGTCGGCTCCGCCTCCGTCCACGGCCAGCGTGAACGCCTTGAGACGCGTCGGCACGTCTCCGCGCTGGAGCAGCGCGTGCAGCGTGAGCAGCATGATCGCGCCGGAGTCGATGCCGCCCGAGAAACACACACCCAATGGCCCCTCCGGGGCACGGTGGTCGATCCACTTCCTGATTTCTTCGTACGCCGCGCGCACGTAGGCCTCGCCCAGTTGTTCGAGGTCGTTGGTGGACGTGCCCCGGGGCGGATCGAAGAAACGCTCGAAGGTGGGGACCGGATCGGGGCACCCCAAGAGCTGCAACTCGGACACGTAGTGGGCGGGCACCATGCGCGTGTAGTACGGATGGAACTGGCCTTCCAGTCCGTTGTCGAGCAGCCAGTTGTGAATGGTGTCGACGCGGTCTGCGACCACGAGGCAGGGGCCGTCGACCAGCTTCGCGATGAAGTGCCTGAGCGGGCGGTCCATCGATCGCGCGAGCCGCACGGTGATGCCATCCACGCTCACCAGCGCGAACGAACCGTCGATGGCCTCGACGGCCTCGGCCGGGCCGGAGCGTAACAGCTCACGGGCCTCGTCGACCGTCATGTTGAAGATCACGTTCTTGTCCGGGTCGGTGAGGTCGACGACCCGGTTCAGGGGGACGTTCCGTGCCGTCATGATCCACGCTCCACTCGGGCCCGTAGGAAGCCCGGTTCCAATTCACTGATACCGATCTGATCGATTACGACTTCGCCGGCGTGCACACGGTCGAATACGAACCGAACGGCGATGAGTTGCCGGAGGTCGAGAGACTCGTTTTCCTCGATGAAGTCCGCGAGCGGAATCGAAAACGTCTGTAGGATGAGTTCCCAGTGGTCACTGAAGCGCTGAGCTTCCTGGTCGCTTCGGCGCAGGATGTATGTCTCCAGCGGTCGGCGGATCGCGCCATAGTCACTTAGGGCGACCCTAGCGACCCGACCCGCGGCGTCCTCGAGCTCGACGGTGAGATCCACGGCCGGCTTTTCGTCGTCGTCACCGCCCCCTGCACCATCGTCACTGTCGCCGGGCTCATCGATGTCCTCATTGGCCGCGTTCGAAGTCGTGTCGGGTGCTGGATCATGACGTGGTCGAGGCATCGAGTTGGTCGGTCCGAGCATGAAGTCCAACGAGTGCTGCGCACCCAGCGCCCAGCGCGCGGCGAGGCGCCCGCCTAGTTCCACCGTGAACGATGCGGCGGGCCCGTGTCGCGTCGTGTCGCTTCCGGCGATGCGGTTGTTCCAACCGAGCGTGACGGCCTGATTTTCCTGGGATGCAGAAGTGTTCGGGCGGTTCGAGGAGCGCAGCCGCAGCGTCAATTCCTTCCACGTCGCGAGCGAGTCCCCCCGCAGCCTCACTCCGTCCTCGGTGCCGCGGCTCACGTCGATGTCCTCTTCGAACGTCGCGAGAGCCCGAAAAGCGTTCGTCTCGAAGCGGGTGATGTACATCGTATTGGGCAGCCACTGCCCAATTACGCGGTGATCACGAAAAATGGGCAGGTACTCGTCGTTGTCCTTCAGCACGACTTCCAGGAAGGACGAAACGTAGATCTCGGCAAAGCGTCGCTGATCTCGTTCCGGAATCAGACCCCGCAGGTCCAGGTTCCGCGCGCTGCGTGGGCCGTTGTCGTGGGGGCCCCAAACGGAGTTCCACTGTCCGTGGTTGGCGCGGTACACATAGACGGCCGACTTGAAGTGGAAGTCGTCGGAGTCCTTGTACCGCAGTCGATCGTAGATGCGCAGCCCATGGAAACTCGTCACGTCGCCGTCGTGGGAACCATGGAAGGTGAGATAGCTCACGTCCTCGACGACGACCCTGCGACCCGTGGGGAGGTACTGTCCATCGACAGGCGCGATCGAGACGATGCCCCTGATGTCGAAGTCGAAGTCGAACCTCAGAGACGCATCGTCGGGGTAGTGCGTGAGCTTGTTGAAAGCGGCGGCGTTCGCCACCGCCTCTCCGCCCCGCGAATGGCCCATGAGCGCAATGTTGCTCATGTCCACCTTACCCTGGAACGGGTTGCCTTCCTCCTCGTTGAATCCCGCGAACAGCTCGAGATGCTTCAGCAGGAACCAGCCGCGCGCGTCGTTTTCGCCGCGGATGCCGCCGTTGATGAAGTTCTCGTCCACGCTCGCGAGGATGTAGCCGCGGCTCGCGAGCAACTCTCCCAGGTAGTCGTATCCCGGGTCCGAGAAGTCCCGCATATTGTGGTTGCCGTGAACCACGAGGACCAGCGGGAAGGGCCCGTCGCCGTCGGGGTACCAGACGCGCGCGTTGAGCGGCATCTCCTTGGGCGTGAAGCCCCAGTATTCGTTGCGACTCTTCGCGGAGCCTCCGAGGCTCACGAGCTTCGATGCGTCGACGGTCTCCGTGGTGATCTCCACCGAGTCGCGGTACTCGGAGCGATTCTTGTCGGTGCCGCTCCCGTAGTAGAGCGTGAGTACCTCATGGGGACCCGGCCGGCCCGGATCGCTCGCTTCCAGCACTTGGCGGGCGAGAACTACGGGGGCGTCACTGGGTGTCAGCTTGAGTGCCGGTGTGCATGCGCTCGCGAAGATCGCGCACACTGCCAGCCAGCGGGCCAGTCTCTTCATTAGCGGGTCGGGGCACCAGGGAGAGGTGGGAGTGAAGGTCACTTATGCGAGCGCGACCGAGGTGGGGCGCGGCCATGGAAACCTGGGACTTCCTGGTCAGGGGCGCCACGGTTAGCGTAGCCCGTCCACCCCTGCTCCGGAGAGTTCATGGCCAATCCCACTGTCACATTCGATACGAACCAGGGAACGTTTGTCGCAGAGATGTTCGAAGACGTCGCTCCCACTACGGCGGGCAACTTTCTCAAGCTCGCTCGCGACGGCTTTTACGACGGGATCATCTTCCATCGGGTGATCAGCGGATTCATGATCCAGGGGGGCGATCCGACCGGAACGGGCACCGGTGGACCGGGCTATCAGATTGACGATGAGTTCGCGCCAGGGCTCGCGCACACACACGTGGGCGTATTCTCCATGGCCAACTCCGGCCCCAACAGTGGCGGCTCTCAGTTCTTCATCACGCTCGCAGCGACTCCGTGGCTCGACGGCAAGCACGCGATCTTCGGCAAAGTGACGTCGGGACTCGATATCGTGGAGGCCATCGGGCAGGTGCAGACGCGAGCGGGCGACCGACCGGTCGAGGACGTGGTCATGGAGAAGGTTACGGTCAACGAGGGGTAGCCATGGCGGCCGAGCGGATTACCGTCTGAACGGCTCCCCCCACGATGATCGTGATGTTGTCCGTGCCGCACCTGCATCTGCTTCTTGAGTTGGCAGACCAGAAAGTGGTCCTGGTTTTGCGTACGCACGTTGCCCATGTGGGTGAGCGCGTATACGTCGATCTGGTCGTCCGACGGCTTGGATCTGGGCAACGGTCCGATCTTCAGCCGATCGGTATGCGCAGATTACCGATCTCGTACCCCTGCGGTGGCTCGGCACCGAGCAGGTGTCTCACGAAATAGTCCCAACGGCGGCGCATCATGTAAGGCTCGTTCCCGAAGCCGTGGCTGCGGTTCGGCATCATGATGAGGTCGAAGTCTTTATTCGCCTCGATGAGCGCGTTGGCCACCAGCATCGTGTTCGAGGGCGGCACGTTGCTGTCCATCGTGCCGTGCGCGATGAGCAACTTGCCTTGGAGATTGTCTGCCAGCAGGTGGTTTGCCTGATTGTCGTAGTTCGTGGTTCCGTCTGGGTTCACTTCCAACAATCCCTGCCACTTCTCTCCCCAATCGTCCTCGTAGTTGCGGTTGTCGTGGTTGCCCGCCTGCGACACCGCAACGTCGTAGAAGTCTGGATAGCGCATGATGGCGTCCGCCGCGGCGTAACCCCCGCCGGAGTGACCGTAGATGCCGACGTTCTCGGTATCGATCCAGGAATGACGCGCGCCGAGCTGGCGGATGCCGGCCATTTGATCCGGCAGTCCGTTGTCTCCCATGTTGCCATAGTACGCATCGTGGAACCGCTTGGAGCGACCCGGCGTCCCCATCGCGTCGAGCTCGATGACAACGAAGCCGAGTTCCGCGATCGACTGAAGGTCACGGTGCGACGCCCGGAAGCTACGGCTTCCCACGCTGCCGCTTTGCGGCCCTGGGTACAGGTAGTTGACCACCGGATACGTGCCGTTTTCGTCGAAGTCCATCGGACGGAAGAGAAGGCCGTGCAGGTCCGTCACTCCGTCCCTGGCTCTTACGGTGAAGGGCATGGGAGGCTGCCATCCGGCGTCGAGCAACCCCGAGATGTCCGCTTCCTCGACCGTTATGACCGAGCGTCCGCTCCGGTCCCGGAGCACGGTCACGGGTGGAACCGTAGGCGTCGAGTAGCTGTCGACCATGTACGCTCCGTCCGGTGAGAACGAGGCGGTGTGGTTCGCACTGTCCGGCGTCAGTAGGGTGACGACGCCGTCGTCCAGGCCGATCTGGTAGAAGTACTGAAAGTAGGGGTCCCCCGGCTCGCGTTCGCTTCCGCGCGCGGTCAGCACGCGAGCCCGTTCATCGACCTCGAGGATGTCGAGCACGTTCCAGTCGCCACTGGTGACCTGGTTCTTGAGAGCGCCGGTCTCCGAGTCGTAGAGATACAGATGTCCCCAGTTCGCGCGCTGGCTGAACCATAGGATCTCGTTCGACTCCGAGAGGAAGCGCCACCCGTTGGACTCGAAGAACGTCTGCTGAACCTCCTCGAAGAGGTCCGTCACCTCACCTGTCGAGACATCCGCGAGGCGGACCTGCGCGCGCTTGTGATCCCGCGAGCTCGATACGAAGACGAGCGACTCGCTGTCGGCCGCCCACTCGACGTCGCCGAACGTGCCGCCGCAAACGACGTGGTCGCTACACGTGGAGCGGTGTTGATCGGGCGGCATGTCGAAGCGGACGACCCGGTCGGCCGCGGGCCGGTCCAGGTCGATCACGATGCGCGAGATGCGGAAGATCACGGAGTCCACGGGCAGCGGGTACCGCCAGGCCGACAGCTCGGGGTGTCCGACTTTCGTGTTCACCAGATACATCATGCCCACGCCGCGACTGTCGTGCTGGAAGGTCGCGATCTTCCGCGAGTCGGGAGACCACTTCAGCACCGGGCGGTCACTTCTGGTCCACCCCGCGTTGTTGGTCGCGTACCCGAAGTCTTCTTCACCGTCCGTGGTCAGGCGGGTCTCAAAGCCGGTTTCGACGTCACGAACCCATAGGTCGTGGTCGCGGATGAAGGCGACCATGCTGCCGTCTGGGCTGGCACCGGGTGAGGCGCGTCCAGGCGAGACTCCGCCGTTCGGTGCCGCCGCCGCCGACTCACACAGATAGGACGTCACCACGCAGACGTAGCGGCTCCCGTCATTCAACAGAAGGCTGATTTCTTCGTCCCTGAGCGGCTCACCGGTGAACGTCAGGTCCCGGACCGGAAGGTCCAGCTCGGAAAACGTGCGATCGGCCGGTGCCGGACCCTGCAGCGCATTGAGCGCCTCGGCCAACCGCGTGTGGTCGAAAGCCCGCTCCCTCGTGCGCGCATCGGGATCGACCAGCACGAACTCCGCACCGCCAGGGATGGTGTTCCGGTACCAGAAGCGTCCGTCTGCGAGCCATTGTGGATTCACCGACGCCCCGTAGACGAGCGGGCTGGTGTGCCGACCCAGAAACCTCTCTGAGCGAGCGTAGTCGCCGGCCGTGAGCTGGCGAGGCGCGTCCTGAGCCGCGCCGGGAAGCGAGAGGACGATGAGAGCGAGAAGGGCGGCGGGAAGCCGCATGGTGTTCCTCCACTTAACGATCAGCGATCAGACGCGCGTCGGATCGATCAAGATCGTGCGTACAAGCGCTGGCGCAATGCGCCAGCGCAGCAAAGGCGGTACCCACGGTCAGCAGGGTGACGCGGCCTGGGCCGCGTCACCCTGAGCCGTCAGACTTTCAACCGCCTCGCTTGCCGGTGAATGGCCGGGGCCCACCACCACCGCGACGGCCGCCGCCCTCGATGCCGCCTTCCATGGAGTCACCGTCGAACATGCCCGAATAGCTCTGCGTGATCGAGTTGTCGCCGAAGGTGAGCGTAACCGAGAAGCTGAAGCTGTTGCCGTCGACCATCCCGTCGTCGACCGAGACTTCCATGGCGCCTCCTCCACCACCACCGCCGCCTCGACGACCACCCAGGGTCAACGTGAGCGTGCCGGTGAGGCCCGAGCCGTCCTGGACGAGTGCGAGAGTACTGGTCCGGGCGCCGCGTTGCGTCTCCTGCGAAAGCTCCCAGGTCCCCGTGAGGTTTTGTGCGGTGACCGGC
>JAYZBT010000152.1:0-3218 GCA_036338615.1 Gemmatimonadota bacterium
CGAAAGCCGACGCGTTCATGCGCCCGGATCGACGCGACGTTCTCGGGGAAGATGCCCGCCTGCAGCGTCCAGATGCCGGCGCACTCGGTCTCATGCACCAAGGCCCGCATGAGAAGCCCCCCGGTCCCTTCTCCCCGAGAGCCATCACCGACGTACACCATGACCTCCCCCACACCCGCGTATACGTCTCGCTTCGAAGTCGGGCTGATGCATGCGAATCCGATGACCGTCCCACCCCGTTCCGCGACGATTCTACAGTGGGCGTACCGTTGTGCGTCCCAAGCCTCCCAATCGGGGGCCGCGCGCTCGAAGGTCGCCTCTCCGGTCGCGATTCCCTGCAGGTAGATCTCGCGGACCGCGGGCCAGTCGTCCGCGCGCATCGCGCGCAACTCGGGTCTCATCCACGTCCTCCGGTCGGGGCCTCGAGTGCCATGGAGCGGCCGCCTACCCTAGCTTGAAACTTCGACCGCTCAATCTCCAACCACAATTCCATGGCGAACTTTCACTCGGCCGGGCAAGAGGGCTCCCCGCGAGCCCACACGTACGAGGTCATCTTCGGGCACGACACACCCGCCGGAAAGGCGTTCGACGTTCTGCTGATCATCCTCATCCTGGCAAGCGTCGCGACCGTCATGCTCGAGTCCTTGCAAAGCTGGCGCACGGATCACGCCCTCCTGCTGAAAACGCTCGAGTGGGTCTTCACGGGCATGTTCACGGTCGAGTACGGGCTGAGGCTCTGGTGCGTGAACCGCCCGCGCGCATACGCTCTCAGCTTCTTCGGCGTCATCGATCTGGCGGCGGTGTTACCCACCTATCTGGCGCTCCTGGTTCCGGGCGGCCAAGTGCTCGCCGTTGTGCGCATCATGCGGGTCATGCGGGTCTTTCGAGTTCTCAAGCTGGCGCGCTACATGGGCGAGGCGAGCGTGCTCGCCGGCGCGCTGCGCGCCGCCCGCTACAAGATTTCGGTCTTCCTGCTTGCGGTGCTCAGCACCGTGGTCATGGTGGGCGCCATCATGTACATCATCGAGGGGCCGGAGGCTGGCTTCACGAGCATCCCCCGGGGCGTCTATTGGGCGGTCGTGACGCTCACGACCGTCGGATACGGGGATATCGCGCCGCTGACTCCGCTCGGCCAGACGGTGGCTTCTCTGGTCATGGTGCTCGGGTACGGCATCATCGCCGTGCCCACCGGCATCGTGACCGCCGAGCTGACGGCGGCCCGCACGAGCGAGGCATACGCCGCCGCACTGTGCACCGAGTGTGGGCACGTCGGCCGCGACGCCGACGCGACGTTCTGCTCGCGTTGCTCGACCGCCCTCCCCTAGAGGACACCGGGAGTGCAACAGCGCAAAACGGGCCTCCGAGCCCCGCTGACCGCACTAGGTGCCGCGTGTGCGCTACTGCTGTCAGGCTGCGCCCTCCCGCGTGAGCCGGGTTCGAGAGGCCGACCGTGCCCGCCGACACGGGGCCACCAGATCGTGTCCCTCCTGGGCATCGCGCGAGAGCGAGAGAGGCTGCCGCAGCTACGAGTGGATCTACGGTTGATGAGAGCCGCGCAGGCGCACGCGGAGGATCTCGCCGCCGGCGGCCGTTCGGGCCACGAGGGCTCAGACGGGAGCCTGCCCGCCGATCGTGCGGACCTCGTGAGCTACCCCTGGGTGTTCGTGGCCGAGAACACGTCCGCCGGGCAGGCCACCGCGGCCGTGGCCTTCGCCGCGTGGATGGATTCGGCCCCGCACCGGGCCAACAATCTGCTCGTCGACGCCGAGCACGTCGGCGTGGGATACGCGGAGAATCCGGACACCCAGTATCGATCGTACTGGGTCGTGGTATTCGGGCGGTCCTACGAGGCGCCGTTCACCCCTCCCGGCGGTTGTCATCCCTGAAGGCACCGTCGTCGAGCAAGCGTTGATCCCCCGCCCCCAACTCCGGGTATCGCCAAGCGATCAATATCGCGATCGGTACTCCGAGGATCATACCACCCCTCGCGAGCGTGCCGAACAGCGGCGGAAGCGCAAGTAACCGCTGCACGAAATCGAGCGCCGGCAGCATGAGCACGGCGCCCAGTGCATACGCCAGGAGGACCCACAGCACCCGGCGGATGGGCAGCTCGGTCAACGACCCAGGCCGGCGAAGAACACCGAGACGGCCGAGGTCAGGCCTTCCGCGTCTTCGATGTACGGGAAGTGGCCACTGTTGAGGACTGCCAGCGAACCTCGGGGCAACGCATCGGACAGGGCCTGGGCCATGTCGACGGGCGGAATGTCGAAGCGTCCATGCACGACAAGCGTCGGAGTCTCGATCTCCGCGAGGCGATCCCACCAATCGACGGGGCCGAGGCTCTCTCCCAGAAGGCGAGCGACGTCCTGCCCATTCTTCGCGGTGCGAGCCGAGAGGTCCATCTCCAACTCCGAGACACGCCCCGGATCGCGGAACGCACCACGAAACGCGACGCGGTAGACCTGGCTCAATGTCGCCGGGTCCCCCGCCTCGAACGCCTCCGTGGAGGTGAGCTCCTGCATTTCCGCGTCATCCTCGGCCGTTCGGCTCGCCGCCTGCCGCGTGCGCGTCTGATCGGCGAACCGTGTCCCGGGCTCGGTCGGGTTCATGAGGATGAGCGCGGTGAGGTTGTCCGGGTAGCGACGGGCGTATTGGATCCCGAGCAGAGTTCCGAACGAGTGCGTCAGCACAGTGATCTTCTCGTGCCCGAGTACCTGACGAAGCGCGTCGATGTCATCGACGAAGGCGTCGAAAGTGATCGCGGTGCTGTCGAGCGCCGCCTCGGACCGACCGGTGCCGCGCTGGTCGTAGTAGATGAGCGTGTTTCGCGCAGCCAAGACGTCGAGGCCCGGCTGCAGATACTCGTGGTCGAGCCCGGGTCCGCCATGCACGACGACGATGGGGGCACCCGTCCCTACGACCTCGTAAAAGAGGCGCGCGTCCTCGAGGCTCATCAGGCCCTGGCGCGCCCGCTGAGCATCCAGAGGTCCCGCCGCGAAGGCCACCGCGGAGGCGACGATCAGGCCCAGCGTGAAGCGCGGCCTCATGCGCCACTCTCCCTGCCCAAACCAGCCGCCATCGCTCGAGACAAGCGCACCATCTCCAACACCTTCATCCAAGACTGCATGCACCAAACACCCACCACGGTGAAAAAACCGGCGGCAAGGAGTCCGGCGATTCCGGATCCGGCCGCGAAGGATCGCAGGCCCCGCCATGCG
>JAYZBT010000153.1:0-15111 GCA_036338615.1 Gemmatimonadota bacterium
ACCTCCGGAGCCGGAACTCGACTTCGAGTTCTACCAGACCTGCGTGCAGGAGATCATCGCGAATCCGCGCTACGGACAGCTATCGTGCTCGGCATGTCACGCGGGTGGCTCGATCGGGTTCGCGCCCCGACCCGCGAACGGTACGTCGTGGAGTGAGACCGAAGCGCGTCGGGGCTTCGCTGTGATGCAGAGGCTGATCCAACCGGGCAACCCCGTCGAGAGCCGCTGGATGCTCAAGCCGCTACATCCCGACGGAGGCGGATCGTACACCCACAACGGCGTCCGCCGATGGCAGTCCCGGGACGACCCCGAGTGGCAGATGCTAGCCGCGTGGGTTCGGGGCGAACGCAGAGGAAGCGACTGCTCGATGTAGGGGTCATCGCGACGACACGACCTCCGCCACCTGGCTCTCGGAGCGCCGGCGGACCGGACGCCCGCATCGGTATAGAAGGCAGACAGGAGCCGCGAGCGAGCGGACATCGATCCTGAACCACTCGCGAGCCAAGACCCGACCCTCGAGGCGGGGCCCGATCACGTCGCCCACGGACGCCCAGTCAGATCACTGCATCAGGGATCGATGAGCAGCTTCTGCACGCGCCAGTTGTTCATGTCCGCGACGTAGAGGACCCCGTCCCCCACGTGGGAGCAATCCAGGCTGTGAACCCAATTGAACTGGCCCAACTC
This sequence comes from Gemmatimonadota bacterium, assembly GCA_036338615.1. GTDB lineage: Bacteria > Gemmatimonadota > Gemmatimonadetes > Longimicrobiales > Gaopeijiaceae > UBA1138. The sequence goes on from JAYZBT010000153.1 coordinate 685, forward strand.
GCGACCCGAGCTCCCGAGCCATCCCAGGATCGTGCCGTCGAGCGCGACACGGTAGATACGTCCAGGCTCGGCGTCCGCGACCCAGATCTCCTGCGGAGAGGCGTCGGTGATGCACATGGCCCAAGGCTGCGTCGCTTCCCGGATGGGCCGGTTCGCGTTGACCGCGGCGTAGGGCGGCTGATAATCCGCGGGGTACGGGACGTTCAGCAGGATGACCCTCTCGAAGTTTCCATTCGAGTCGAAAACCTGAATGCGCAGGTTCGAGCGATCCGCGACGTACACTCTGTCATTCCGATCGAGCAGCATCGCGTGCGGCAGGCGGAACTGGCCGATCTCGGTGCCGAACGAGCCCCAGTCCATCAGGAAGTTCCCGTGCTTGTCGAACTTCGCCATGCGTGAGTTCACATAGCCATCACTCACGAATATGTTGCCGTCCGAGTCCCACGCGACGTCGGTGGGACCGTTAAAGTACCCACCGAAGGCCCTCGCCTCTCGTTGGCTGGGAAGCTCGACGTTGCCGTGGTAGCCCTCCTCGCGACGCCCCAGATTCATCATCACGTACCCTTGGGGGTCGAACTTGACGACCGTATTCGCCGCTTTGTCGACGACCCACAGGTTGTCGTCGTCGTCGAAGCGAACCTGGTGGGCGTACGCGATGCCGTACACGCCCTTCCCGATTTCGCGGACGAAGGTTCCTTCCGCGTCGAACTCGAGTAGCTGCGTCGTGGCATTACCCCATATGGGGCCGGCGTTGGCGCTCCCGGGGTGGTTCAGAACCACCATGGTGCCGGCGGAGTTCACGGCCACGCCCAAAATCTCGCCGAGGTTCATGTCGGGAGAGTACTTGAGAAAGTGCGGCACCGATTCGAATTCGATCTCTGGCGGCGACTGTTGCGCGGTCGCGAGGGTGGTGAAGAACGCGGTGAGCGCGACTGCCAGGGCGAGGCGTTTCATGGAGACCTCCTGTGTTCCCAGCAACCCGACTGGGAACCGATCCGCAGGGGAGAGAACAGGCTCGAACATGTGGGATTCCAACGCTAGTGCGCCAGAGGATCGGGTCGGATCTGGAATTTGACGATCTTGCTCGACGTTCCCGCACCGCCCTCCAGATGCCAGGGAGTGTTGGTGCCGAAGTCGGCCCAGACGCCCCTCCCCTTCCACCCGGCGTCCGGATCGTCGATGCGTCCGTCGAGTCCGCGGGAATAGAAGCCCATCGGGTAGGGAACGCGCATGCGGACCCACTCACCTGACCCGGGGTCCAGGGCGAGCAGGGCGTCGGAGGTCGTCCCGTTGGCGATAGGGACGTCGTCACCCAGGCCCAGCGTATTGAATTGATCCACCCAATTGTAGTAGTGGAAGTCGGCGCCGACCGACTCAGCCTCGGTCTTCATTTTGGGCCCAGGAGCAGGATAGAGCGTCCAGCCCTCGGGGCAATGCTGACCCGTGGCTTCCGGCCCGTTCAGGACGGCGCACTTGCTGCGGTCGAAGCTGGCGAGGTGACTGCTGCCCGAGAGGGCGGTCCAGATGATGCCGTCCCGCGTCACGTCGATTCCCCGCGGCGAAAAGCCCCACTGGTCTTCCGGCACCGCCGGGTTCTCGAAGGGCGGCTCGTACACTTCGGCTATGCAGCTCTCGGGTGGGTTGTCCCCGACCTCCAGGCGAAAGATCCGGCCCGGCACTCCTCCGGTCCTCGCAACCCAGATGGAGTTGTCCACCGGATTGACGATGACTCCGTATGCGAAGCCTGTGAGTTGAGTGTCGAGGTTGGGGTCCACGGGTCCACGCCCCGCGTTCCAGGGCTTTGTGATGCGTCCGTCGCCGTTGGTGTCGATGACCGTAGGACACCAGCCTTGAGCGGCCTGGGCACGGTCCGCGAGGCGCCCCGGCGCCTGGTCTCGGACCATCTCCACGAGTGGGGCCGGTGGTCCATCCAGGAGGACTTCGGTGTTCAACCAGCCAACTACGCGGCTGTCGCCACTGAAGTAGAGGGTGTTCTCCGGGTCTTCGCCGAACTGTAAGTGGTGTGTGCCGAAGCAGGTGTCGACGAGGGTGAACTCTTCGGTATCAGGGTGGAATACCGAGGCCTGGCGCCCGCTGAAGTTGATGGGAGCGTATTTGGCGTACGGGTTCGACGAGCCCTCCCGGCACCAATCAGGGTTGTTCGCCGAGTTGCGGATCCTGGATGTGAGCCACACCCGCCCTGCCTGATCCATCATCGGGTTGTGCACATTGGCGGGACCATTCAATACGACCTCGTCCCCCCAGAAGGCCGAAGGCTCGAAGCCGGGCGTTGTCGGGAAGTAGGACTCGGTGTCGGGATCCCACACCGGGACGCGAACGTCCCGGGCCGTGTGCGTCTCCGGGTCTACGATGAGCAACTGATCGTCCGACATCGAGACGCCATACACGTCGCCGCCTGCGTTGACCGACGGGTTACGCTTGTCCGACGCCACCTCGTCGTGCACGTATGAGGTGCCGTCACCCCAGTCCCACAGCGTGAGCACCACGTTCCGCTCCCGATCATGAGGGCGAGGAGGTTGCGGGGGCACCTCGCCGGCCAGGATGCGCTCGGTCCAATCCGCGAACTGCGGCAAGGCCCGCTCGGCACCCATCGATGCGAGTTGCATGCTCATGCGCGGTCCGCGCTGGCCGAAGTTCATCCGATGCGCCCACGCCTCTTCGGTGGAGGCGAAGCGGCCTTGGATGTGCGTGGTCTCGCGGGTGATCTGGTTCCCGAGCTGGTGACACAGCTGGCAGCCCTGCTTCAGGTTGTCGATCCACGCAGCCTGGGATCGGACCGTGGGGCTGATGCCGTTTCCCGTCGGCCCGGTGCCGGGGAACTCGCTCGCGGGCGGCAGCTCCATGAGGGAGTACCAGTAGCTGGCAGGGTACACCTGCGCCTCCTCCTGGGGCGTCTCAGGATACGCCGCCGCGAGCACCACATCGTCGCCCGGCGCGGCGGCCAACGGCTCGGAGTCGGCGAGGCCGTACCCGCGCACCCAGACCTGGTAGCTCGCATCCGGTAACTCGGGCAGAACGAATCGCCCATCGTCGTCGCTCACAACGATCTTCGTAAATCCGGTCCCGAACTCGTCGGTCTCCGCGATGATCCAGACGCCTGCCTCCGGACCGTCGCGTCCTTCCACAATGCCGCTGATGATGTCGGCCTCCGCAGCCGCGCCCGCGATGCCCCCCACACGGTCACCGATCGTGCAAGCCGACCAAGTCAGGGTGAATGCCAAGGTCGCGATGGGGAGAACGGTGTAGCGCATCGACGCGGAGTTCATGGCCAGACCTCGTTCGGATCGAAAACGACGGCGAGCAGGCGCAAAAGTAGGGCTCGCCGCGGCTTACCGGTATCCCTCGGCCTGGAGATTGAAGAGTTCGGCGTAGACACCGGGCTGGGCCAGCAAGGCATCGTGCGTCCCGCTCTCGACGACCTCCCCCGCTTCGAGGACGAGGATTCGATCCGCCATGCGGACCGTCGAGAACCGGTGTGATATCAGCACTGCCATGCGGCCGCGCCTCAGGTCGGTGAATCTCCGGAACACGTCATACTCGGCCCGCGCGTCGAGGGCAGCGGTCGGTTCGTCCAGAATTAGCACTTGCGCGTCCCGCATATAGGCCCGGCCCAGAGCGAGTTTCTGCCACTCCCCCCCGGACAGGTCGACGCCGCCGTCGAATCGTCGGCCAAGCTGCTGATCGAAGCCCCCCGGCAAATCGACGGCAACCTCATCCGCAAGGCTGTTGATAGCTGCCGCCCGGATGCGGTCGTCATCGTCCATCCGTTCGATCAAACCCGCGCCAATGTTCTCCTTGAAGAGGAACGAGTACCGGATGAAGTCCTGGAAGATCACGCCGATATTGCGGTGCAGATCATCGAGGTCGTAGTCCCGAAGATCCACTCCGTCGAGCAGGATCCTGCCCTCATCGGGATCATACAGACGCCCCAGAAGCTTCACGAGCGTGGTCTTGCCGGCGCCGTTCTCACCCACCAGAGCCACCGATTCGCCGGGGCGGAGCGCGAACTCCAGGTCGCGGAGCGCGTACGTGTCCGACCCGGGATACTTGTAGCTGACCCCTTCCAGAACGAAGCCCGCGGAGATCGGCTTCGGTACCGGCAATGCATCCGGCTTGGATCGGACCTGCGGCTCGATGTCCAGGAAGCGAAAGAGATCGCGGATGTACAGGCTCTGTTCGTATATGCCGGCAAGGCTCAGCAGAATGCCCTGAAGCAGGCCACGGCTCTGACGGAGTGACCCCATCAGAAACGTCAACGTGCCGATGGTGAAGAGACCACCGGACGGCGACACGCGACCGACGATCGTGTAGTAGATGATCACGCCGTATCCGCCGTAGAGGGCGGTCGACCCGATGATGGTGAGCAGCGCCGCTACGGCGTTGCGCTTAATGGCCAAGCTCTGGCCCTCGAGCAAGAACCCGTCCGCGTGCTCCCGATAGCGGCCGACAAGGTAGGGGGAGAGCCCAAAGAGCCGAACTTCCTTCGCCGCGGTGTCGTTCGCGGCGAGATACAACAGGTAGCTGAGCAGGCGGCGGCTCTCGGTCCAGCGATGCTGAAGCGCATATCCGAGCGCGGCAAAGTGGGTTTCCCCAAAGAATGCGGGAACCACGGAGGCCGCGAGCAGCACGATCAACCAGGGCACGAAGAGGGCAAAACCGGCGACCAAGAGGAGTACCGTGATGATCGACTGCACAAGCCCGAGCAGCTGTCGCAGAAAGCCGATCCCCTTGTGCGTCTGCTGACGCGCTCGTTCAAGTTGATCGTAGATGTCCGCATCCTCGAACTGCGCCACGTCGAGCGTCGCCGAGTGCACCATGAGTCGCACCGACACCTCGTTACGAAAGTGCTCGCCGAGCAAGCCCTCCATGAGATTGGACGCCCGTGAAATGATCTCCGCCCCAGTGGCGATCACCAGCTCAATCACAACCAGGGTCCAGAGGTACGACCAGTCCACCGGCTGACCGCCCCGGTAGTACAGCTCCACGGCCTCGATGATCAGCTTCCCGATCCACAACATCGCGACCGGAGCGACCGCGCTGAGCAGCCGAAGCGCGAGCGTGCCCACCATGAACCCACGGTGCGACTTGTACACCATCTTCAGTAGCGGAGGGACGGTGTTCAACGCCTTGAAGCGCTCGCCCCACGAAGACGGCGTTACCTGCTTCTTGATCGTCGTGCTGCGGCGGTGGCCGCCTTTCGCATCGCTACCCGAGTCTGTGATACGCCCCACCCATGCTCCGTCCCTCCCATTTGGACTCACGACATCTAAACGAAGTATAGGAGTTGGAGCGCGCCATGAGCACGCCCGGGTTCATTTCCTGTGCGTAGTTCGAGCGCGGTGATGCCCGCCGCGCCGAAACCTCACGGAGGTCATCATGAAGAACGCGAGCATCGAGGGAATCGGACGTGCGGCGGTTCCTGCGCTCTGCTGGCCAGCGTCTCAGCCTGCGAGTCCTGGATCTGACTGGCATGCCACGCGTCGACCTGGGTTGGAAGAAGCCCGAAGACGTACATCCGCGGGCGAGGGCGCCTACTCGGCCCGGGGTGCCTACGGACAGTACATCACTGTGATCCCGGCCCTGCATATGGTCGTGGCGCACAAGACGGTACCCGAGGACCGTACGAGTTGGAACCAGTACATGGGCGTCCTGCGGCGTCTCGTGGAGGCACGGACGACGCCCGCCTGTTGAGAGGCTCGCGGGCCTGGGGCGGCTGGACCGATCCGCACCACACCAACCACTCGCCGTAGCCCTGAGGCGTCTCGCCGGCCCAACTCCGCGATTCACACGACCGACGACCATGGGGGCCCTGTGAGAGCGTACTCTTCGGCAGCCTTCGATCTCCGTAGGGAGGGGAGTTCAAATCGATCTGAGCCTTTTCGGTTCTTTCAATTGGGTTCCGTGGATTCTCCCGGCGCTGATCGGCGTTCCCGGGGGTCGCTATTGGGAAGCCCACTACCGGCGCAAGTTCGGCGACCTGGCCGATGCGGGTGCCGACAAGGCTACAGCGCCCGCGTAGCTCCCATGAAGCCGCTCGTGCGAACGGCCTCGCCCGACTTCGTCACGAGCAGTCCCTCGACCCGATCGAGGCCTTCCAGCAAGCGTAGGCCCTCGTCCGGTCCGAGCACCATGACGGCGGTCGACAGTGCGTCGGCCGCCATCGCGGTGCCGGCCACCACCGAGACCGACGCGGTGTGGGCGGGCGAATAGCCCGTGCGGGGATCGATGATGTGATGCGCACTCCGGTCCTCGGTGAAGGACTGCAAGTAGTCACCCGAAGTGGCGACGCACCCCCCGGCGAGCCGCACGAGGTCGACCGCACTGCGAGCGTCTCGGGGATCCTGAACCGCCACGGTCCACGGATCGTCGACGGAGCCCTGCCCGCCGCTCGCCATGTCACCTCCGGCATCCACGAGCACGCGATCGGCACCTGAGTCCACCAGCACGGCGACGGCACGGTCGACCACATAGCCCTTCGCGATCCCGTCGAGCGTGACGGACATGCCAGGCCGGTCGAACCCCATGCGTGTGCCGACGATGCTCAGGCCTTCATAACCCACCAGCGAGCGCTTCGCGGCTACCGCGCTCGGCTCTGGCGTGCCCTCGCCCCTCTCGGCTCGCGCAGCATACAAGCTTAGAAGTGGCGCGATCGTCGGGTCGAACGCGCCGTCGCTCATGCGCGCGCAGTCGAGCGCCCACGCCATCACGTCCAGCAGCTCGGCGGGCGCGTCGTCGATGCGCCCCACGGCGTTCAGGCGGGAAACTGGGCTGTTGGGCTGATAGCGGCTCAGGATCGCTTCCAGCCGGGTCATCTCCGCGAACGCGTCGTCGACCATCGTGGCTGCGGCGGATGCGTCGGGATGCACCACCGTCACCGTGACGAGCGTGCCGAGGCGCGTGCGTGTACTCACTACGCGGTGGATTGCGGCCCGCCGCACCAACTCGGATACCAGGCCGGCGCCGAGCGCGGTGCCGACCCCCGCGACCGCGCTGATTCTCAGCATGTCCCTGCGGGAGAACCGCTCAGCCACCGGATGCCCCTTGCACGCCCGAGACCTTGAGCTGCACGAGCCTGGGACGAACATCCTCCATGTCGTGCTTACACACGCCGGCCTTCTCGATCAGCTTGGTCTCGCACACGTTGCAGCGGACGCACTCCTTGAAGTCCACGCGCTCGTCCCTGATCGCGCCCGTCGGGCAGTTCTGCTCGCACACTTTGCAGTGGCTGCACTGTTCGACTCGCCGAATCCGCTTCAGCGAAACGAGTGAGCCGATGGCGAGCGCGGCCCCCAGCGGGCACACGTACCGGCAGTAGAAGCGCGGTACGATCGCCGACGCCACCAGAAACGCCAGCGCGATCGCCCACAGCAGCACCGACGTGCTCGGGAAAAAGACGGTTCCGAACGGTTCCACGTATTGGTAGAGGCTGGTGTGGCTCCCTGCGAGCGCGGGTATCAGGATTCCCGCCAGCAAGCCGTACTTCACCCAAAGCGCGCGGTCGTGCACCCCCTGCGGGATCTCCTTCTGCAAACGCGCCGGCACGATCTTGTCCAGGAGGTCCTGGAGCGCGCCGAAGGGGCACAGGAAACCACAGAAGATCCGCCCGAAGAGCAGCGTGGCGATCACCGTGAACGTGACCATGAGCAGGAGCGCGAGGTCGTCGAAGTACACCGACGGGCCACGCCAGATGCCTGCCGTGATGTGAGACACGGACAGGAATCCCCCGTCGATCCATCCGAGGAAGACGAGCGTGACCGCGAGCGAGACCGCGCGGACCGACGCCTTCTTCAGGAAAAAGGCCATCGTGGCCAGCAACAAGACGAAGGCCATCGCACCGAGCCGCTTGGCCTCGGTACGCTCGAGCGCACGGGAGAGGATGGTCTCGTCTTCGTCGAACTCGAACCCGAGTTCGCCCAGGTCCTGGAGCGGCGTGGCCGCGAGTGACTCCGAGGCAGGGGTGGCACCGGCTCCGGTGGTCTCCGCAGACGCGTCGGCCGTTCCCGGCTGGGCCCCGCCGAGGCCATCGTTCGAGTCAGTGGCCGCGGTCGCCCCGTCTACGACATCGGAGCCGTCGGCCCCGGAGGCCGGGGCGCCGGTAGCCGGAGAGACCGCTTCCGACCGGGCCGCCGCCGCCGCCGCATCCAGTGCGGCCTGGGCCGCCGCCGCCGCCTCGGCTTCCACCCGAGCCACCTCAGCCTCACGAGCCGCGAGGGTGAGGTACTCGACCGCGAACAGATCCAGGTTCGGCCGCAGATCGAACAGGATCTCGAACGGCCTATTGACGTCGATCGACGCATCGAGGATCATCGCCCCCGTGAGCCGGACCTGGTCGTACAGTAGGCCGCCCGCAGCCAACCCGAAGGGCAGAACCTGGTCCTCGGGCGTCGCGATCGTGTCACCGTCCTGAACGACCGACCACCCTTCCCGATCGAAGTAACGCAGTCGCGGCCCATCCACGCCGTACGCGAACAAATGCCCGCCCCCGGCCGACTCGGCGGCTCGGTGCGCCATCGCCAACCCGTCGGTGCCGACCATGCGCTCACCGATCACGTCGTCGGAACGGTGCACCAGCGACATCTCTGCATTCCCGATGGAGCTCTCGATGATCATCACCTTCACGACCCCGGCCTCACGTAGCTCCAGCCAGGACAGCGCATTCACATCGGCGATGACTCCAAGCGCCTCTGCCGCTCGGGGGAAGTATACGTTGGCGACCCGCCGAGCCGCGTTGCGCAAACCGAGCGAGAGCGCGCGCACGCTGACTGTCGCCCGCGATATGCTCTCGACGTCCCTGAAGGGCCGGAACGCTTCGCTGATGTGCTTGCCCTCGTACTGCTCTTGAAAGCCATAGGGTCTCAGGAAGTCGCCCCGGCTACTGCGCATCGACTCCCGGTAGTCGGTGATGCGCATGCCCGTCACGCTACCGTCGAGAGCCAGTCCCACCAGAGTTCCGATGGGAGCGCTGTATCCGCTCCGCTCCGGGGGGACGTCCGCGGTGTGGAAGACGTACCCGAGCAGTGCCTCTTCGCCCGCCTCCGCATCGATGCCGAACGCCCGCATCACCGTCGGGTCCGAACCCCACTCCGTGAAGTGGTCCACACCGGGCATGACCTGATGCATCAGGTCCTCGTCGATATCCCGTATGCGTTGAGCGGTGGCCCCCGCCGGAAGCAGTACTACGAGGGAGGCAACGCACAACAATGTGCGCGAGAATCGCTTCATGGAGTGCGGCGGCTAGCGAGCAACCGCCATCCCGTCCTTATGCGGCGTCGAGCCACCGGTCATCACGCCCGTGAGTGCATTGAACATGATGCCCTGAGCACCACCGACTCCCCCTCGGGTGGTTCGCCTCCGAAGTACGTGCCCCCATGCCTCGAGCTGGGTCAAAACGCCTTCGTCGATGCCCGGCTCGACCGTGACGTTGAGGCCTCCGCCATGGTTGATGCGCGGGATCTCCACCGCCTGCTGCATGTTCATGCCGAACTCGACGACGTTGAGGAAGATCTGTACGTGCTGTTGCGGCTGCACCGAGCCACCCATGGCCCCGAAGGTCATGAAGAACTCACCGTCCTTGAACGCCATGGCTGGGATGATCGTGTGGAAAGGGCGCTTATGCGGCTCGACGACGTTGGCGTGGCCCGGCTCGCGAGAGAAGAGCCCGCCGCGGTTCTGGAGCGTGAAGCCAGTGCCGGGAGGGACGAGGCCGGACCCGAAGCTGGAGAAGAGGCTGTAGATGAACGACACCGCATTGTGGTCCGCGTCCATCACTTCCAGGAGGACCGTGTCGCCGTCACCGTTCAGGCCGGATTCCGGACGCTCCATCGCTCTCGTCGGATCGATGCGCTTGAACTGACTCCTCGCGTATTCGGTGGAGATCATCTCCTGGATGGGCAGGTCGTTGAACTCGGGATCCGAGTTCCACTTGTCGATGTCGGCGTAGGCCAGCTTCTTCGCTTCGATCACGTGGTGCAGATACTCGGCCGAGTTGTGGCCCATGGCACCCAGATCCACGTTGCCCAGGATCTTGACCATCTCCAGCGCCGCGATGCCCTGGCCGTTCGGCGGCAGCTCATACAGACGATAGTTCTGGTAGTCGGCATAGATCGGCTCGACCCACGTGGAGGTGTGATCCGCAAAGTCTTTCATCGTGAAGAAGCCGTCGTGCTCGTTCGAATAAGCGACCATGGTCTCTGCGAGCGGGCCCCGATAGAACGCGTCCCTCCCCTGTGCCGCGAGCATTCTGAACGTGTTGGCCAGGTCGGGATTCCGGAACACTTCCCCTGCCCTCGGCGCTCGTTCGCCGTCGATGAGCCACGTGCCTCGGGTCGAAGGCTCCGGGTTTCTCTCCAGACCCCGCCACGCGCCCGCGATGATCGGGGATACCGGGAAGCCGTTCTCGGCATAGTGGATCGCGGGCGCGAGCACCTCGGCCATGCTCATGGTGCCGTACTTCTCCAGGACCTCGAACCAGCCATCGACCGCACCGGGGTCGGTAACCGAGTAGATGCCGCGGATCCGGTTCATGTCGTGCTTGTCGAGCTTCTCGTTGAGCGCGTCGAGCGTCATCGCGTACGGCGCCCGACCACTCGCGTTGAGGCCGATCAGTTTCTTTTCGGCGGCGAGGTAGACCATGATGAAGGCGTCGCCACCCAGGCTCGTGCTGTGCGGTTCGACTACCGTGAGCACGGCGGCCGTGGCGACCGCCGCGTCGATGGCGTTCCCACCCGCCCTCAGGATGTCGAGCCCCGCGTTCGAGGCCAGAGGCTGACTGGTTGCCACCACGCCGCGCAGACCCGAGACAGGAGACCGCAGGGTCTCGTAAGGGAAGCCTTCGTCTTCCTGGGCGGACGCCTGTTGCAAGCCGACGCTCGAGAATAGGCACAGCAGCAGCGCTAGCACGGTCCTGCCCGGGCGCTGGAGGACGGATTTCAGCATGAGGCTCCCCTTCGCTTGACGCGGTCTCGGTGGCGCTCGGTCCCGGTGGTTTTCGAGGAGGCCGGTCCTGGGCGCGACTCCCGCTCAATGTGGGCCGCGAGCGGTCTCGGCAATAGTAGGTCACCTTTGTCTTTTCTGCGATGTATTTCATCGCCAACGGAATGTTCGCGCGCCTCGAGTTGAGCTTCGGATATCTGATCGGAATGCCTTATGTGAATCACCCCATATCGATGGCCATGCTGCGGCCATGCTGCTGTACGTCGGCATCTCCCTGCTGGTTCAGTTCTTTACGACGTACGGCGGCTGCGAAGTCATCGCCATCCAGAACTTGATCTTCAGGAAGCGCGCCTCGTCCTATTGCGTGCCTCTGCTGCCGCTCGATCTGGCGGAGAAGGCGATCGTCGATAGGCTCGCGCGCCGACGGCCGTCGCGAGAGAGTTCGTGATCGGGAGAAGCGGCTTACTCGCCGATCGGAAGCCGAAAGGACAGAGTCCTTCCAGACAATCCGACCGGTTGGAGAGCCAGTCTCGAGCACCACCAACCACGGCAGACCCGTGGCTTTCGAGTGCCTGCTTGATCCGCTGCCAACGGCGCTTGCACGACCAGCAGGTAGAACGCCGACCCGGCCAGCCCGACCGGCGCGGTCAGCAAGAATGTGCGCAGAAAGGAAAACTTTCGCTCTCCTCTGAGGTGAATCTGCAGCGCGTCGATCTTCTCCGCTACGAGCGGTCTTTCCGGGGCCGACGGGTAGAGAACCAAGTACCGGTTGAGGTCACGGACGGCTCCGCGGAAGTCTTCGTCCTGCTCGCGCACTAGGGCGCGATTCAGGAGCGCATCCGGCCAGGCGGGCGCTTCGGAAATCGCCGCGTTGTACGCCATCAGCGCTTCGTCCCACCGAAACTCCTGAGCCAAGCTCATGCCGAGCTCGAATTGTGAGATAGCGCGCTCCGGCATTCGCCTATGAGCGAGCTGGGCGGCTCTAAGTCTCGCCACGCGGGCGTCCGGGCTACCGGGCGAGGCGCTGGCGATGGAACAGTAGGCCGCAATGGCGTCCCCCACTCGCGAGGACTCTTCGGCTGCGACCGCGAGGTTCTGCCAGGTCTCGATGTTCCGGGAATCGAGGGCCGCGGACCGCCTCCACGCCATGAGCGCCCCAATCATGTCGCCGCTCTCCGACGCCTGGGTGGCCTCGCTGTTGAGAAGGCGCGCCTCCTCCCGCTGCTGCTCGGACGCGTCCTCCACCGGTGAAGGCGAGCAGGGAGCGAGCTCCGCTATGGCGGCCCCGGTCTTTGCTTGGAGTGCCACCGGCCTCGGCGCGTCGGACCGCACGTTCACGTAACAAGCCTGCGTCGAGAACAGGCTGAGTGCCAGCGCGAAGCGACCTACGAACTCGCCTACCGTCACGGAACTGCCTCCCTCATGTGGATTCCGTGAAGCAAAATGTGCCTGGGGCGTAACACACGCAAGCCAACTCCCAGGATACGAGCTAAGCGCTCAACTCCTCTTCGGTCCGGTCCCACTCGCTCGTGAGGTCGGTCACCACACCCTGAAGCCGGGTGCGCTCATCCTCCAGGCCTCGGACTTCCTCGGCCAAAGTCCGCTCGTAGTAGCCGGGCTGGCAAAACAGCTCGTCGATCTCCTTGACTCGAGCTTCGGCCGTCTCGATTCGGGCCATGAGACCGTCGAGGCTCTCCTGCAGGCGGCGTTTCGCCGCGCGGCCGCCGCCCTTCTTGGGTCGCGCCGCGGATGCGTCCGCCTTCGTCTTTTGCTTCTTCTCGCGCTTGGCTTTGAGAATCACGCGGTCGGCGTCCAGATGGTCGTCTCCGCAGAAGTGCACGTACTCCTCGTAGGTGCCCACATAGTCGATGATGTCGTCCGGCTTGATCTCCACGACACGGGTGGCGAGGCGGCTCACGAACCAGCGGTCGTGAGAGACCAGAATCAGTGTGCCCGGGAAGGCCCTGAGTCCTTTGACGAGCGCTTCGATCGATTCGAGGTCCAGGTGGTTGGTGGGCTCGTCCAGCACCAAGACATTGGGGTGCTCCAGCGCCAGCTTGGTGAAAATCAAACGCGCGGCCTCGCCTCCCGAGAGCGCGCTCAACCGCTTCTTCCCGTCATCGCCCGAAAAGAGCATCAGCCCCATGCGCCCACGCACGAAGCCGAGATCCTTGTCGGGGCAGAGATCCCAGACCCAGTCCTCAGCGGTCTGCGTCGGGGACTTGAACTTCTCGCGGTGGTCCTGCGCGAAGTAGCCCGGGTGGGTCTCGTAGCCCCACTCCACCTCGCCGGCATCGGGCTCCAACTCACCCATGACAATCTTGAGAAGCGTCGACTTGCCGATGCCGTTGGGGCCCATGATCGCCAGTCGGTCACCGCGTTCCACGGTCAGGTCGACACCGTGCAGAACTTTGTTCTCTGCGAAGGCCTTCGTGATGCCCTTGATCTTCAGGACTTCCTTGCCGCTGTTGCGCCGCTGCTCGAAGCGGAAGGTCGGGTAGCGCCGCGAGCTTGGCGCCAACGCCCCAATCGCCGCCGCCTTCTTCTCGATCATGCGGACCTTGCTCTGTGCCTGGCGAGCCTTGCTCGCCTTCGCCTTGAACCGGTCCACGAATTTCTGGTGATGTGCGATCTCGCGTTCCCGAGTCGAGATGTCCTTCTCCCTGCGCTCGCGCTCGTGCTGCTTCGCGATCACTGAAGCGCTGTAGTTCCCGTGGTAGAGCAGAACGGTCTCGTAGTCGACGTCCAGGATGTGTGTGGTAACGTTGTCCAGGAACCGGTGATCGTGAGAGATGACGACCACCGGCCCAGGGAAGTCGCGCAGGAACATCTCCAGCCAGCGGATGGAGAGGATGTCCAGGTGGTTGGTGGGCTCATCGAGCAGAAGAGCGTCCGGCGCGCTGGCCAATACCTGAGCCAGCAGGACACGCAGCTTGAAGCCGCCTGACAGCGTCGACAGCGGCGAGTGATGGACCTCCGCCGCCAGGCCGAGGCCCTCCAGAATCGCGGCGGCGCGGGATTCGGCGGTATATCCATCGAACCGCTGAACGGTCTCCTCGAGATCTGAAAACCGGTCCGCGTCGAAGTGCTGATCGGCCCGCGCCAGCAGCGCCTCCTTCTCGACCATCGCGTCCCACAGTTCGGGGTTGCCCATAAGCGCGACCTGAAGAATCTCCTGGTCCTCGTATACGAACTGGTCCTGGCGCAGTACTCCCAATCGGTAGTGTTTCGGAATCGAGACTGTGCCGGAAGTAGAGTCCAGGTCTCCGCACAGGATGTTGAGCAGCGTGGTCTTGCCCGACCCGTTGGCTCCGACCAACCCGTAGCGGTCCCCAGGGTTGAGCTGAAAGGACGCACCGGTGAACAGCGACCGGGCACCGAACGATTTCTCGAGGTTGTTGGCGGAGATCATGGGGGAGGAATCGCGGAATCGTCAGGTATGTCAACCGGTGCGTGCATGGCTGCTCAGCGGGG
>JAYZBT010000154.1:0-4709 GCA_036338615.1 Gemmatimonadota bacterium
CGAGGCCATTCGCTCGTCTCTGATCTCGACGTATTTCTCTTCCACGGAGGCACCCATCCCAACAACAAGCCGCCTTGCACCAGGTCCGCGACGAGCCACACGAAGAACGTGGCACACAGCCCATCCCGGCGCTCCATGTACATCCGCAGCAGCCGTGGCGATATTTCTGGTTGCGGAATCCACGCCTGTGCCGGCATTTGGGCCAGGAAATCCGTCGCAAGGAGATTCGATGCGCAGTCAGCGGCTCTTGGCGGTCGGCGCGCTAGCGCTCATCGTCGGGTTGTGGTTCGCCGTGCCGTCCGCCGCCCAGGGCGTTCCGCTCGGGCTCACGAGCGCCAGCGGCCAAGGCGTCACACCGGCCTACGAGGGGTGGTACCCCAACGCGGACGGTACCTTCACGATCTCCTTCGGCTACTTCAACCGGAATACCGACCAGGCCCTCGAGATCCCTCTCGGTGAGAACAACGCCATTGAGCCCGCCGAGTTCGACGGCGTACAACCGACCCGCTTCGAAGCACGACGCCACTGGGGTGTGTTCGGGGTGGTCGTTCCGGCAGACTTCGGACAAACCGCGACGATTACGTGGATGCTCAAGATAGGCAGCCATGAGTACTCCATCCCGGCCGCGTTGAAGACCGACTGGAAGATCGACGCGCTGGACGGCGAGGGTGCGAACGGCAACACACCGCCGCGGCTCTATTTCGTGGAGGGGGGCCCAGAGGGGGCCGCGCCGCTCGGTATCGTTGGTCCGACCCTCCGTGGCCGAGTCGGTGAGCCTGTCGCCGTCACCATAGGCGCGAAGGACGACGGCGTGGCGGGCGCTGGCCTCGCGGCCGCGTTCTCCGGCGGTCGAGGCCGAGCTCCGCAACAGGTGACGCTGACCTGGTTCAAGCATCAGGGCCCGGGCGATGTCGTGTTCAGCGAAGGCATGGGGCGCGTAGAGGCCACGGGCGGTATGATCAGCACGACCGCCACCTTCGACGAGCCCGGAGAGTACGTTCTGAGGGTCCGTGCAAACGATTCTTCGGGGGTAGCCACGGCCGGCCATTCCCAATGTTGTTGGACGAACGGATTCGTGAAGGTCACGGTCCGTTAACACTGGAAGGAGCGCCTACATGCGAAAAACGGCGATGTTGTGGAAAGCAGGCACAGGTGTCCTGGCATGTACGATCGCGCTTGCGATCGGAGCCGGAGACATCACGGCCCAAGAGAGCCTAGAGGACGACGTGACCTATGCGCGCGATGTCGCACCGATCCTGCAGCAGAACTGCCAGGTCTGTCACCAACCCGGATCGATCGCGCCCATTTCGCTGATGACCTACGACGAAGCCCGCCGGTACGCGCGGCGCATCCGCTCGAAGGTCGCCGAGCGCTCGATGCCGCCGTGGCATATCGACCGCAGCATCGGCATCCAGAACTTCAAGAACGACCGTGGTCTCACGGACGAAGAGATCGAGACCATCGTGCAATGGATCGACAACGGCACGCCGTTCGGAGACGAGGCGGACATGCCGGAGCCGATGGAGTTCCCGGACCCCAACGCGTGGCAGTTCGAGCCTGACTTCGGCGCGCCTGACATGGTATTCGAGTCCGAGGCGTACGACCTCGACGCGGTGACGCAGGACAAGTGGTACCGGCCCATCACGGAGACCGGAATCACGGAGCCGCGTTGGGTCAAGGCGATCGAGATCCGGCCGGTCGGCATGGGCAGTCGTAGGATCGTGCACCACGCGCTCGCATTCCTCCTGCAGGATGAGGAGCAGGACGCGCAAAGCGCCGGCATCGCACAGGTCACCGATCGCGGCGCAATGGGTGGCCCCGGCCTCTTCATGGAGTGGGCGGTAGGGAAGCGAGGCGAGATCTTCCCCGAAGGCGCCGGCAAGTTGATGATGCCGGGGGCGAGGATTCTCTGGGAAATGCACCTGCACGCCATCGGTGAGCAGGTGGAAGCCGGGCAGGTCGAACTCGGCGTATGGCTCTATCCGCGAGGTGAGACCCCGCGGAACCGCACCCGCCTGAACATGTTCGACGCGCGCGGCCGTTCGGACCTCGACATTCCTCCCGGCGAGGTCGCGGTGACGCAGGACTTCCACGTGCTCAAGTGGCCCGCCCGCCTCGAGAACTTCCAACCACACATGCACATGCGCGGCAAGGCCATGTCGATGGAGGCGATCTATCCCGACGGCCGCAAAGAAATCCTCAGCCAGGTCAACAACTTCCAGTGGCAGTGGCACGTCAACTACATCTTCGCCGACGATGCGGCTCCGCTGCTACCGGCAGGGACGACACTGGTGATTACCGCGTGGCACGACAACACTGCGGAGAACAGGAACAACCCCGACCACACCCAGTGGGTCGGCTGGGGCGACAGGACGGTGGACGAGATGGCCCATGCCTGGGTCGACGTCACCTACTTGAGCGAGGATGAGTACGAGAGCGAGGTCGCCAAGCGTTCGGGGACGACCTCGGACGAGCGGAACAACAACCAGTAGGGCTTTGCGTAGCACTCGTCCTTCAGGGACGTGAGAACGGCCGGGGGATCCCAGATCTCGCGGCCGTTTCTAGCGAACCAGCGACAGGAAAAACGCCCATCATGAAATACCGTCGGTCTTGGCGACTCGCGATCGTGCTCATCGTCGCCGGCTGCTCCGGCTCTGCCGACGAAGGCATCGGGGACAGACCCTCCACGGATGGGACGGCCTCGGAGTCGTCCGGGCTCGTACGCACCGCCGATCCGTACGCGCGGGGGTACACGGACGACGACTTCCCCCGCATCCAGGAGCTCGCCCCGAACGTGTACTCGTACGAGCAACTGCGCTCGGCGGGCGAGGAGAAGTTCACGACGGTGAGCCTGTTCGTCGTGTCGACCGCCGGCGTTCTGGTGGCGGACGGCCAAGGCAGTGTCGAAGAAACTCAGCGCATGATCGACCATATCGCCGAGATCACGGATCAGCCGATCACCCATGTGGTGATCTGTTCGGACCACGGCGACCACACCGCCGGCAACTCGGCGTTTCCCAGCGACGCGGAATTCCTGGCGCACCCGACGTCGGCCGCCACGCTGGCGGCGGGCGCGAACAACCCGAACCGTCGGGACGGCGCGCCCCCTGTGATGATGGCGACTCGGATCGTGGACGAAAAGGCTACGATCGACCTCGGCGGCCGGGACATCGAGGTCCTCTTCATGGGAAGAGCCCATACGGGCGGCGACCTCTCGGTCTACCTGCCTGCCGAGAAGATTCTCTTCATGAGCGAGGCATACCTGCACCGGGTCTTTCCGGCGATGCGCACGGCGTTCCCGAGCGAGTGGGTCGAGATGATCGAGCGAGCACAGGCGATGGATGTGGACATCTACGTGCCCGGGCACGGCTTCGTCGACTCACCGGAGGTATTGGCCGAGGAACTCGAAACGTACCGGCAGGCCGTTGTGACGGTCATCGAGGAAACGAAGCGCCTGCACAGTGAGGGCTTGAGCCTGGAAGAGGCCCAGGCGAGGGCGGACATGGCCGAGCTCGAGACGTGGTCATTGAGCTCCAGCCAAAAAGCTCGCGCGATCCAGCAAGTGTATGCGGAGCTGAATCAGGAACTACCTGGGGGCGCGGCATGAGCACGAGTATTTCGAGCGCGTTGATCCACGCGGCGCAACACAGAGCCGGCGACGACCCCATCTTCACGCTCAACGCGAACGCCGCCAAGCGAGCCGCGGCGGGCGAGTCCATCCTGAACGCCACCTTGGGTGCGCTGATGGACGACGAGGGCAAGCTCGTAGTCATGTCCAGTGTGTCGGAGGCGCTCTCGCGGGCCTCCCAGGCCCGCGCGGCTGGTTATGCACCGATCGCCGGATCACCCGCGTTTCTGCAGGCGACGATTGCGGACCTCTTCGGCAACGGTCCGCTAGCAGCCCAATCGGTGGCGGCTGCCACTCCCGGTGGAACCGGCGCGATCCACCACGCGGCGGTCAACTTTCTCGAACCGGGACAGCGCGCGCTGACGTCGAGCTACTTCTGGGGGCCCTACGCCGTGATCACTCGGCATGCGGGCCGAGATGTCGATACCCACCGCATGTTCCGAGACGACGGGCATTTCGATCTCGATGCGCTGTCGGCAGGGATCGACCGTCACATCGAGCAGCAAGGACGAGTGCTGCTTCTGCTCAACTTCCCCTGCCACAACCCGACCGGGTACTCACTGGACGAATCCGAGTGGGCCGCTGTGGCGGAGATGGTTCGGGCCGCCGGCGAGCGTGCGCCGGTCGCCACGTTACTGGACTGCGCCTACATCAGTTTCGAGGATCCGGCGTCGGACCAATGGATGGACGCGACCCGGACGATGCTCGAGACCGGCACCGTGCTGGTCGCCTGGACAGCCTCCAAGTCGTTCGCCCAGTACGGGGCGCGCATCGGCGCGGTCGTGGCGCTGCACAGGGACCCCGCCGAACGCGAACGCCTCACCAACGCCCTCGCCTACTCTTGTCGTGCCACCTGGTCGAACTGCAACCACCTCGGCCAACTCGCGATCGCGGACGTGCTCACCGACCCGGAGCTCAACGCACGCGCGAACCAGGAGCGCGCGCAGATGATGGAGATGCTGCGCAGCCGGGTCGTGGCTTTCAACGCCGCGGCTGGGGAAGCCGGCTTGAAGGTCCCGCGCTACGAAGGTGGCTTCTTCGTCGCGGTTTTCACGCCCGACGGTGAGCGCACCGCGGAGGT
>JAYZBT010000155.1:0-4305 GCA_036338615.1 Gemmatimonadota bacterium
TGGCGTCATCGGGGTCGTATGCCTCGGCTTCAGCAACGCCCGCCAAGAGTGTGGAGACTTCATCGCCCGCATCAACTCGCATTGGATCGGTGATGTCTCGTACGACGTGCGCGTGATGAACTGTGGCAGGCAAGGCCACGCCATCGAGCACTGGATCAGTGCCGACTACGACCACCTCTGGCAGGAGTGTCGCGACGGGCTTTGGCTGGTGGGCCTTCGCCCCAACCAGATTCGTGTGGTCTACCACAAGGCGGCCAATGGCGTCACGACCTTCGCCGATGGCTCGGTGCTTCCGGAATATCCGGACGCGGGATCGGACTACGAAGTGTTTTACGAGAACCTCACCTCGTTCTCCGCCCGCGTCCCGTTGTTCTTCCCAACCGTGCAGGCGGTGTACACATCGTCACGCAGTTACGGCGGATTCGCGCAGGAGCCGGGGCGTGCCGAGCCGCTGAGCTATGAAGAGGGACACGCCCTCAACAGTTGGCTGAGGGACAACCCGAGTCTGGACGGCCTATGGCACGGGTGGGGTGCGTATCTGTGGGCACGCCCGTGCCCGACTGGCGAGACCAACGGCGGTGGGGTTTGTTACCAGCGCCGGGACTTCCAGGAGGACGGTGTCGCGCTGACCGGCACCGGGGCGGGCAAGATCAGCTTCTTGATGCACTTCCGGTTGATGCGAGAGGACTGGTACCGGAGGCGCTAGCTGTTTTGGAAGCGCTGTAGCATCGAGTGTACCACGGCTGCCGGGTCCGGCGCCCTCATCACCGCGCTGACGACCGCGATTCCCGCCGCCCCCGTTTCCGCGACGGCGCGGGCGCGCTCAACGGTGATTCCACCGATCCCGACCACGGGCACCGGGACTGCCCTCACGACTCGGCGCAGGCCCTCGACGCCAATGACGTCTCCGGCCTCGGATTTGGTCGAGGTGGGAAAGACGGTGCCGCATCCTATGTAGTCCGCGCCGTCCGCCACCGAGTCACGCGCGACCCGCGGGTCGTCGGCGGATCTCCCGATCAGGAACCCCTCGGGGGCGACTGCACGGACGGTAGCTACCGGTAGGTCCTCGGGCCCCAGGTGCACTCCGTCCGCGCCGAGCGTGAGCGCGACGTCGAACCGGTCGTTGACGAACAGTAGGGCCCCGGCCCGACGAAGCAGCGGGGTCAGT
This sequence comes from Gemmatimonadota bacterium, assembly GCA_036338615.1. Classification (GTDB taxonomy): domain Bacteria; phylum Gemmatimonadota; class Gemmatimonadetes; order Longimicrobiales; family Gaopeijiaceae; genus UBA1138. The sequence continues at coordinate 1,169 of JAYZBT010000155.1, forward strand.
CGCCTGCCTGCCGCCACGAGTTCACGCGCCGTGTCGCCCTTGTTGCGCAACTGAATCGCGCGCGCGCCGCCGGCGATCGCGGCCTCGACCACTTCGACCGCTGAACGCGGCCGGGCGAGTCCGGCTTCCACGATGACGAGCAGGCGCAGCGCCTGGCGTAGCGGCGTTCGCTCTGGGGCCTCGCTCACCCCGCTCCGATGCGGTCCCACTCGCGACGAGCGTCGGCTTTGGCACGGTTGTGCTCAGCGAGCGAGCGAGTGAAGTGATGGGACCCGTCGGGGCGGGCGACGAAGTACATGAAATCTTCTTCCGTCGGATGCAGCGCCGCGACGATCGCGTCCTCACCGGGAGCTCCAATGGGTCCGGGCGGCAATCCCCTCTGCGAATACGTGTTGTAGGGGTTGTCCGCGACCGAATCGATGGCAGCGTACAACAGTCGTTCGCGAGGCCCTCCGAGCGCGTAGAGGACAGTGGGATCGGCCTGAAGCAGCCAACCGTCGCGCAGCCGGTTGTGGTACACCGCCGAAATGGTGGGCATCTCTTCGACTCGGCGGGCCTCCGCCTGGATGATGGACGCCAAGGTCATGACCTCCGACTCCGACATGTCGAGCTCAGCGAGCCGGGCCCGTCGTGCCTCGGTCCAGACCGCCTCGTACCGCTCCACCATCTCTCTGAGTACCGCTTCCACCGCGACGCCTGGAGCGAAGCGGTACGTGTCCGGGAAGAGGTAGCCCTCCACGCTCGGCCCCGGCACACCCAGCCGGAGCGCGATACCGGGCGTCTCGATAAGGGCGAGCACGGAGTCGACCGCCACGCCGCTGATCTCTGCGATCCGAGGCGCCATTTGATCCAAACGGAAGCCCTCCGGAATCGTGATGAGCCGGGTCATCACGGTACCGAGCGTCAGGTGCTCGAGCGCGTCACCCCACGAACTGGACGTGGGCAGCTCGTAGCTCCCGGACTTGATGCGGCGGTCGTCGCCGCGGAACCGTGCGTAGAGCTCGAACATCCGCTGCGACCGGATCACGCCCCGCATGGCGAGGGTGTCCGCGACCTCGGAGAGCGTGGCTCCCTGCGGCACCGTGATCTGAACCGGTTCGCCAGGTTCGACGCCACAAGCGCCCAGCGCCACAGCGGCCGTGACGCCAAACGACCGGAGGATCCGGGGCAGGCTCACGTGGATGCCGCCCGCTGATCGAGCCAGGCCTGCAGAATGAGCTGGGCCGCTGCTGCATCGACCCGGCCTTTCTCTTCGCGCTTGTGCTTGGGCAGGCCGATCGCCCGGATCGCTCGTTCCGCTCGGACGGCGGTCATGCGCTCGTCGACGAAGGAGACTTCCACGGAGAGGCGCTCGGCGAGCCGCTCGCCCACGCTCCGGACCTCGCCACACCACTCGGGCTCGTTGCCGGCGAGGTCGAGCGGGAGCCCGAAGACCAGATGCTCGACGTCCCGCTCGCTTGCGATCCTTTCGAGTTTCGCGATCGGCGCGCGCTTTCCCGCCCTGCGCACCAGCGTCTCGAGCGGGGACGCGATGGTCCCGGTGGGGTCACTGAGCGCCAAACCGACCCTCTTGGAACCGTAGTCGACGCCGAGCGCACGCATTTGCTGGGCTATTAGAGCGCGGCGAGAGCGCCTTCCAGCGTGCTCCCTTCGAGCAGATAGCCATAGAGGTCGTGGATCGCGACTTCCGAGCCGAACGCGAACCGACACTGGTCGTCACCGCGCGCGCGGCAGTCGACCTCCAGCACCGCCACGGGCGCTTCGGCCAATCCCGAGAGCAGTCCGGAAAGGAACCCGGTACTGAAGCAACAGCTGGCGTCCGAGTCGACCGAGTCGTGGGATGCCTCGGCCCAGTCCGGACTCGAGAGCAGTGCGATCCCGGCATGACCGCTGCTTTGTGTGAGCGTTCCCCAGCCCCTGCGGGCGAAGAAGTCCGAGATCCTGGCCCAGAAGGCCGACTGCCCCATGCTGGCGCCGTCGTCACTCCCGCCAAGGCCGAAGGGGGCGGCGGCGGCCGTCCCGGCGTCGTATCCGGCGTGGTGAAGCGCGTGGATCGTCGGCAGCGCTCCCGCTTCCTTCTCGAGTTCGTTGCGAAGAGAGATAAAGATCGAAATCGGAACCGCGATCTCCCGCAGCGTCGTGGCCGGTGCCCCCATCTCTCCTCCGTCTCGTTGCTGGTGCTTTGCGGCGCTAATATACAACGATAGCGCGCACGCTGCCCGGGGGGAGGACCATGGAATACGATCACGAGACGCAAGTGATAAACTTCATCTCGGGGCTGCTGCTCGGTGCCGTGATGGGCGCAAGCGTGGCTCTGCTGACCGCACCGCAGTCCGGTCGCCGCACGCGCCGGCGCATCAAAAAGACGGCGGTCACGCTACGAGGTTCCGCGACCGACCGCTGGGACGACCTCGCCGACGAAGTGAAGGGCAAGGTCGATGACGCCATCGAGGGAGCCAGGAAGCGCTACTCTGGCTGAGGGCTCGGGCCCCATGATCCCGAGCCGGGTCATCGAACAGAAGCGCGACGGCGGCGCTATAGACGGGCGAACCCTGGAGGCGTTCCTGGCGGCCTTCCTCGATGGCTCGGTCCAGGACTATCAGATGTCCGCGTTCTTGATGGCCGTCTTCCATCGGGGCCTCGACGCGGATGAGACCGAGGTCTTCGTTCGGGTGATGCTCGCGTCCGGGACGGTGCTGGACCTGAGCCACCTTCCGAGGCCTCGGGTGGACAAGCACTCCACTGGGGGAGTCGGCGATAAGGTATCCCTCGTACTCGCCCCCTTGGCGGCGGCGATGGGGATCTTCGTTCCGATGATGTCCGGGCGCGGACTGGGCCACACCGCCGGAACCCTCGACAAGCTGGAGGCGATCCCGGGGTTTCGAACCGACCTCTCGCTGGACGAATTCCGAATCGTTCTGGAAGACGTCGGCTGCGCCATGATCGGACAGACCGAGGAGATCGCCCCGCTCGATCGGCGTCTCTACGCATTGCGTGACGTGACCGCGACGGTGCCGATACGCTCACTGATCGCCGCGAGTATCATGAGCAAGAAACTCGCCGAGGGTCTCACGGGTCTACTGCTCGACGTGAAGGTTGGAGCCGGGGCGTTCATCCCGCAGGAAGACGGGGCGATC
>JAYZBT010000156.1:0-17304 GCA_036338615.1 Gemmatimonadota bacterium
GCCTCAGCCCGGCGGTCCTTATGTACTTAATTTCAAGCCCGTTCTCTAGTGGGCGGCCCCGCAAATCCACGCCCGCAATGAAGTGCAATCTCGGCGGCCAAGCTCACCGACGCGGACCTCGTCGTCGTTTGACTGTGACTAGGCCGAAGCTTCGGAGTTATCTGCGAGGTCGGCCGACTGGTCGGTAGTATCGGAAGAATGGACGTCGAGCTCGAGACCACCGCCGACCCCGGACCAGATCAGCTGTGGGTAGATGCCGACGGCTTCGCCGGAGGGCTCAAACCGGGGACCGGCCCTAGGCGAAACCCGAGGGGCGAGTTCCCGACGGGTCCTGAGGTGGGCGAGCGGCTCCCGGACATAGTGGCGCAAACCCCCGATGGGGAGGTCATCGATGTGCACCGGGATCGGGCCGGCCAAGCGGCCGCGGTGGTGTTCTATCGTTCTGCGGTGTGGTGACCGCCGTGTCGCACGCAGCTGGTCGAGCTGCAACACGGCTATGAGGCACTGAACGCCAAAGGGATCGCTCTCTATGCGATCAGCTACGACGAACCCGACGCCTTGGCCGACTTCAGCGCCGCCTACGGCATCACGTTTCCTCTGCTCTCCGACCCGAACTCGGAGATCATCACGTCGTTCGGCATCCTCAACACGCTTATCCCACCCGACGATCACCCCTGGTATGGGGTCCCATTCCCAGGCACATACCTCATCGACGCCAACGGCGTGATCACCCACAAGTTCTTCGAGCAGACCCTCTCCATCCGCATCGGTGCGGAGCAGATCCTCGCTGCCGCGCAGGGCGAGGAACTACCCGGAGCCGAGTCGACCGGCGCTGACGTCAACGGACCGGCTGAGGTCGCGGCGGTGACCGTCGACGTCGAGATCGATCGGCGTGCGCTACCAGAGGGTATGCGCCGCGACCTGGTGGCCCGATTCAGGGTGCCAGCCGGTCAGCACCTCTACGGCGAACCAGTGCCCGAAGGCATGGTCGCGGCCGCTATCGTCCTCGACGACACGCCCGGCCTGCTCCCCTCCGAGACCGAGCATCCGCCGACGCGACCGCTCGTCCTGCGCGGGACCGGCGAGACACTGCACGTCTACGAGGGCGACGTCACCCTGCGCCGCCCGATCGCCCACAACGGGTCCGCCGGGATGGGGCCGGACGACGAGCGGATACTCACCATCGGCGGCGAGGTGCGATGGCAGTCGTGTGACGACATGCAGTGCGGGCTCCCCCAGCGGCAGCGGTTCGAGCTAACGATCCCGATCAGCCATCGGCTGTGGCACGGGATGAGGTCCGCCCCCGGCGAACTCGACCCTTCGGAGATACCGGACGCCAACGAGCGCGAGCACCTGACCCGCATGATCGAACGGCGGCGCCCAGGCGACGGGTGAGCCTCCAGCGGCCTGAACCCATCGAAACCGATGCGCACCGGGCGTTGCTCAACCGGGTCAAACTCGATCACCTATTGCTCAACACGGGTCAGAGCGACAGTGAGGCCCCGCCCGAAACTGGCTGAACCCTCGATGGCCCAGGCTCGTTCGTCAGGGCTGCTGTGTCCGTCGGCCCGGGCGATCGCTCGGGCGTAGTCGTCTCGGTTGGCCGGGAACCGGCCGGTGTCGATGACGCGCTGGGCACCGGCGAGCCCAGCTGTTCGAGCGCATTTTGGATGCATCCCGTGATGCCCTCGAAGGGATACGTGAGCGTGCCGTCGAGGTCGAAGAAGAACGAATCCCGCATGACGAGACCCTTAGCGCGGTCGGGCGGGTCCCCGCGAACCGCGACGCGGCGCCGATTGCCGTCACCGCGCGGATGACGTACGCTGGCCATCCGGGCGACGCCCTCTCCGCCCGGTCGACAGGGGGCGAAGACATGGCTGCCGTTGCAGATATGAGAGATCTCGACATCCAACGCGTCGCCGGCTCTCTCGGAGCCGAGGTTCGCGGGATCGCGCTCGCAAGCGCAGGGAAGAGCGAGGCGGTGCGCATCCGAGAGCTTTTGCTCGAATACCAGGTCCTCTTCTTCCCGGATCAGCATCTCTCGCCCGACGAACACATCGCGTTCGGTCGGCTCTTCGGAGAGCTCGAGTCCCATCCGAACCTGGCGCTCGGCGGCGAGCGTCCCGAGTTCTTCGAGCTCCACGCGAAGGGCGGGCGTGGCGAGATCGCCGACGAATGGCACAGCGACCTGACCTGCCAGGCGGAGCCCTCCGTGATCGCGATCCTGCACATGGTGAAATGTCCGCCGGTCGGCGGCGACACGATGTGGGCCAACATGTACAAGGCCTACGACGAGCTCTCACCGGCGATGCGTGAATTCTGTGAGAGCCTGAGTGCGCTGCACGATGCGCACCCGCACGATCATCCCGAGCGCATGGCGATTCACCCCGTGATCCGAGTGCATCCGGAGACGGGTCGCCGCTCGCTCTTCGTGAACGAGCACTTCACGCGCCGCATCGTCGAGCTCAGCCACAAGGAAAGCGAAGCGCTCCTCGGCTTCCTCACGCGATGGGCCGGTTCAGCGCGCTTCGCGCTCCGTTACCGCTGGTCCGAAGGCACGATCGCGATGTGGGACAACCGGTGTACGCAGCACTCGGTGCTGAACGACTTCGAGGGCGAGCGCGTGATCCAACGCGTGACGGTCATGGGTGACGTTCCGGAAGCGGCCGTTCCGCCGCGCTGGGCGCCGGCGATCCAGCCGATCAGCGCCGCCAGCCGACACGACCGTCAGCTGCAGTCCTTCCTCTCGCAGCGTGAGGGCGACGGCTGACCTTGTCCGCCGATCTGATCTTCCAGATCTGCAATACCGGTGTGCTCCCGGCCTGGCTGCTGCTCGCCTCCGCCCCCGGCTGATCGTGCACCGGATCTGGATCTCGGTCATGACCCCAGCCGATCTTTTGCATATTCAGCTGGCACATCATGATGATCTGGTCAACCGCAGGCGCCCTTCGATCATTCGCTCGAGGTGTCTGGCCTCGGTGGCTGCGCCGTTGTCCCGATCGGCGGATCGGAAGTTGTGCCGTAGCTCGTGGCCCACCGGGGGGCCTGCGAACCCGTTCCCCAGTGGGCAGCCTCGCACATCCACGCCCGCAATGAGATAGAAATGCGGGCGTGGAGTCCCAGGCATGAACAACATGTACGACCCGGTGGATCAGACCGGAGTGACCATCGATGGTCTCGACATCGGCAAGGTGGTCGAGGAGATCCGCACTCAGGGCTACACCGTGGTCGATGGCTTCCTGACACCGGACAACGTCCAGACGCTCCGCGATGCCTTCAACACCGAGGTTCCTATTACCGTTAGTCGCAGCCTCGGCACCTCGAGCGGGCGCACCTGGCGGGCGCACAACCTGCTCGCCAAGACCCGCGCCGCGGATTTCGTGTTCTTGGACCCCCGCCTGTGCGCCATCGTCGACGGCGTCATCGGCAAGTACAACCAACTGAACATCACCACGCTGTTCAACACGTTGCCCGGCGAGACCAAGCAGGATTTGCACCAGGACGACGGCCTGTGGCCGATACCTCGTCCGCATCCAGCGTTCCTGTGTAACGCCCTGTTTGCGCTCGATGACTTCACCAAGGACAACGGCGCTACCCACCTCGTACCCTTCAGCCATAGCTGGACCAAGCCACTCGATCAGAGCGTGGAGTCCATTCAGGTCGAGATGAAATCCGGCAGCGTTGTGTTCTGGGAGGGCGGCATGTGGCACGCGGGCGGTGCGAACGTCACCGCAGACGAGGAGCGCATGGGCTTCTTCACCAGCCATCAGGTGAGCTACCTGCGGCCTCAAGAGATGCATTCTCTCGCCATCCCGGCCGAGGTCGTGAAGGAGATGCCGCACAAGCTGAAGCGCCTGGCGGGCTACCATCCCTTCGGCATCGGCGTCGACGGCCGCGATCCAGTGGATGTGCTGGACGACGGCCACGTTCTCAACCTCGACGCGCATCCTGCCGAGCACTGGCGCGCGAGCTACCAACAAGAGTCATAAGTCGCGACGCCGGTCCAGGATTGCACTCCCGTGGATCAGACTGACGTCGTCATCGACGGGCTGACCGCCGACCCGTTATTGGCTGGCCATGAGTTCGTCGAGCAGCGCGTCCTGATCGACCACCTCCGAACCGAAGGCCTCGATGACGACGTCGACGATCCGTCCCTTGAACACGAACGGTGACTCGTACTGCTCGTCCACCGGAGTCTGACTGTCCCGTCCCACATCGAGCGGTTCGTTGACAAAATAGTAGTGGCGGAAAGGAGAGAGAAGCCCCTCCCCGGCCGCTCGCCCGTCGATGAAGAAGCGTGCCTTGCCCTCGTCCTTCCCGCTGCGGACGACATCGATCCTCAATGTCGTCGAACCCGACGGGATTGCCAACGGCGAGGAGATCCGGCACCGCTCACCGAAGTTGTTGGTCGTGTAGTGCAAGCGGTTGTCGCGTACGAAGACGCTCCAGCCGCCGAAGCGCCCCCCATCCGCGATGATGACACCGTCATCGCGAACGGAAGTCCGTTCGATGCGCGCAGTGATCCGATGGGACAGCCCCCGGACCCTGGGCCCGGCCTTGAAGAAGTGCGGTAGCACCGCATCCTGGTAGAGCACCCAGCGGTCTTTCCGTTCCGGCCACCATCCCACGCCTTTCCGCAAGTTCAGGTCGTCGAGCGGAAGTACGCCGTACCGCTCGGCCTCACGCCACCAGAGCTCGATCAGCTCCTCCAGTTTGGCAGGATGCGCTTCAGCCAGGTTGTTGAGCTCGGCCAGGTCTTCGTCGAGATGGTAGAGCTCCCAGACGTCATCGTCGAAGCTCGTGTCGCGCTCGTGGAAGGTCACCGCCTTCCACCCTTCGTGCCAGAGGGCGCGTTGACCGATGGTCTCGAAATACTGAATCTTCTTTCCCGTCTCGGCGCTGTTGTCATTCAGCGTGCGCGCCATGGACGTGCCGTGCAGCGGCATCTGTGGAACGCCGAGGACCTGGTCGGGCATCGGCATCCCGAGTAGATCGATCAGCGTCGGGACGACATCCACCGCATGGTAGAACTGACGTCGGGTTTCCCCCTTCGCAGCGATGCCGTCCGGCCAGCGAATCAGCAGAGGCGCCCGAATGCCGCCCGCATAGGTGTTGCCCTTGTAGCGCTTGAAGGGCGTGTTGCCCGCCATCGCCCAGCCGAACGGATAGTTGTTGTAGGTGAATGGACCACCCATGTCCTCGAGCCGGGCCAGGTTCGCCTCGACCGTGGTCCCGAATCCGTTCCGCGACCGCTGGTGATCGTAAGTCCCGTGAGGCCCTCCTTCGGCGCTTGCGCCGTTGTCGGACATCGCCATCACGATCGAATCGTCCCGTTTCCCGAGCGCATCGATCTGATCCAGCAGGCGTCCTACCTGCACGTCCGCATGGTCCAGGAAACCAGCGAACACTTCCTGCATGCGGGCAGCCAAGCGCTTCTCGTCCGAGTCCAGGTCGTCCCAGACCTGTACGCCGGGGTTGCGGGGCGCGAGATCCTGATGCTCGGGCAGCAACCCCGTCTCCTTCTGTTTCGCCAGCACGCGCTGCCTGGCCACATCCCATCCATCGTCGAAACGGCCGCAGTACTTGTCGGCGTACTCCCTCGGAACGTGATGTGGCGAGTGCCCGGCCGCGAAGGCAACGTAGAGGAAGAACGGTGTGTCAGGATCGGCCGACACCAGCTGCCGCAACCATTTGCAGGCCTGATCGACAATGTCTTCCGACAGGTGGTAGTCGTCCCCTGGCGGCTGCTCGATCCGTTCGTTGCCCATGACCAGTTCGGGACTCCACTGGTTGGTCTCCCCGGCGAGGAACCCGTAGAAGCGATCGAAACCGCGTTGCAGGGGCCAGTGATCATAGGGACCCGCCGGACTGGTCGAATCGAGCGTCGACAGGTGCCACTTGCCCGCACACAACGTCTGGTAGCCGTGCGGTTTCAGCAACTCTGCGATGTTGGCCGCGTCCCTGGAGACGATGCCGCGTGTGTTCGGAAAGCCGTTTGTCATTTCTGCGACGCGCCCCATGCCCACGCTGTGATGGTTGCGGCCGGTCAGCAGACAGGTCCGTGTCGGCGAACACAGCGGCGTGACGTGAAAGTTGGCGTAGCGCAGCCCGTCCGAGGCGAGGCTGTCCAGCGCCGGTGTCTCGATGTCTGAGCCGTAGCAGCCCAATTGCGAGTAGCCCACATCGTCGAGGACGACCATCACGATATTCGGCCGCCGCGCCAGCACAGACTCGTCGAAGCCCCAGGAGGGCGTCGACTCTTCGGCGGTGCGGCGAATCTCACCGTTGAAGTGTTTGTCGTGTTCCATTGCGTTCCTTCGCACTGCCCGGGTACAGACACCCTTGCCCCAAGCTCTCGGTACTGCAAGCTTGCCGCGCATACGTTGGCGGCTCTCCTATCCTATCCTCCACTGCTGGGTGACGGCGGAGCGGAAGTCCGCACTGACGGACGCGCTCGCGGCCGGCTGAAGGCGCGCAGCCGCGGACTACGTTCGTCCGGGCTGGCCCCCGACCACGCCGCTCGCCCGCAGCGCCGCGACCCTCTCCTCGCGACACGCGATCCAGTCGCGCAGCACCTCGTCGCTGTGCTGATCGAACGTGGGCGCGGGCCGCAGCGTGTCGGGGAGTGCGCCGTTCGCGCGCAGCGGTACACGAACAGATGTCACCGTCCCCGTGACCGGGTGCTCGACCGGCTCGAGAAAGGGACGCATCCTCGCGTCTTCCGCGGCCGCCGCGAAGTTCGCGACCCGCTCGGCGCGTCCTCCCGCCCGCTGGAGCGCCGCGACGAGCTCCCCGGCCGTGCGGCTCTCGGGGGCCGCGAGCTCTCGTGAGAGGTCGGCCTCGCTCGCGACCGCCACCCACTCGCCGTCCTTCGTGGGGAAGAGTCCGGAGCTCGCGAGCCCCGGCTCGCGGTTTCCGAGCCGCGCGAGGTCGCGGCCGTCGCGCGAAGCGGCCACGATCGCCTCGCCGAGCTGGAGCCAGAGCGCCTCCTGCTGCGAGAGGTCGATGGCGGCACCGCGGCCGCTGTGTGAGCGCGCGGCCACCGCCGCGAGCAGGGCCAGCGTCGCGTGCACGCCGCCGACGGGGTCGGGGTAGAAGGTCTGGCTCACGCGCGCGCCCTCGTCCTCCCGACCGAAGCGGGCCGCGAAGCCGCCCATCCCCTCGATGATCGTCCCGTAGCCCGCCGCCTCGCGGAAGGGTCCGGTCGCGCCGAGAGCGGGCATCTGCACGAGAACGATGCGCGGGTTCACGGCGGCCAGATCCTCGAAAGTGAGCCGCAGTCGCGGCAGGACGCCGCTCGTGTAGTTGCACACGAGCGCGTCGGCGGTCGCGACGAGCTCGAGCAGGAGCGCTCGCCCCTCCGGTCGCTTGAGATCGAGCGCGAGGTGTCGCTTGTTCCGGTTGAGCGAGTTCCAGTTCGGCGCGACGTCGTACGAGAGCGGGGCGTCGGCTGCGCGTCTCTGGCCGGGCACCGGGTGCGGACCCCGCCAGCCGTCGTAGCTCGCCGGCGACTCGACCTTCACCACGTCCGCGCCCAGCGCGCCGAGCGTGCGGCCGACGAAGGGACCGGCCCAGGCGACCGTGAGCTCGAGGATCCGCAGTCCCGCCAGGAGCCCGCCCGGCGGCCCGGCACGGTCGGCGCCCGCCTCCGGCGCGGGGAGACGGTTGGCGCTCCTCCAGCCCTCCGCCCGTGCGGGTGTGTCGCGCGGCGACGCGGGGATGCCCTCGGTGCGCCACGGTCGCACGGCCGCGGTGACGGGGCCCGCCTCCGTCTCCACGGTGCCGAGGAAGCCGCGCGCCGCGAGGTGCGGATCGTCGAGGGCGTCGGCCGCCGTGAGGATCATGCCGAGCGCCCACTGCCGCTCGACGGCGCTGTCGAAGATCTCGCGGCGCGTGTGGCGCGCGTACCAGGGGCCGATCTCGTCCCAAAGCTCGCGGACGTGCGCCGCCCGCTCGCCGCGGCGCCGGAAGCGCGAGTCCTCGATGAGGTCTTCGCGGCCGTAGATCGCGCACTGCGCCGTCCAGTCGTGGATGCGGATCGTGCCCGGCACCACGTAGCCGTCGGCGCAGGGAAGGGCGCCCGTCGGGTAGAGGTGCGGCGGATGCGCTCCCGCGGGCGCCGTGCGCCGCCCCGTCTGGAGCCAGTTGGCGAAGGGCGCTTCCACACCGGTCGCACCGCACGCGATCCAGGCGAGGTCAAAGTGCTGGAACGCGTCCGCGTGTCGGGCCGCGAGCGCCGCGACCGCGGCGTACGCGCCGGTCAGGTACTGCGTCTGCCAGCCGGGGAAGCGCAGGGGCGCGCCATCGGGATCGCCCGTCAGGGTCATGATCCCGCACACCGCCTGGGCGAGGAGCTCGTCGCCGAGCTGGCCGGGCTCGTCCGCCTCGAAGCCCCAGGCCGTGACGCTCACGAGGTGCGGCGGCCGGTCGCGCGCCTGCAGTCGCTCGGGATCGAGCGGTCCACCCGCGACCTGTCGGCGGACCCGGTCGTCGAGGACGACGTCGGCCCCGTCGAGCGCGCGCTCGAGCTCGCCCTCCGAGGGTGCGGCGGTGCGCTTGCCGGCGTTCAGGTGGAGGTAGAGGGGGCTCGTCCCCGGCCGGGGCGTGTCGTCCACCGCCGCCCGGCGTGCGGGATCTCCGCCCGCGGGCTCGACCTTGAGCACATCGGCCCCGAGCATGGCGAGGAGCCGGCCGGCGTAGGGACCGGCCACGCCGTTCGCGAGCTCGAGCACGCGTAGTCCGGAGAGGGGAGCCGTCGCGGTAGCCCGCGGACTCGGCGCGTCCACGTCAGCGCTCGCGCGGGGGCTCCTCCGCGAGCGCCCGTCCAACGCCCGTGAGGCGGCGCTCGCCCTCGCCGTCCTTGCGGATCACCCCGCCCGAGGCGAGCACCATGAAGTTCGAGTGCGCGGCGTGCGCCGACGTGCGGAAGCCCATCGCGTCCTGGGCCTGGTTGATCGAGAACTTCGTCATCCGCAAGCTGAGGAGATCCTGGCGGGCGATCCGCTCCGCCATGGCGAGCGTCTCGCTCTCGAGCTCGGCCCGCGGCACGAGCTTGTTCACGAAGCCGAGCTCGAGCGCCTCCTCGGCCTCGATGAACCGGTTCTCGAAGAGGACCTCCTTCGACTTCTTGATCCCGAGATCCCAGGGCGCGGTGAAGAGCTGCACGTGTGCGGGCAGGAAGCGCGCGTCCTCGGCCGCGACGATCAGATCCATGACCGACGCGACCAGGTAGCCGCCGAAGATGCAGTAGCCCTGCACGGCGGCGATGGTTGGCTTGGGCAGGTCGCGCCAGCGGAGCGACTTCTCGACGTGGAGATCCCACGTCCGTTCGAGCTGGCCGCGCACCCCCTCCGCCCACGGCCGCCGCGTCGCGTCCTCCTTCTCTTCGGGCGTTCCGAGATCGTGTCCCGACGAGAAGTGCTCGCCTGCGCCCGCAAGCACGACGACCCGGATCTCGTCGTCGGCGGCCGCCGCCGCGAACGCGTCGTCGAGCTCCTCGAGGAGCACCCGCGACTGCGCGTTCCGAAACTGCGGCCGGTCGAGCGTGATCCAGCCCACCCGGCCCCGTCGCTCGCTGCGGATCTGGGTGTAGGCCACGGCACCGCCTCCTCGAAGGCTGAGGCTATCAGTCCCCTCGCTGGCGCGCAGGGCGAGGAACTACCCGGAGCCGTGTCGACCGGCTAGCGGCCGAGAGCGTCGGCCGGATCAGGGATGGCTGCGATCAGTCGCTGGGTATAGGGGTCCTGCGGTCGGTCACACACATCATCCGGGCTACCACGCTCGACGATCCGCCCATGGTGCATGACGAGCACCTCGTCGCAGAGCTGGCGCACCAGGGCGAGGTCGTGGGCGATGAACAGCATCGAGTTGTCCGCGTCGACCAAGGCACGCAGAAGCCCGGCCACGCGGTTGCCCGTCGTCACGTCGAGGGCGCTGAGGGCCTCGTCGAGGACCAGCACGCGGGGCTCACTTGCAAGGGCACGGGCGATCGCGACCCGTTGGCGCTGGCCTCCGGATAACTCGCGGGTCGTGCGTGGCCGCAGCTCGGCGTCGAGACCGACTTGCTCCAGGAGCTCGTCGATGCGCGCGCTGTGGTCTGCTGCGTCACGATGGCCGTGCACACGTAGCGGCTCCCCGATGAGCTGCTCGGCACTGTGGCGAGGGTTGAGCGCCTGCAGCGGATCCTGGAATACCGCCTGGATCCGCCGCCGGTAGTCGATGCCCGGATACCGCGGGAGCTCGTGGACTGCGACGTCGTCGACGGTCACCTCGCCCTCGAAGGGGACGAGCCGCAGCAGCGCACGGGCCACGGTCGTCTTGCCCGACCCTGACTCGCCCACGATTGCCGTGATGGCACCCGACTTCAGCTCGAAGCTGATCCCGTCAACGGCGGTGAATGGCTCCGGTCGCAGCTCGGTCAGCCTTCGCCGACGCTTGAAGCGCACGGTCAGGCCATCCACGGTTACGAGCGTGGTCACGGCCCGACTCCCGGATTCCGAGTGATACCAGCCAGATCCAGGTCATCGGCCCGGACGCATGCCGTGAGGTGACCGTTTACCTCTCGCAGAGGCGGCTCGTCCTGACGACAGACGTCCGCCGCGTGGGGGCAGCGTGGTGCGTACAGGCAACCAGCCGTCGGGACTTCAAGCGTCGTCAGGTGGTCGATCCTCGGCTCGATCCTGACACCCGGCACGTTGCGAGGCACGGACTCCAGGAGCTCCGCGGTGTAGGGATGCTGTGGTGAAGCAACCAGATCGGCCATCAGGGCCGCCTCCACGACCCGGCCCTGATACATGACGAGCGTGCGATCCGACAGCTGGGCGGCAACGCCGAGGTCGTGCGTGACCAGCACGACGGCCAGCCCTCGTTCCTCACCGAGCTGCTTCAGTAAGGCGATGGTTTCGGCCTGGATGGTCACGTCAAGAGCGGTCGTCGGTTCATCGGCCACCAGCAACCTCGGCTCGCTCGCGAGGGCCTGGGCGATCACCACCCGCTGGGCCATGCCGCCCGAGATCTGATCCGGGCGGAGGCGAGCGACCTCTTGGGGATGGGGCAAGCCGACCGCGTTCAACAGCTCGATCGTGCGCTCGGAGATCTCGCGCCTAGACAACCCGCCGGCACGCTTCAGCGCGTTCGTCATCTGCCGGCCCACGGTCTGCAGCGGGTTGAGGCTGGCCGCAGGCTCCTGGAAGACGACGCCGATGTTCCTCCGCCAGCCATACTGTTCCCGTCGGCTGACGTCGAGCAGCGACAGGTCCCCGGCTGGGGTGTTGAGTGAGAGCTCTGCGGCCCCAACGTCGGCCGGCGGGGTCAGTAGACCGGCGATCGCCATGACCACGCTCGTCTTGCCGCTTCCCGACTCGCCGACGAGCGCGACCACCTCCCCCTGGTCGACGTGGAAGTTGGCGTCGAGCACCGCCGTGGTCTCGGGGTAGGAGACCGAGAGCGAGCGGACCGTGAGCACCCGACCCGGCTCCCGCACCGGCTCGGTGTGCTCGCCCTGCTTGCGGACGATGACCGGCTCGAGGTGACCTGCCGGGTGGTCGAACGACTCCCCCCGACGTCGCCGGAGCAAGGAGTCCCCGACGACGTTGATGGCCAGCACGGAGATGAAGATCGCTATACCGGGGGGTACCGATTGCCACGGGTGATTGCGGTGGACGCGTTGGGCGTCGGTCAGCATCGATCCCCAGCTCGCATCGGGGATCGGCACACCCAGCCCGAGAAAGCTCAGCCCGGCCTCGATGACGATAGCCGCGGCGAAGACAGTGGTGGCGATCACGACGAGCGGCCCACCGATGTTCGGGAGGATATGACGACCGAGGAGGTTCGGACGGCTGAGCCCGACGACGCGCGCCCCGTCGACGTAGAGACGCTCCCGCTCGGCCAGCGCCAACCCGCGCGCCAATCGCGCCACACTGGCCGAGAAAGCCAGTCCGACAGCGAGCATCGCTTGGCCTAAGCCGCTGCCGATCGCGGCGATGATGGCGATGGCCAAGACTAGGGCAGGGATAGCAGCAACGGCATCCACGACGCGCATCACGAGCCGGTCGATCGTTCCGCCGACGAAACCCACCGTGATCCCGATCGGCACCCCGACGGCGATCGCGATGGCGGTGGCTTCGAGGCCCGCTAGGGCGGCGACGCGGGTGCCGGCGATCAACCGGCTGAGCGTGTCGCGTCCGAGGTTGTCGGTCCCAAGCCAGTGGTCGCCGTTCGGCCCTTGTAGGAGCTTCTGGAAGTCTCCGATATTGGGATCGTAGGGGGAGAGGGTCGGGCCGAACACGGCGACTCCGCCGAGCAGGATGATCAGCCCCCATGCCACTTTGACGAACGTGCTGTCGCCCTCGGTCCCGGCTAGCCGTCGCTTCATGACACACGCGTCCGCGGGTCGATGATGGTGTAGGTGATGTCCAGCACCAGCTGGACGAGGGCAACTGCGACTGCGGCGACGAACACGAAGCCGAGGACGATCGGCAGGTCGCCGTTCTGGATCCCGACGAGCACGAGGTTACCCAGGCCGGGATAGGCGAAGACGGCCTCGACCACGATTGCCCCGCCGAGGAGCGTTCCGAACAAGGTTGCGGCGCTGGTGACCACCGGGATGCAGGCATTACGCAACGCCGTCCGATACAGGATCGATCGTCGCGACAGACCGACCGCCAGCGCCGTACGGATGTAGGGCTCGTGGAGCACACGCACGAACGCGGCCCGTGTCTGGCGGGCGATGGCCGCTGCTGCGGAGGTACCGAGCGCAATCGATGGCAGGGTGATGCTGAGCAACCAGTTCCACACGGACTCGGTGGGGCCCGTGTACAGGGTCGCCGGGAACACGTCGTAGGGGATGGCAACGAAGGCGACGAGCAGGATACCGACCCAGAAGTTCGGCAGCGCCTGACCCGACGACGCCACGGCCGTGATCATCCCGTCAGCAGGCCGTCCGGCTCGGACACCTGCCGCGACGCCCGCGACCATACCGATGGCCACCGCAACGAACAGCCCTCCCAGCGCGAGAGAGATGGTGACCGAGAGCCGTTCAGAAATCAGCTCGGAGACCTGATCTGGTCCGTGCCAGGACTCGCCAAGGTCTCCGGTTGCCGCATTAGCCAACCAACTGCCGTACTGGACGAGGAACGGGTCATTGACACCGATCTCTTCGCGGTACAACTCATACGCTTCTTCGGTCGCGTCGTCGCCTAGGCGGACAACAGCCGGATCGGTCTCGGTGAGCTGGAGCAGCCAGAATGTGACGAAGCTCGCAAGGATCACCAAGGGAATGAGCGACGCAATCCTGATGAGAATCGTACGTGTCATGAGGTCATAGCTATCATGCCAGCGGCCGAGCTCCCCAGGCGACGGTTCGTCGACTGGGGAGCTCTTTGGCCGGTCAGATCAAGATCACCTGATCCTGATGCCGTACGGACGCGGATAATCGGCGTTGGTGGGAGTTATCACGGCGCCTTCGACCGCGGGGCTGTGAGCCACTCCCCCTATCCGCTGGGCGAGGGGCATGACGAAGCCGTTATCCACCGCATAGGCGAAGACCGCGGCCCACCCAGCGTTCTGGCCTTCGATTGAGGTGGCCATCATAGCCACTTCTGCCAGATCGGCGATTTCACCACGATCGGCCTCCAGCGGATCAAACATGTTCCCCGGACCGACACGCTGTTTGTAGAACGTCTCGGGCGGATGACCGATGTTGCATGTCGGCGTCAGCTCCGTGGTGCCGGAACGCAGCGTCTTACCCAGCGTGCCCGGCTCGCCCATATTGAGCGAGACGTCCAAGCCGAGCGCCGTCCACATCTGCTGAACGGCCTCGGCCGATGTCGCTAGCGGCGGGATGGTCTCGATGAGGATGGAGAACCCGTCCGGGTAACCGGCGTCAGCCAGCATCTGCTTGGCCTTCGGCAGGTCGAATGCATACTTTTCCGGCCCCGGGTCGTACCAAGGCTCTGAGGGCAGGAACCAGCCTGGATTGGTCTCGCCCAGCCCGTTCAAAACCGCTTGGTTATAGCCTTCGCGGTCGAGGGCCAGCATCATTGCCCGACGAACCTGGACGTTGCCGAGGGGCTCCAGCAGCACACCGTCGAGGTCGATCATCTGCACGTAGCAGAGGGATGGGCCCGGGCTGTTGATAAGCGTCAGGCCAGCGTCCTCGTAGTCAGACACCGCGGTGTCGACGCGCCCGCTCAAGTCGATCTCGCCGTTCAACATGGCGTTGACCGACGCTTCCTCCTGCAGCAGCCGCATTTCGATGCGCTCTACCAGAACCGAGTCGGGATCCCAGTATCCGTCGGTGCGAGCGACGAAGTCCTGCTGCACGCCTGCCCGCGTCGAGTCAGTGTCGAGCACCCAGCCGCCGGCGCCCACGGGCACCGTATCAAGGTCGGTGGCGTTCGGGCTCGTCACCATGCCAGGGAGCCAGGTCAGGTCCTCGAGGAACACCGTCGTCGGGTTGACCAGCTCGAAACGAACAGTCATGTCGCTCGTCGCCGTGATCGAGGCGATGTTGCTGTAGAACGGCGTCTGTGGGCTGGCCTCATTGGCCATGGCCCGCTCGTAGCTGGCTACCACCGCCGCGGCGTCGAACGTGGCGCCGTCGCTGAAGGTGATGCCTGCTCGGATGTCGAGCTCATACGTTGACGCATCGATGATGCGGACGGCCTCGGCTTGGCGAGGCTTAACACCGTCGGACGTCCAGATCAACAACGTGTCGTACACGGGCTGGAGGTACGGCGTCTGGGCGACACCGGTCATCACCGGATCATAGGTCTGCACGTCGGTCGAGAACGCCATCCGCAGCGTTCCCGTCGGAACCGGGGCTGCATCCTCCGCCGTGGCCTCGGTCGTGTCCTCGGCCGGCGCGTCCTCTTCCTCTTCCTCAGCTTCGTCTTCGCTGGAATCAGCAGTGGCAGCGGCTGTGGCAGAGTCGCTACTACCTGACGAGCTGTCATCATCGCTATCGCCACCACACGCGGCAGCAACAAGTGCGAAAGCGAACAAAACAGACAACAGACGCAACAATTTGCGTTTGAGTAACATTTAGACCCCCCTTGGTCCCTAAGTAACCGACGTGACGTCGGTATTTCAAAAAACGATTAGAAAGTACCCAACGAAAACTTAGCAAACCCCGAAGACAGTTGCTTTCAGGAATCCAGGAAGATTTCAAAGAACGATTAGAAAGTAACCGACGAGAAGGTAGCAAGCCCCGAAAGACAGTTGCTTTCAGGAATCCAGGAAGAGCCGGGCCGCGTCGATTGCGACCTCTGCTGCGAGCGCCACCGCCTCTGGACTGGTGGCGGCTTCGGTGTCGGCTGTCGTGTGAAACAGCGATGCGCCGCCGAGAAACGACAGCACCGACGCGCCGGCCTCGAACCAGGTGCCGCCCTCGCCCGGCCACGGATCCGCAGTGCGCAGTTGCCAATTCGCGGACGGGACCCGGCGACGGATCTGCTCCCGCAGTTCGCCGGTGGCTGTCGTGAGAACCATTCGCCGGTCTCCAAGTCGAGCCGGGCCCGTCGAGTCCGGTTCGATCGCCGCAACGGATGCGCCGAGGTGGACGACAGTCTCACCAACGGCGTCACGGCTGGCAAGGTAGTGCTTGAGGCCGATGTGATCGATTTCGTGGCCACTGCACACCGATAGCGTGACGTGGTGATCGATTGACAAATCAGCCGTCATGGCCAGCGCGACCGCGAGGCCGGTGCCCCGCTCGCCGCCGGCCGGGGTCCATCCGGTCAGCGGTGTGGTGATGTTGACAGCTGGAGCCTCGGCTGCACCGAGCGAGGCGATGACGTTGGCGCTGCTAGACGTCTCGACCTCCGCGTCGAATGCCAGCTCCGCCTCGGAACCGCGAACGCGGTCTGCCCAGTTGCCCGGAACAATGACGGCAGGGCGGCCGCCCGACACCGGCATGGTCGGCACCCGGTTGCATTGGACCACGAGGTCATCGGGCCCATGGACGGCCAGGACCAGCGCCTCGGCGTCGGGTTCGGCAGCGAGATGGGGTTCAAGACCGCGTGGGTTGCCGACAATCGCCTCATCCAGATCGATGACCGCAACGTTCCTCGTTCGCCAGTCGCCTGCTGCGCTGTAAAAGACGGGGAGCGATGGTACGACGTCGCCGTCCGCCAGCAGCTTGGCGGCGCAGACGAACCGCTCGAACTCGTACCGGTCTTCGGTGACCGAGGCCCCCATCTTCGTCAGAAGGTCGATGAGCCAGGCCGTCGTCTGGGTGTCCACAGACGTCCCGGTGTGGTGGTTGTCGAAACCGGCGTATGTCGCCACGATCTCGTACAGGCCGTCCGCGTCGAACTCGGGTGCCGTCCGGGCGCTCATTGGTCGGCCAAGCTGTTCTCGTGCTCGGCGGCGGCCGTGTTCAGGTCGTCGCGGTCGCCTTCTGACCTCGCTGGCATCTGGCGGAACTTAGCACAACGCAAGGATTGCCTTGACGCAAACTCTCCAGCTTTTGGTCTCTGTTACTTACAAAAACAAAGGACCGCCGGGCCTTAGCCCGACGGTCCTTATGCACTTATTTGCGAGTGCCTCGAAGGCACTTGCAGCGGTTGCTAGCTATTAGCGGCAACCACCATTTGCTTTATCCCAACGACAGTTCGGTGTTCCACCGTTGGCGTCAACTACGTCGCCAACCATTTCCCACGTCTGATCAGTTGCATTGAACTTGCTGTACTCAGAACCTTCAACAAAGTAGGCGTCTGAGTTGCCCTTCAGTTCGGTTACAAGACCATCCAGGAGACCTGGGTGGTAGATCTTGAAGTTACGAAGCGCAAGCATCAGGTTGGTACGACTCATGCCACCTGGCAGAGCGTCCGCAATCCGGAATGCTTCCGTGAATGCGTATCCACGGAAGACACCTTCACCGGTGAGTGAAATGCCTGGGTCTTCGCCCGCATCTGAGATGAGGTCACGTGCGAAGGCAATGAATGGCTCTTTCATCTTTACGCTGTCAGTGGTGTCTTTAGCGCCACCACCAACAATCCAGTAGCCGTCAGCTGCCATTCCGGCAGGCGCCATGTATGCAGCGATTCCCTTACATACCGAAGGCGTGAATGCGGCTGACAAGCGGTCGTAAAGGCCTGACGCCTCAACTTCCTGGACTGCAAGCAAGCATGGGTTACCTGCGGTCATCGAGATGAACACATCCGGGTCGAACGCTGCGATGGTGGTTACCTCGTTGGTCAGCGTCGGTGCTGCTGGGTCGTGACGAACCGGCAGGTATTCCGCAACCACATCAGGGTTTTGCTCGGCGTAGGACTCGAAGCCCATTTCATAGGCAAGACCGAA
>JAYZBT010000157.1:0-10841 GCA_036338615.1 Gemmatimonadota bacterium
CTGCTGCATTCGCCCTTTCCGCGGTACACCCGCTCCCCCCTGGAGGGGTCGCCCGGTACCTCGACGCGCGGCCCACCGCTCAGCGAACGTAGGTAGGCGACCAGCTGCCAGACGTCCTGGTCCGAACGGGCTCGGCGGAACGGCCTCATCTCGGTGTCCGGGACGCCCCGGGTGATCACGCTGAAGAGTCCCGTGTCGGTACTCGCGTGGCGGAACTGGCCGGTTGTCAGGTCGGGCCCAGTCTCACCGCCGGTCGCCCCCAGCCCGTGGCAGCGGGAACAGTGCCGATCGAAGAGCGTCTCGCCGGCTCGACGATCCATGGGAGTGGCGAACGGGTTGGCGTCATCCTGTGCCCGGAGGTCCGTAGCGAAACCACCCATCGAGCCGGCCATCAGGACTCCGGCGACTCCCAGAAGCAATAGCACCTTCGGCAATGGCGCTCGCCGAGTCATGGCTCAGTGTGCTCCTTGCAGGAAACGCATCGCCTCTTGATACCCATCGAACGACTCGCGTCCCGCCCACACCTTCATGAGCCTTTGGTAGGCCTCGGCGGCCTCGTGGGCGTTGCCGGCCGCGCCGTGCGCCCTCGCGAGACCCAGCAGCGAGCGCGGACGGTTCGGCATCCGGAGCAGCGACGTCTCGAATTTCTCGATGGCGTTGTCGGGCTGGTCCAGGTCGAGGAGGATTTCTCCGTAGAGCTCGTACACGGGCTTGATCGGCGACGCCGACCCACGCGGTGGGGCCAGGGCGTCGATGGCTGTCTGTGCTTCGTCCATGAGGCCGGTCGCCACACCGGCGTGTCCCATGCCGGCATGAAGCAGCGCGCCCGCCTGCTTGTGCATGATCTCGGTGCGACCGCCTCCCGCCCGGCCCAACGCGGCCTCTGCTTCGCGGAGCGTCGCCTGATCACCCAGGCGCGCTGCGCTGAGGGCGATCGCGAGCAGCTCATTCGCCGATAAGTCGTCGGTGATCGGGCGGACCTCCCACTCCTCGGTCTCCACGATGTAGCGCGACTTCAGCAGCGAGGTGGTGCTACTGGCACGGGCCGTGCCGGCTGGTCCGCGGGCGCCGCCTTCCAGAAAGCCTCCCTCGCCGGACATCGCTTCGATGCGCTCGATCCACAAACGCGCCTTCGCGTAGTCCCCGAGCTGGAGGTCGCCGTACTGGCCCCAGTCGAGCGGGTGAATGGCGTCGCCCAGGCTCTCGCCGGGATCCCACAGTGCCCGGGCGGCATCGTAGGCGGTCTGGTTGTTGCCGGACACCAGGTCCCACATGCCGTGTTGAATGAAGATGTGCGTCGGCATGTGGATCGCGTGTGCGACGGCTGGCGCGATCTCCGAGAAGCGGTACGCGGACTCCAGCGCGAGTGGTGCGTGATCTGGATCGTCGAAGGAGTGGATCGCGTAGTGCGGTGCCCCCGGGTGGTCCGGATTGTCGCCGAAGAGCTCCAGCGCAATCGTACCCGCCTTGACCTTGAGTCGCATGCCCAGGTCTCCCGTAGCGGCCACGGCGCTCAGGATCGAAAGCGCGTAGAAGGCGGCTACCTCGGAATCGTCCGGATATTGTTCATGGAGTTGCTCCATCGACTCCATGTAGCCGACGCGGCGATTCACATGGTCGCCCTCACCCCACAACACCTCGACCGCCCGCAGGAATCCCTTCTCGCGTTCGGTCGGGGCCTTCGCTGCTCGCTCCTCGGCGGTCGGAGCCAGCCTCTGCAGCACGCGGCGCGGCTCATCGGCGTTCATCTGAGAGACCAAGGGATGGTTGTACGCCAAGGACTCGCCCCAGTAGGCCATGGCGAAGTCGGGGTCTATCTCTTGCGCCGCCTTGAACTGATCGACCGCCTGATTCCAGCCGAAGCTGTGGAGGACCGCCACGCCCCGCAGGAAGTGCTGCTCGACCTCCCCGCTCGACGACGTGGGAAAGTCGATGGAGCCGACGTTGTCGAATTGGGCCTGAACAGGCAGAGCCGTGGCCGCCAGTACGCTCGCGACAACCAGTGGGGCCACCAGCGAGTCCGCCAGCGAACCCACCAGCCAACGAAGGGTTACGGTGAGTCCTACGCTACGCACGCTCTTCATGCCTCTCTCCTGTTGCGTTGTCCGCGGCCCAACTGCCGTTGATCGCCAGTATAGCTCGGCAATCGCAATTGCGCCTGCTCCCCCGCCCGACCACGGTCCTAGCGCCCCGGCTTCCCTCACCGAAGATTGTCCCCCTCGCGACGAGCATGCACGAGGCAATGGAGGTCGGTGACGTGGAGATTGTGAATGGCGACTGAGTTGGAGCAGCCAACCGTAGGCACCGGCAGCGACCTGCTGACAACGGTCACCGAGGCCGTGCACGAGCGCGTCGTGGGGCAGGATGAGGCCGTCGAGGGCCTCCTGATCGCGCTGCTTACGGGGGGGCACATTCTGCTCGAAGGGCTGCCGGGTCTCGCCAAGACGCTCATGGTGCGGACGCTCGCGCAGGCGATTCACACAGGCTTCCGCAGGATTCAGTTCACGCCGGACCTGCTGCCGACGGATATCGTCGGTACGCCGGTCTTCGATCAGAGCAGCGGCGAGTTCAGGGTCCACCGCGGGCCCATCTTTTCGAACATCATCCTCGCTGACGAAATCAATCGCGCCCCGCCCAAGGTTCAGGCTGCGCTGCTGGAGGCGATGGAGGAACGCCAGGTCACCATCGCGGGTGAGACCTACCCTCTCGACTCGCCGTTCATGGTGCTCGCGACGCAGAATCCGGTCGAACTCCATGGCACGTATCCTCTCGCGGAAGCGCAGCTCGACCGCTTCGCGATGAAGCTGAACATCGGCTACCCGTCGCGCGAGCAGGAGAAGACGATCGTGCGGCGCGTCGCCCACGCGGATCCCTCCCCGATCGAGGCCGTCGCCACCGTCGAGCAGATCTCGGCCGCCAAGCGCGACGTCGCGGCGGTTCATCTCGAGGAGAAGGTGCTCGACTACGTGGTCGAACTCGGCTTCGCGACCCGTGAGCCAGCGGCTTACGGGATGGAAGACCTCGAGGACCTGATCGAGTTCGGCACCTCGCCGCGCGCGACGATCTTCCTCACGCGCACTTCTCGTGCACGAGCCTACGTTCGAGGCAGGGACTTCGTGATGCCCGACGACGTAAAGGCGATGGCTCCCCTCGTTCTGAGGCACCGCCTGCGTACCACGTACGAGGCCGACGCCCGCGGCATCGACGCCGATGAGATCATGCGGCGTGTGCTGGGGGCGGTGCCGGCCCCCTGAGTGCCGTGCAAGGCGAGCGCGTCTTTTCGAGGGAGGTCCTCGCGCAGGTCCGGCGCATCGAGCTCCGTACGCGCGGCCTCGTCGAGTCGCTCTTCAGCGGAGAGTATCGCTCGGTCTTCAAGGGCCGCGGCATGGAATTTTCGGACGTGCGCGAATACCAGCCGGGTGACGACGTGCGCTCGATCGACTGGAACGTCACGGCTCGGCGTGGTCGACACTTCGTAAAAGAACTCATTGAGGAGCGCGAACTGACAGCGCTACTCGTGCTCGATCTTTCGGCGTCCAAGGACTTCGGGACGGGCCAGAGAGGAAACGCGACGATCGCGTCGGAGATCGCGGCGATTCTGGCGCTGGCGGCAACGGGCAACAACGACCGCGTCGGGCTTCTCTTGGTCACCGATCGTGTCGAACTTTTCGTACCGCCCGACAGCGGCCGTCGTCACGCGCTTCGGCTGGTGCTCGAGATCCTCTCGTTCCGGCCGGCCGGGCGTAGCACGAGGCTTTCCGTGGCATTGGAATACGCCGCCAAGGTCCTGCATCACAGGACCTCGGTCTTCCTGATCAGCGACTTCCTGATGGATGACGAGTCCGACCCGGGGTTCGCCAAGGATGCCCGGCGCTTCAGTCGAGAGCATGACCTCGTCCCGATCCGCCTCGCGGACTCCGGAGCGGATACTCTGCCCAACGTGGGCCTGCTCTCGCTCGCGGACCCCGAGACGGGCCTGCGGCACGTGGTGAACACGAGCGACGAGCGCGTGCGGCAGCGATACGCGGACCGTCGCGCGACGCAGCACGCGGCGATCGGCACGCTGTTCCGCGAACTCCAGTTGGACGTGATCGAGGTCAGCTCGGCGGAGGACTACGTGCCGGCGTTGATCGCCTTCTTCAAGCGGCGCGAGCGCGCGACCCGATGAGAGGCACGCGAGTACGATGCGTTCCGGTGTGGGCCGTCTCTGCCATGCTTGCCGTGGCTGCGGTCGCTCCCGTGGCGGCTTCGGCGAACGTGCCCGCGCGGTCCACGCCGGACCCGCAGACCGGGGAGCCGGCGCAGGTCGCCCCAGGCGTGCCGGTCATTATGGACGCGGTCGTGTCGCTCTCCACGGACACGGTCGGGCAGGGGGACGTCTTCCACTTGTCGGTCGGGCTACCCGTGCCGCCTGGCAGCGCCGTCTATTTCCCCGACACCGTCCCGCTCGTTTTCTCGGTGGAGAGCTTCCGACCCGTAACCTGGAGCGTGGGGCAGGGGGCGCAGGGGGTGGAACTGACGCTGACCTATCCGCTGATCGCTTTTCGGGTCGGTTTGGCGCCCGTATCGGGTCTCGACGTGTACATCGGCCCGGCGGCGGGGGTGCGCGGTGAGCGCCTCCCGGGCGGGTCGGTGGTCGGTTCCTGGACCGATGTCGAGAGCGGATCTGTGCCCAGAGCGCGGCTCACGCGGGCCGCGGTCGCGCGCCAGGATATTTGGGTGTCGTCGGCCATCGAGCTCGTGGACATAACGGACGGGCTCGACCCACGGCCCCCCGCGGACGTGCTCGGGGCCGATTGGAACCGGCCGTCCGTTGCCGCAATCCTCGTCCTGTCGGTGCTCTTGCTCGCGGTCGCCGCGTCGGTCGCGAGGGAGTTGCGGCCCGATCTCGCGGAAGCGATTCCGCCTGAGGTAGCCCCGCAGATGGACTCCGCCTCGGTGCGCTGGCAAAAGGCACTCGACGAGCTCGACCGCATACTCGCGCTCGGCTTGCACCGCGAGGGGCGAACCGACGAGTTCTATCGGCTGAGCAGCGGCGTCGTGCGCACGTTCGTCGAGGACTTCGAGGAGGAGTGGCGATCGAGCCTGACGAGTTCGGAACTCATGCGCAGGCTCGAAGCGCGCACCAACGGATCGGCGCCGGAGCTTTTCACCTCGATGCGAGCCGCCGAAGTGGTGAAGTTCGGCCGCCTGCGGCCCGATGCGAGCATCGCCGAGGGCCATTGGCGAGCCTTGAAGAGTTGGGTGCACCGCTCGGGTGCCGCATCATCGAGCCAAGACTCATGAGCCTGGCAATGAGTCAGCCGAGCTTCCTGGCGCTACTGGTGGTACTGCCCATTTGGTGGTGGTGGCTGCGACCTGGACCCTTGTCCGGGCTGCACGTCGCGCGAGGAGCTGCCGCCGCCCCGCTCGCGCTTCAGGGCTGGCGGGTCCGCATCATCGAAGGCCTGCCACAGGCGATGCGCGTGGCCGCGCTTGCTTGTTTGATCCTCGTGTTGAGCCAGCCGAGGCTCGTGCGGACCATCGAAGAACCGCTCACACAGGGAGTGGGTGTAGCCTTCGCGATCGACCTGTCCTCTTCGATGTGGGCACAGGACATGGCCGAGCGAACGTCCCGACTCGAGGCCGCGAAATCCACGGTGCACAGCTTCCTCGAGCGGCGCAGCGACGACGTGGGGCTGGTCGCCTTTGCGGGTGAGTCGCTGATCCGCCTGCCTCTGACCGACGACCCCTACGTGGTCGACATGGCGGTCGAAGCCATGGAGGTCGGCTTAGCGATCGATGGCACCGACTTGGCCGGCGCGATCGCCGCGGGGGCTGGTTTGCTGAAGGACACCCCCCACCGCTCGAAGGTGCTCATCCTCGTCACGGACGGCGCCCACAACAAAGCCGGGATGATTCCGGCTTTGGCGGCGCGCGCGGCCGCGGTCTTCGACGTAAAGGTCTACCCGATCGCGATCGGTGCGGACGACGTGCAGGGGCGTGCCGCCATCGAGATGGGCACGGTGCTGACCCAGACCGCGCTCATTACGGGAGGGCAGTACTTTCGTGCCAGCGACGTCGCGGCGCTGGAAGCGATCTACGACGAGATCGACCGGCTGGAGGTGGCCTCGGAGGTGATGACGGAGAGGGAAGAGTCGGTGCCGCTCGGTCTGTGGCTCCTGCTCGCCGGGATCGCGCTCGTCGTTGGCGCGACTTCGCTGCGAGGCTCGCGTTGGGGCCTCGTGCCATGACGTTTTCCCGCCCTGAGTTCGTCGCCTTGGTCCCGATCGTCTTGCTGCTCGTGATCCTCGCGGTCGCTGCCCAGTCCCGACGGCGCCGGAAGCTGGCGGACGCCTTCGGAGGAAGCGAGGCCGCCCGACGACTCACCTCGAAGGACCTCTACCGCTTCCCGAGGCGTCGCCTCCTGTGCCTGACCGTGGCGGGTTTCGCGTTGAGCCTCGGGGCGGCCGGCCCCCAGGTCGACCTGGGGACCTCGCTCAATCCCTTGCAGCCGGTCGACCTGCTCATCGCGGTGGACCTCTCGTTGTCGATGACAGGGACAGATGTCGCGCCGAGCCGGCTCGAGCGGGCCAAGCAGGTCATCCAGGAGATCACCGAGTCGATGCCCGACGAGCGCATCGGCCTGAGCGTCTTCGCCGACTGGCCCTATTCCGTGCTGCCCATGACGGACGACCCGACGCTGGTGCGGTTCTTCGCGGAGCCACTGACTCCTGAGCTGGTGCTGGAGCGTGACCAGGGCACATCGTTTTCGTCGGTGATCACACACGCCCGGGAGATGCTCGACACCCGCCGCCGCTCGGAGGCGCAGCAGGTCATCCTGCTGATCACGGACGGGGAAGGGCACGAGAACGAAGCGGTCATCATGGATACGGTCGCGGCCGCGGTCGCCCAAGGGGTGCGCATCTGGACGGCGGGCATCGGCACCAGAGCCGGCTCCGAGCTCACCTCGCTGGGAGAAGATCCGATGCCCGTTGTGGGGGAGGACGGGCAGGAGATTGTGGCACGTCTGAACGACGGACTACTCAGGCGCATTGCCAGCGCAGGAGGTGGGCGTTTTCAGAACGTCAGCGGTCGTGTCGGCCTGCGGAGTCTGTTGAGTAGCTTCCGACGCTTCGACATGGAGTCCGCGCCTGGAGGGGAGGCGGCTGGCCTCGCGTTTTGGCTGGTGCTGCTCTCGATTCCGCTCCTGCTCGTCGACGGTTGGCTGGACGCGTCAGGCGTGGTGGAGTCGCCCCGGCACAAGGGAGGAACAGCGTGACTCGCGTGGACCTGGATGCGTTGATCGCGCGTTGGTGGCGGCACGCGACGGTAGCGGCGATTGCCGTTGCCGGCGTCCTGTTCGCGATGGCTATGGAGCGCGGCAGCGTGGAGCGAGGGAATCGCCTGCACCGAAACGAGGTGTTCCCCGAGGCCGCCGGGCTCTATCGCAGTCGCACGGACACCGAAGCGCCCCAGGGCGAACTGCGCTACAACCTCGGGACCGCTTTGCTGGAGTTGGGTAGCTCGGGCGCGGAGAGGGAGCTGGCGATCGGCGTCGCGGATGCGGACGAAACGGTTCGCGGTCCGGCGCTCTACAACCTCGGGGTCTCGCGTCTCATGCGAGCCATCGCCGCCGAGGGTGGCGACTCGATGCGGGTCCATGCCGCAGTATCCGTCGAGGCCAACCGCAGCACGCTCCGCCTCGACCCCGAGCAGCCTGACGCAAAGTGGAATCTGGCGATCGGTCAGCGAATGCTGGATTCGTTGGATGCGGCCGATCGCAGGCAGGGGAGGTCGACGGCGGAGGAGCTGGGTGAATCCGAGGATCCGTTGCGAGCGGACAACACGATCGAGATCGAAGAGGACGCGACCAGCATCGGCGCGGAGCCGCTCGAGGGTGAAGACGAGGCCCTCGCCGAATTGCTCGACGCGGGCCCACTCTCGTTGGCGGAGGCGATCGCGATTCTCGAGGCGACCGAGTTGAACGGGTCGGTCATTCTGGGCAAGCTGCTCGCCCTTGAAAGTCGAGTCCGATGGGGTCGCCAGCTCGGGAAGGTCGGGCCGAAGCGGTAGCGGTTCCCCTGCTCCCGCGCATTGACCGCGCTAGGGCAAGCGGTAGGCCACCACCGCATCCGTCGCGACCACGACCAGATACTGGTGGCCGTCGACGCCCAGGTAGGTCATCGGGTTGGCGTTGCCTCTCCGGTCCAAGCCGGTCACCCAGAGTTCCCTGCCGGTTGTGGTATCGAGGGCTCGAAGGCGGTTGTCGTCGGTCGAGGCCACGAACAACAAGCCGCTGGCTGTGACGATCGCGGCCGCTCGACCCGGTCGCCCGGTGTTCTGCCGGCCCTGCGGGAGCTGCTCGGTAATGCCGAGCGGGCGTTGCCAAACGATGTCGCCGGTCGAGGCGTCTACGGCGGTCAGTCGACCCCAGGGCGGTTTCTGGCACGGCCAGCGCGCGTCTCCCATGCGCACGTCGAAGCTGGAGGGGCGCGGGGCGCGCCTCCGGAAAGGAATGGGCGCTCCCGCCTCAGCCTCTTCCATCCATCCAAAGGCGCCGATGTCTTGGCTGAAGACGAAGACGTAGCCCGAGTTCGGATCGAACGAAGCACCGCCCCAATTCGGGCCGCCGACGAGTCCCGGGAACAGGAGTGTGCTGCGACCCGAACCGCTTTCCGCTCGATACGCCCATGGCGTGAAGGGACCGTCGTTGTACATCTCCCCGACGCTCTCCACCAGGGCCGCGCATGCCGCGGCGTGTTCCGGCGAGGTGTCGTCCGCGGTGACCAGGTCGGACGACGCGTAGCTGACGCGGGCCAGCGCCGGCGGCTTCATGGGAATCGGCTGCGTGGGAAACGTGAGCTCGCCAGGTACGTCACTGCTCGGAACCGCTCGCTCCTCCACTCCGTAGATCGGGTCACCGGTTTCACGATCGAGGATGTACAGGTAGCCGGACTTCGTTGTCACGCCGAGTGCGGCGATCGTGCCTCCATCCCGCGGGATGTCGAAGAGCACAGGCGCCGCAGGCGGGTCGTGGTCCCAGAGGTCGTGATGGATGGTCTGGAAGTGCCACCTGTACTCGCCGCTGCGGATGTCCACCGCGACCAGAGAGTTGGCGAAGAGGTTGGCGCCCTGGCGGTCACCGCCGTAGGCATACGGAATCGGCGATGCCAAGGGCAGATAAAGGAGCCCGCGCTGCTCGTCCATGGTGAAGTAGAACGGCCAGGCGTTGGCCCCCAGACGTCCACGCCAGCTATCGCCTTGCCAGGTTTCGTGTCCGACGCTCCCGGGCTGCGGAACCGAACTGAACTCCCAGAGCTTGGCCCCGGTTCGGGCGTCGTAGGCGCGGGCGTTCCCGATGCCACCGATGGCTCCGCGCGGGGTGTTCGCGCCGACCACCACGATGTTCTCGTATACCAACGGGACGGAATTGTACGGCACCACCATATCGATCTCGCCCGACTCCCCGAAACTCGCCGCCGGTGCGCCGGTCTCCGCGTCGATGGCAACCAGACGGCGCCCCGCGGTGAAGATGATACGCGGTGGTGTAGCGTCGTCACCGGCCCAATAGGCGACCCCGCGCCGAGACGGCGCGCCGTCGTCCACCATGTGCCGCCAGAGCTCGGCACCGGACGCCGGGTCGAGCGCCACGATGCGGTCCACGCCCGGCAAATACATGACGTCGTCGACGACGATGGGCGTTACCTGTGAGTTCGGCTCACGCGGGCGCGCCTGGGCCGCATCAGTTGCTCCCGCGGGGGGCGTGTCGCTACGCAAAGAATGGGTCCACGCCCTAGTCAGGTCCGCGACGTTGTCCGTCGTGATCTGCGTCAGCGCTGAGTACCCGGTCCCGGCCAGGTCGCCGCGATACATCGGCCAGTCGGTGGGGGTCGGTGCATCGGCGTCTTGTGGGGCACATCCCGACAGCGATAGAGCGAGCGCGAGCAGGGCGCTGACAGGGGTCGGTGTCTGCCGGGTGGAGCGCATCGGGTCTTCCTCGTGCCTTGATCTTGGACGGTTCGATCCAGGGGACTACGATCGCACTGGGATGTGGGGGCTGGTGAAGGCGACCGCAAGCTGGCTGGACGGAGCGAAGCCGCGCATATTCGTGGCGTCGCACGTGCCAGGAGGATGACCGCCGGCTCACAGGAGAAAACGATGAATGTGAATCTGTCGACCTCGTTTCGCCGCTTTCGCTTTGCTCAGCACCTCGCCGGTCGCTTCACGATTACCGCGCTGTTGGTCTCGGCGGCTTCTGCCGGGTTGACCTACCCAGCCGCGGCCCAGGCCCGCGCCTCGGACGCCACGAAGTGGGAGGTGCCCAGGACCGTGGATGGCCGTCCGGATCTACAGGGAAGCTGGACCAACGCGACGCTTACTCCCTTACAGCGCCCGTCCGGCTGGGAGCCGGTTCTCACCTGGGAGAAGGTGGCCGAGATCGAGACGGGCCAGGCCGAGCTGGTCGCCCGAACCAATGAAGCGAGCGATCCGGACCGCGCGCCACCTCCGGCCGGTGGTACGAACCCGATCTGCATCGACTCCGGGACGTCGTGTTACAACGAGGTCTACAGGGACCCCGGTGACCGCGTGGCTGTCGTGAATGGAGAGCCGAGAAGCTCGCTGCTGACTTTTCCTGCGAACGGCCGCGTGCCCGCGTTGACGGACGAGGCGCGTCGGCGAAATGCTGCGGCCAGAGAGCTCACTGCACAGTTCGGTCAGTACGACCACCCGGAGCTCCGCCCCAACGCGGAACGCTGCTTGGTGTCCTTCGGCTCCAGCGCCGGTCCGCCGATGCTGCCCAACTACTGGTACAACAACAACTACACGATCGTGCAGAACACCGACTATGTGATGATCAT
>JAYZBT010000158.1:0-4872 GCA_036338615.1 Gemmatimonadota bacterium
AACGTGCGCAGCCATCCTGCACAGTAGTCCGAGTAGATGTACCGCCCGCGAAGCGCTGTGATCTCTGATCCGCTGTACGTGTATCCACCGGTCACGGAGCATCCATCGCCATGTCCGTAGACCGCCACCGGAAGGCGCGTGTTTTCGGCATCACACGAATCGGCGGCGTAACATTCCGTTCCCTCGAGGATGTTCCAACCGAAGTTCTCACCGCCATCGCCGAATGGAACCACGTTGATCTCTTTCCAGCGGTTCTGGCCTACGTCCCCGATGAACATGAACCCGCGTCCGGTATCGAACGAGAAACGCCATGGGTTCCGGAGACCGTAATTACAGATTTCGGGCCGCCGGGTCGGGTCGCCGACAAAAGGGTTGTCCGCCGGAATGCGGTACGGGGGACCGAGCTGGTCGAGCACGGCGACGCGAAGGATGGTGCCCAGCAAGGTGGAGGCGTCTTGCCCGTGACCGATCGGGTCGCCCGCGCTTCCGCCGTCGCCGAGGCCGATATACAACATGTTGTCAGGGCCGAACTCGAGCTGCCCGCCGTTGTGGTTCGGGAACGGCTGAGCGACCGTGAGAAAGAGCATATCACTGCCGGGGTCCGCGCGATCGCCACGGTCGACATCCAGGTATACTTCGATAGGGGTGTTGCCGTCGAGGTCCGTGTAGTTCACGAAGAAGCGGCCGCTCGCCCGAAAGTCGGGATCGAAGGCGAGCCCCAGCAGGCCTCGCTCGCCCTCGAACCAGACGCGGTCGCTGATGTCGAGGAACGGCTCAGGCAGCAGACTGGCGCCGCGGAGGACGCGGATGCGCCCGGGCTGCTCCACGACGAAGAGGCGCGGATCTGCGATCGGTGAAGTCGCGTAGACCGGCGACTCGAGTCCATTCGCGACCTCGACCAGCGTGATCGCGAGCGTCGAAGGATCGGTCCCGTCTGTCTGCGGAAAGATCGTAGATGTGCAAGCCGCGAGCGCCGCGGACCCGATGATCCCCAGCACCCCCCGGCTCCTCAGGAGCCGGGGCTCGGACGTCGCCCGCTCAGTGGAAAGTTGACGCCGAACGTGACGGTGCGTGGATTGAGGACAGGGCTGTCGAGGAAGGTCCACCGCACCTCGATTTGGATTCCCAATGCACCTGGGCTCCCCAACTTGCCGCCGACGACGACGCTATAACCCTGTCGGGTCTCCCGGGCGACGCTGCGATCGAAATCGTAAATGGTATTGCGTAACGCGACCCCGCCCCCCAGGTAGAGTCCGCCCCGCGCCCCGCCCGGGACGAAGAGCGCGTCGAGCGCATACTGATATTCCTTGAGGCCGCTCAGGAACGTTACATCGGCGTTGGGCATCAATTCGAACTGCCCGTTGCGCACGATGGGGAGGTGAAGCTGCACGCCCAGCATCTCCCCGCTCGCGTTGTTGTCGTAGCCAGCCTTGACGCCGGCGCTGATGGGGGCCCACCCAGTGGTGGGGGCCGGCTGCGATCCACGACGTTGTGCTTCCACCGCGAACGGCGTCGAAAGCGCGAGCAGGCCTAGCACGACTGCCGAACTCGCCATCCTGCTGAACTTCTTCTTCATGAAATCCTGACTCCGTTTGTCGACGACCCGATGCCTACGATCCAAGTCGATCTCACTGTGACGGGACGAACCCACGCTCTGAAGTCGCACATCGGTCACGCCGCACTCCAACCAACATCGCCTTGCGGGCGTCCAAACGGTACGGAGCGCAGGGAGAACGAGTCCACCCAGGGGAAGGGATGATGAACGCATTGAGAGTGGTATCGCTGTTTCTCGGCTACGGCCTGATCGGCTTCGGCGGGGACTACGCGATCGGCTTGTGGGCCCAAAACGTCGACCAGGCATACGAGGACGTACGAGTCTTCGAGTATGTGGAGGTCGAGGTCGCTGTCGACGTGGCGGACGTCGCCGTCGAAGTGGATATCGAGGACGTCTTCGTCGAGGTCGACGTCGATGACTCGTCGGGCGGCATCGAAATCCGTGACGTCGCCGGTGACGTCGATGTCCGTGATAGCTCAGGTGAAGTCGACGTTTCCGACGTTGACACCGACCGCCCAGCCCTTTAGGTTCGACTAAAGAGTATTTTTAGGCGAGACTAAACCTGATGAACTCCATTGTTGGACAAAGCGCACGACTGCTCGTGTTCCTGTGTCTACTCGGGGCCTCCGCGTGTGACGCGTTCGCTCCGGACGGCCCGGCCGAAGACCAGCTGCTCGATGGCACGATCGAAGGAATGCCCGCGAGCCAGGTTCGCCAGCACCTCGTGGGGGACGAAGAGTTCGGACGCCGGTTCACCGTGGAGGACGGACTCGGTCCCATCTTCGTCGCGACATCGTGTGAGCAGTGCCACGTCGGGGACGGGAAGGGGCATCCGGTCTTCAACCTGACCCGCTTCGGCGCCTTCGGACCCAATGGCTTCAACCCGCTGACCCAACTCGGCGGCCCACAGCTTCAGCACCGGTCGGTACCGGGCTACCCGCCTGAGGTCGTTCCCCCCGAGGCCACGGGGGTCTCGGTGTTCACGGCACCCGCGGTAACCGGTCTCGGGTATCTCGACGCCGTGGACGATGCGACGCTGATCGCCTTGGCGGATCCCGACGACGCCGATGGCGACGGTATCAGTGGCCGCCTTCAACTGCATGGGCCCAGTCCGCTCATCGAGGCGGCGCTCGAGCTCGAAGCCCAGTCGGGCGTGCCCTTCACGCACGGCACGCTGGTCGACGGTCAGTACATCGGCCGGTTCGGCAAAAAGGCGCTTACGGTGAACCTTCTGCACCAGACCGTCGGTGCCTACCAGCAGGATATGGGCATCACCAGTGATCTGCTCGTCGAAGACCTCTTCAATCCGCTGGCCGGTAACAGAGCCTCCGACGACGCGCCCGACCCCGAGGCTTCCAGCAGTACCGTTGCCAACGTGGTCTTCTATTTGAAGACTTTGCGGGCGCCGCCTCGCCGGGACGCGGGCGACGCCGAGGTGGTCGCGGGTGAGCTCTTGTTCGCGTCGATCGGATGCGCGTCCTGCCACACCCCGGACATGCGAACGGGTCGGTCGGAGATCGTGGTACTCGACCAAGTCGAGTTCCATGCGTACACAGACCTGCTGCTCCACGACATGGGCCCCGGGCTGGACGACGGATACACCGAGGGGCGCGCGCTCACGTCGGAGTGGAGAACCCCCCCGCTATGGGGGATCGGCATTCAGGAGAACTTCCAGGGCGGGCAGGCCTTCTACCTGCATGACGGCCGCGCGCTGACGTTGGAAGACGCCATCGGCTTCCACGGCGGGGAGGGCGCCGCTTCTCGCGATGCCTTCCAGGCGTTGTCCGACGCGGACAGAGCCCGACTGCTGCACTTCCTGCGGTCCCTATGAGCGACATGAACCGTCGCGACTTCGTTCAGTCGTTGCCCGTGCTCTCGACCCGGCTCGCCCTTGGAGTCGCTACGGGGCCATTGGTCGCGCTCTCGGCCTGCGGCGGCATGCCGTATCTGGCCCCGAGGGGGCCACGGGAACGCCTGGTCGTCGATGCGGCAGAGGTGCCCGCGACGGGCGCGCTTCTTCAACGGCCGGGCCTGGAGTTCCCCGTCTTCCTCCGTCAGGGCGAGCAGGGTGGCTACACGGGGCTCTTGCTGCGATGCACGCACCAAGGGTGCCAGCCGGACCCGGTAGGCGACCGTTTTATCTGCCCGTGCCACGGCAGCGAGTTCGACTGGGAGGGCGCGGTGCTCCAGGGGCCGGCGGAGAGGCCCTTGGCGCGATACCTCGTCACCCGGGAAGGGAAAGATCTGGTTCTCACACTGCAGGGAGAGGGACGATGAGTGGTCTGGGGTGGGTGGGGCCTCGCTCGATCACGACGGCGGGATCGATGCTGTTGTCGGCGCTGGTGTTCGGGATTCCGGTCGCAGGTCAGGTCGACAGCACGATGGCGCAAGACGGCATCTACGACCGGCCCTTCATCGCCTCGTCCTCGAACACGTCGATTGGCGGATACGTCGAAGGCAATACCAACTACTTCGTCGAAGATGGGGTCAGCGAAGGCTTCAGCATGGAGTTGCGCCGGTTCAACATCTTCATGTACTCGTCGATCTCCCAACGCGTGCGCTTCATCAGCGAACTCGAATTCGAGCACGGCACCGAGGAGATCGCGCTCGAGACTGCCCTCATCGATCTCCATGTTTCGCCCGCGCTGGTGGTGCGGGCGGGCATCATTCTCCCTCCCATCGGATACTTGAACCAGAACCACGACAGCCCCAAATGGGACTTCGTAGACCGCCCGCTGGTCACGACTGGTGTGATCCCGTCGACTCTATCGGAGGTGGGCGTAGGCTTTTATGGGAAGAGCGCATCCGGCAGTCTCATGCTGTCGTACGACGTGTACGTGACGAACGGCATGAGTGATGCGGTCATCGGCAACGATCTGGGCCGTACCGACATCCCGTCCGGCAAGAGCCAGGAACAGTTCGAGGAGGACAACAATGGATCTCCCGCAATCTCGGGGCGTTTCGCGGTGCGGCGGCCAGGGCTCGGCGAGATCGGCTTGTCGTACTACGGCGGCTACTACAATTCCTTCCTGTTCGAGGGTGTCGAGGTCGACGAGCGGCGCTGGCTTGGCATCACGGCTGTGGACTTCGGAGCGTCCGTAGGCCCGGCGGACATCCGCGGCGAGGTCGCATACGCCACGATCGAGGTGCCCGCCGGCATGAGCGATATCTTTGGGAGTCGTCAGTGGGGCGGGCACCTGGACATCGTCGCGCCGGTCTGGAAGCCGACCCTGGGCGGATACGCCGATGCGACTTTGAGCCTCGGTCTGAGGCTGGAGCACGTGGACTACAACCGAGGCACGTTCGCCTCGACGGGG
>JAYZBT010000159.1:0-4660 GCA_036338615.1 Gemmatimonadota bacterium
GTGTGCCGCGTGCTGCTTCTCTCGGTGACGAACGATGTCAGGCCAGGATACGAGGAGGTGACATGGAGAGGACTCATTATCTGAAGCGTTTGTTTTGTTGCACGTTCGTGAGTGCGCTGCTCGTGGCGGCTCTGCCGGCCGAGGGCGAATCGCAGGCGCCAGCGCCGCAAGAGGAGCAGCCGCTGGTAGTCAACTTCGAAGACGCGGATTGGGGCGAGCCGGGCTTCGCGGAAGGCTTCCCGCAGGGCGTCCAGTCGGCGCGGCTCGGCATCGATCCTGAGAATGGTGGCCCGACCTACTTCGCCAGGTTCCCCGCCGGGTCGCACTTCGACCTGCACTGGCACACGCACGCCGAATATGTGGTGGTCGTCAGCGGTGGGGTCACGATCATACTCGGAGAGCAGAGCCACTCGCTGTCACCCGGGAGTTATATCGTGATTCCCGCGAGGATGAATCACTCTTGGGACGTGCCTGGCGAGGACGACTCGGTCATTCTGGTCCGCCGCCGTGGCCCGGCCGACTTCAACTTCGTGGGGCGCTAGCGCGGGGGCGGTCCAGGTCTAGTTTCCCGGGTCCACGCCGGTATCGACTCAGGAGAGATCTCTATGTCCCGTCCCACGAAGTCCTCAGGCCGATTCACGCGGGCAGCGCTGAACTGGGCAGGCTCGAGCCTGGTCCTACTGATGGCTTCCGCGTGCGCATCGGGCGAGGCGGACGCACCGGAGCCAGCCGACGTGATCGGCTTCGCGCCGGGCGAGGACTTCAAGCTCGCCAACTACGCGCCCATCGCCGAGTACTTCGAGGCGCTGGCGGCGGCGTCGGACCGGATGAGACTCGAGCAGATCGGGGAGAGCACACGCGGAGTGCCGCTCTATCTTGCAGCGATCTCGACGCCGGAGAATCTCGCTCGCTTGGATCGCTACAAGGAGATCACACGCACGCTGGCCTACGCGCGTGACCCAGACGGGGGGTACGGGACGATCCTGGCGGAGGACGACGCCCGCGTCCTGGCACAGGAAGGGAAGGCCATCGTCTGGATCGATGGCGGGCTGCACGCCACGGAGGTCGCGCACGGACAGGTGATGCCGGAGATGGCGCATTATTTCGTGACCGATGAGTCGGCCGAGACGCGGGAGATCCGTGAGAACACCATCCTGCTCTTGATGGCGAACATCAATCCGGACGGCCTCGACATCGTCGCGGACTGGTACATGTCGAACGTGGGCACCGAGTTCGAGATGGCGCGCGTGCCCGAGCTCTATCACCACTACATCGGCCACGACAACAATCGCGACTGGTACATGCTGACCCAGGTCGAGACCCAGGCGGTCACCCGCCAGCTCTACCACAACTGGTTCCCGCAGATTGTATACAATCAACACCAGACCGGTCCCTTCCCGGGACGCATCTGGATGCCGCCCTTCGCGAACCCGGTCAACACGAACCTGGATCCGCTCCTGGTGAGCTCGCTCAACCAGATGGGTCACTCCATGCGCAAGCGCTTCGACGTGGAGGGGAAGCCGGGGGTTAGCAGCGGCATCGTCTACGACCTGTGGTGGAATGGGTCGATGCGCGGTGGGCCGGACTACCACAACATGCTGGGATTCCTGACCGAGACCGCGGGAGCCGGATACGCGACGCCGCGTTGTTACGACGACATTCCGGAAACGTTCGGCTCGCGCTCGGGCGACCTTCCCGCGCTCACTCCGTCCACCAACTACAACAACCCGTGGTTGGGGGGATGCTGGCACATCCGCGATGCCATGGACTACATGATGACTGCGGCGAAGGCGGTGGCCGCCACCGGTGCGAAGCTCAAGGAAGAGTACCTGTTCAACCACTACTGGATGGGCCGGAGGCAGATCGAGCGTGGCATGGCCGCCGAGGGCGGCCCGTTCGCCTACGTGCTCGATCCGAGTGCCTCACACGATGCCAGCTCGGTGGTGGAGTTCATGGACCTGATGTCTCAGTCGGGGCTCGAGTTCGTGTTGGCCGACGAGGGCTTCTCAGCCGGAGGTCAGGACTTTCCTGCTGGCTCGTACGTGATCCCGCCGCAGGCTTTCCGGCCTTATGTGGTCGATCTCATGGAGGCGAAGGAGTTTCCGGACCGCCGGCAGTATCCCGGTGGGCCGCCCATCCCCCCGTACGACATGACCGGCTACGAGCTCCGTTTCCAGATGGGTCTCGAAGTCGTGAATGTGGACGACCCTTTCGAGATGCCGACCGGAGAATGGGGCCTGGTGAGTCACGCGATCGGGGCCGTGACCGGGACGGGCTCGGCCGGCTACCTACTGGACGGCACGTCCAACTGGGTGTACAGGGGGCTCGCGGATTATCTGGCAGAAGGAGGTGAACTCTTTCGCAGCACGAGCTCGATAGCCACCGTTGCTGGCGATGTGCCCGCTGGCGCGTTCTGGCTCCCGGGACTCAGCGAAGCCGACGCGGCGGGATTGTCCAGCGAATTCGGTCTCACGCTCACCGGGTTGCCGGCGGCACCAGCAGCGAACGCGTTGGCTTCCGTGCGCGCGCCCAGGGTGGCGATCTATCGCTCGTGGCGCGCTCCCATGCCCGAGGGGTGGACGCGCTGGGTACTCGATGAGTACGGCATCGAGTGGCAGAATGTCTGGGACGCGGACATTCGAGCCGGCGCCCTCGCCGACTTCGACGTCGTGATCCTGCCGGCCCAAGGAGAGTCGGACATCCGCGACGGGAACGCTCCAGGATCGATGCCCGAGCAGTACATCGGTGGCCTCGGAGCCCAGGGAACGTCAGCGTTGCAATCGTTCGTCGAGGACGGCGGGTGGCTCGTAGCCTTCGACGCCTCTGTCGACTACGCGATCAGCACGTTCGCGCTCCCGTTCCGCAACCGCACTCGGGGCCTCTCTTCACAAGACTTCTTCCTGCCCGGCTCGATCATCAGACTGGAGGTCGATGCCACGCACCCGTTGGGTTACGGCATGGACGCCGACGCCGTGACGCTCTTCGCCCGCAGCCAGGTCCTGGAACCCACCATGAGCCGGTCCGGTGTCTCGACTCCGGTCTGTTTCCCGGAGACGGACTACCTGGTCAGTGGGTGGACCTTGGGGGGCGACGAGTACCTCGCTGGTCAGACCGCCACGGCCCAGGTCGCCGTCGGATCGGGCCAAGTCGTGCTCTTCGCATTCACGCCGCACTTCCGCGGCCAGCCGAGAAACACGTTCAAGCTGCTCTTCAACGCGCTCTGGGGTGCGTCGACCGACGGGTTGCCGATGGGCTCCGGGCTGGCGTGCGCAGGCTGACCGCTACGCCTGCCGAGACTCAGCGCCGAGCGTATCCCTGGCCCACCAGCAAGCTCCGGTCGATCCCCGGCTTGGGCACGAACTTCTGGATGCGCGCGTTCTGGTTGTCCGCGCCGTAGAGATTGCCGTCTGAATCCACGGCGAACGAATGCATTTCGAGGTAGCGAAACGGCCCTTCCGTCGGAAGGTTGAACGAGTACTGCCGATTCCCGTCGAGGTCGAGCTGGACGATCTTCGCGGGGCGGAGGTCGGTGACCCACACGCGGTCGCCGCTGATCATGATATCGAGCGGCATACCGAACCCGGTCCACTCTTCGACCGGCGCGAACTCCGGATGATAGGATCCCCCGTTCGACTGGCTGAACACCTGAACCCGCAGGTTGTCGCGGTCCACGACGAAGATTCGGCCGTCGGGCCCGACCGCGATTCCGTGCACCACGTTGAATTGACCCAGGCCTTCTCCCCGCTCACCGAACTCGGTCAGGTACTTCGCGTCGGCATCCATGACCATCACGCGCCCGTTCTCGTAACCGTCCGCGATCAGAATGCGGCCGTCGGGTAAGAACGCCACGTCCTGGGGTAGGCCGAAGTGCGTCTCGTCCTGGCCCGGCACGTTCTTTTCCCCGAGCGTCATGAGAAGCTCTTTCCCGTCGTTCGAGAAGACGAAGATCTGGTGTCCCGTCTCGTGGATCACCCAAATGCGGCGCTCGGGGTCGTAGGGGCTGACGCGGATCCTGTGCGGTCCGGGGCCTTCGGTGCCAGCGAACAGGTAGTCCCACTGGTCCCAGACCTCGAGGATGTTGCCGTCCCCATCGACCACGTAGATACAGTTCTGCCATGTCCGGCCCTGGCCGCTGAGCGCGTTGATGCCGATGGACCCCACGAATCCCTCGAAGCCGTCGGGCATGGGATCGGGCAGTCGGGTTTCGCCGCGCTGCAGCACGATAATCCGGTCAGGGGACTCGGCGTAGACTCCTGAGTTGCCGCCCCAAGCGAACCCCTCGCCCGCGAAGCTCTGGGGCCATCCCGAGATGATGTCGTAGGGGTTGGGTCCGGTCGGGTCCGCCTCCTGAGAAGAAACTGGACCGGCCAGGAGGACTAAGGAGACTACGAGAAATAGACGTTGGGTGGGCACGCGCATGATCAGACCGCCTCGGCGATATGGGCTTGGTATCACGCAAAGTACGCGAAGGACCCACGCGCTCCTAGCAGGGCCATCAACTCAGGAAGCATCGGGGAGCACGGGCCGCGCCGATGAAATAGACGTGCCGACCGATCTCACCGGCGCGCACGATGATGTCCCCTGGGCTGGCCACTTCGGCTCGCATCTCCAGGTACAGATCCTGGACCAACTCCTGTGACGCGTCCTGAAGGAACGACAC
>JAYZBT010000160.1:0-4480 GCA_036338615.1 Gemmatimonadota bacterium
TCTTCTTCAAGACTTTTTCCGGGCGCGCCGTGGACCGTGAACGGAATCGAGCACTAGGCTACTTCAGTGTCACAGTGGCCGGGTGTCTTATCCTTACGACTTGCCAGACCGTGGGCCTCCCCGCTCCCCCCATCAGGATAACTACGGCTACAGTTCCGGTCGTTGAAGCTCCTGAGGTTGTCGAGGCTCCTGCCGTTGGGGCTCCTGATGCTGTCGAGACTCTCGGCGCCGGTGGGGCTGTGGCTGGTTCAATACCTGGCCCGGTCTCAGAGACCCGAGGGCTCTGGGTCGTCCGGTCCACCTTGGTCCATCCCGACTCCGTGCGGGCCATGGTGGCCAGGGCGGCGGACGCCGGCTTCAATACGTTGCTGGTTCAGGTGCGGGGCAGGGGGGACGCGTACTACTCTGGCGGTATCGAACCCCGAGCCGATGGGATCCAGGGTGGCCCGACTTTCGATCCGCTGGCCTTGACCGTCCGAGAGGCACACGCACGGGGCATCGAGGTCCACGCCTGGCTCAACGTACATTTGATTTCGAGTGCCTCGGTGATCTCCTCCGATCCCACACATCTGGTCAATGAGCGTCCGGGACTCCTTGCGGTCCCTCAAGAACTCGCCGCGGAACTGTATGACGTGGATCCAGCCTCTCCTAGATATCTTCAGCGCCTTGTGGAGCATGCCTTGGCCAACAGGGATCAGATCGAGGGGCTGTATTCGAGCCCGTCTGCTCCGGAGATCAAAGACCGAGTGTTCTCGATCGCTACGGACCTCGTGGAACGATACGAGATCGACGGCATCCATCTGGACTACGTCCGGTATCCAAGCGGAGACTTCGACTACTCACGAGGTGCGACGGACCGGTTTCGTACGTGGATCGAGGAACGACTTACGGATGATCAGCGTGCTGAATTCACGGCCGCCCGCGAACCAGGTCCGTTCGTGTTGGTTGAGGCGTTCCCTGACGCCTGGGCCGATTTCCGAAGAAATCAGATCACGGATCTGGTCGAACGCATCTATGTCGGCGTAAAAGGCAAGCGGCCAGAGACGCTTGTTTCAGCTGCTGTTTTTCCTGATGCCCGGGAGTCCTTCATTCATTTGTCTCAGGATTGGGAGGGATGGCTCCGGAAGGGGATCGTGGATGTTGTGGCGCCGATGGCCTACAACCCGAGCGACGGCTTGTTCGACGAAGCGATCACTAAAGCTGCGGAGGTTGTGGGGCCCAAACGAGTCTGGGCTGGCGTGGGCGTGTATCTGACGAGCTACGAGGGGACCCTCAGCAAGATCGAGATCGCCAAACGCCTGGGAGTGCGAGGCTTCATGCTCTTCTCATACGACTGGTCAGTGGCGTACGGAGCGGCGGACGATGGCCAGCCGTTCCTCGAACGGGTGGGCCGTGGATCTGAGGCGTTGAGGGACTGAGCTACCAGCTGAGCTAGCAACCAAGTTGGGACTAGGCTTCCGACCCCTCCGAGATGGAAGTACCGAACAACTTCAAGCCTCCCG
Source organism: Gemmatimonadota bacterium (assembly GCA_036338615.1). Lineage (GTDB taxonomy): Bacteria > Gemmatimonadota > Gemmatimonadetes > Longimicrobiales > Gaopeijiaceae > UBA1138. The sequence goes on from JAYZBT010000160.1 coordinate 1,503, forward strand.
CGAGAATCGCGATCGAGGCGAAGAGAGCGATCCAGACCGGCAGGCCCAAGGCGGTGCCGATGTCACCTATCACCATCGCGACAAGCGCCACCGCAAAAGCATAAGGCAGTTGTGTCTTCACGTGGTCGACGTGATCACACGCCGCCGCCGTCGAGCTGAGCACGGTGGTGTCCGAGATCGGGGAACAATGGTCCCCGAAGATGGCTCCCGCGAGGGCCGAACTGATGGCTCCCATCAGGATCGAGTACCCTCCGTCGATACCGAAACCCTCTGCTCCTCCCAGGGTCACCGTCAGCGGGATGATCAACGGAATCATGATGGCCATGGTCGCCCATGATGTGCCGGTAGCGAACGCCATGGCGGCTGAGGTCAGGAACACGAGTACGGGGATGACCGAAAGCGGCAACGCGTCGTTCATGATTTGTGCGACGTACTGAGCAGTGCTCAGATCCTCCGTCACCTGGCCGAGGGACCACGCCAGCGTGAGGATGATCATCGCCAGGAAGGTTGCTTTCATGCCAGTTACCCATGCGTTGAGGGATTCCTGGACCGTCATAATCCGCTGCACCACCGAAAGTGCGATTCCCACGATGCATCCTGCAGCGGATCCCCAAAGAAGCGTCATAAAGGGGTCGGCCGCGCCGAAGATGTCCATCAGAGAGGCGTCCGCACCCGTAGAGGCACGCCCGGTAGTATAGAGGCCTCCGAGGACGACGAGCACGACAGTGATGATCGGAATCGCCGCGTTGTACCATCGGGGCGTCACCCCCTCCGAGGGTGCCATCTGTGGATCGGATGTGTCCACCGCGAGTTGAGCGCCGGTCCGATTGAAGCCTTGGCCGGAAGCCGCACGCCGCTCCGCGGCGGCCATCGGTCCGAAGTCCCGGTTCATTACCGATGTGAGCAACACGAACGCCAGGGCCAGAAGGGCATAGAAGCGATACGGGATCGTGCTGATGAATACCGCGAACGGGCTGATCGATGTCAGTGTCGCAGCCAATGTGGGATCGACGCCGGGCTGCTGAGCCGCAACGCTCAGGCCGTCCCCGATCAGTGAAATTTCGTATCCTACCCAGGTCGAGATCGGGACCAGCGCGGCGACGGGAGCAGCAGTCGAGTCGACGATGTAGGCGAGTTTTTCACGTGAGATCTTGAGGCGGTCGGTGATCGGCCGCATGGTGTTTCCGACGATGAGCGTATTTGCGTAGTCGTCGAAGAATATGGCCAGGCCAGCGATCCATGTGGCGACCTTGCCACGCCGGCTCGTGCTTGCGAAGGGGCTTACGGCATCGACGATGCCTTGTGTGCCACCGTTCCTAGAAATAATCCCAACGAGGCCGCCGAGCAGGAGTGAGAACACCATGATTTGGGTATGTCCGCTCTCCACGTCCCCGAGCGTGGGTACAGCGTACATGTCGATGCTGCGCCAGAGCGCCGAGAGCGGATTGTATCCGGCTACCGCCAATGAGCCCAGCCAGACGCCGGCCAGAAGCGCGGTAATCACCTCCTTGAAGATCAACGCCAGCAGGATCGCCAGAATAGGAGGCGCGAGGGAGAACCAGCCCGGCGCGTACGGACGTGACAGCTCTTCGCTCACGTCCCCGATTCGGACCGTGAGTGGCAACCCGCTCCGGGCTGATACCACAAGGTCGCTCACCGTAGTGGTTCCGCCGGATGTGAGGGAGCCGGACCCCAGGACCGTACCCTGCGCGTCTCGTACGTCGTAGTCGAGGGTGGGGCCGTCAACGTCCTGGAGCTCGAGTGTGAAAGGCACCCCGCCCATGATCACCTTGGGAGCAGCGATGACTTGGGTAGCGCCAGGGCCGTCCTGGGCCAACAAGGCGAGTGGACAAAGGCCCCAGATCGCGATGATCAAACCGAAAGGGACCATCAGTGCCCATTTCGGACGAGTTGGAGGCGCGGTGCGAGCTTGTAACCCGACTTGCGCCCCGTGATGACGAGCGTTTTGGAGGCTCAGGAGCATGAAGGACCTTTCCAGTGAAGAAGCGTCGTTGAAGCACCGACACGTCCGTCTCTGCGGGGTTCATGATGTCGGGGTGGGATGTCCTTGTAAAGCGCCCGCGCCTTGTCTACCTTCTGGCGCCTTTGTTGAGTGGGTTGCACCCCCCCCGTTGGGATCGGTGGCGGCGCGGCGCACGACGGAATCGAGCCTTCGACAGGAGCTCCTCTCTGCACGTCTCGATCATGGACGAACGGGCGGTGCGTCGCACCGTCGCGCGCATGGCTCGTGAACTAGTGGAGCGAAACGAAGGGCCCGGCAATTTGGCCCTCATGGGTATCCAACGCCGCGGCGTCCAGATTGCGGACCTCATCCAATCCGAGATCGAACGGACCGAAGGTGTCATCGTCCCGAGCGGATCTCTTGATATCACGCTGTATCGTGACGATCTCATGGCCATAGGGCCACTCCCTGTGGTCGGTGCGACAGTCCTTCCCGAGGGAGGTGTCGACGAGAAGGTCGTAGTAATCGTGGACGACGTGCTCTTCACAGGTCGTACCGTCCGGGCAGCCCTCAACGAACTCATGGACTTCGGTCGTCCCGCGCGTGTTTCCCTCTGCGTGCTGGTGGATCGGGGAGAGCGGGAGTTCCCGATTCAACCGAACGTGGTGGGGAAGACCGTCACGGTGCCGGCGGGTCAGTCGGTCGAGGTGTCGGTGCCGGATCTCGATGACGGATGGGGCGTGGACATCGTACCGCTCTCATCGGAGGTAGGGGGTTGAATCAGCGGCGTTCGTCCCTCGGGAAGGATCTGGTGGGACTCGAACTGCTGACCGCTGAACAGATTCTCACCATTCTGAACACCGCGGAGCCCTTCAAAGAAATTTCGGAGCGTCGAATCAAGAAGGTACCGGTCCTCCGGGGAAAGACGATCGTCAACCTCTTCTTCGAGGCTTCCACGCGGACCCGGGTGTCATTCGAGTTCGCCGAGAAGCGGCTGAACGCTGACACGGTGAAT
>JAYZBT010000161.1:0-7087 GCA_036338615.1 Gemmatimonadota bacterium
CCAGGGCTACCCAGAAAGTCGATGACCATCGCGTCGTCGTAGCCAGACCAGGCCGGCGCGGTCAGCTGCTCGGTGCTGGGCGCACTCACGGACGCCGCCAACTCGGAGGTGAGGGCCGGGGAGACAGCGACGGCGGCCGCTGCGCGGAGAAAGTCGCGGCGTCGGATGGACATCTTAGGCACTCCTTCGGGGTGATCCATGATGATGAGTCGCGAGTGGGCGCGACGCTATCCGAAGCCCGTCGTCTACATTCGCGGCGAGCTCGAGGTGAGCGTCCCCATCACCGTCACCGACTCGAACGGCCCGCTCACGGGCTCCGTGGACGACGACAGGTTGACCCTCAATATGCAGGGAGCCGTCTTCGTCCTGGCCCGGCGCTAGACGGCTCTACGAGTCTCCCTGCCAGGCCTTAGTCCCAGGAACTACCGAGGCGTCCAGAGGAAGACCTCCCAGTCACGGAGGGGGTCAGGCCCACCTACCGCCATGTCCATGGGCATGCCGGACTTGCCCGAGTACAGCTCGAGCAGCGGCAGGCGCGCGTCACCCAGGATCTCTTCGGCCTGCATCTCATACCTGGCATCACCGATACGTAGCCACCCGTCGGTCCGACCTTCTCTCACACGCCGTGCCCAGTAGCCGCCGTCCGGGCGGGTGGCGGTGATCACCCCGTCGGGAGTCCCCACATAGGTGAGGTAGATCACGAGCGGCGGGAAGCCGCCCTGCTTCATCAGCAGAGTGCCTCCCACATCGTTGACGGTGCTGAAGTCGTCCGGGGCAGGCGTAGCCGTCCCTCCGATTATCACACCGGGCGTTCGCTCAAGTCCCGTGTTGCCAGCATAGGGAGCGGTGAACACCCAACTGGTCACGCCGATCAGGAGTACGACTCCCACGGCGACCCCTGCGATCTCCTGCTTGCTATTCATCCTACGTCCTCCGCATGACGTGAAGACAGATCGGTACAGCCGACGATGTCTGCGAAACAGGCAGCAGCACGACGGCGGGCGCACTCCTGAGCCAGGCGCTCAAGATGCGGCGCGGGTCAGCAGAGCGCGAGATCCCCTACAGCAACGCCACCGGCACACGCGTTATGGTCAAGCGGGTGAATCGCGATCATCGCGATCGCTCGCAATCTGTTTCACCTGTTGAACCACTCTCTTGGCGCTCAGCATACGACCGGCGATACGGTTGACGAACGCGATCAACCCCAGGGCACCGACGAGAAAGCCAGCGAGATTGTTGAGCGCAAAGATCAGCAGGGCCCCGGCGACCAACCACCGCCACCGGGCCGCGATCCAATCTCCTACTCTGTCCGTCCAGTCTGGTACGTCCTGACCCGAACTCGTCATGTTCTTGGGTTCACTCCGGTGGCGGCGCCCTCGAGGGCTGCGTGCAGGCGAATGATGGGTCATTCACGCGCACAAGATGCAGCGCAGGTCCGTGGAGCGCGAGCAAGCCCCTCTGCCAGCACTGTCCACCCAGCCGGACTCCTGTGTCCTCCACACACGGAGCGAGCCATCGATCCATCCCTAGAAACCGTTGATAAGCAACGATCCCGCCGAGGGCACCGTGGCACGACGGTTGCCTAGAGAACCAGCAGGACGGACCCCGGCCCGGAGCTACCGGAGGAGACGAATACGATGAACGCGATTCGATACGTGATCGGCTCTACTACGGTGACTATGAGCCCACCACTGTCCCCGTTGGCCCCAGGCCACCCGGGACTCGGGGCCGCGTGGTCAACGGCGAGGGATACACGCAGGACACTTCTTCAGGACCCGCGGATTCGGGTAGCCCCCGTCCCCACCGGTCCCGACCCCCGTGGTCGCAGACGCACGGACAGCATATCGTGTGGAACGCCACCGCTGATCAGCCGAACAACCCACGGACGGAGTCTCCAACATGGGATCCCAAGACGCCCGTCGTCGAACGGCGACTGCACCGTGGATCTCGGCCCTGGTGCTCGCGGCCGCTGTCTGCCTGACGGTCCCCTCGAGTGCAACAGCGGCCCAGACCGCTGACCCCGCGCCCCGCGCAGCACACGGACGGACGCTCGACGCGCCAGCTGTCTCCGATCGACCCTTCGTGGAGATTCGTCGATACGACGCGCCGGAAGCCAGCCAGGGCGTCGCTGTGGACTCAGAGTTCTTCTACGCTGTGGGCAATCGCAGGATCGCCAAGTACGAGCGCGAGACCGGCGCGAAAGTAAAGGAATGGCAGGGCGAAGCGGACGGGCCGGTCATCCATCTGAATAGTTGCGTCGTGATCGAAGCGAGCCTCGTCTGCGCTCACTCCAATCACCCGGGCGTCCCCATGCTGAGCTCGATCGAGATTTGGAACACCGATACGCTCGAGCACACGGAATCGATCAGTTTCGGCATCTATGAGGGGTCGCTGACGTGGGCGATTCCGCAGGACGGTTCCTGGTGGCTCAACTTCGCTCACTACGGGAACGAAAGTGGCACACCCGGCAAAGGCAGCAAATGGACGTCGCTGATCCAGTTCGATGCGAACTGGCACCGCCAGGCGGGCTACGCATACCCTGTCGAGCTCATCGAGCGGCTGACTCCGAACAGCCTTTCCGGCGGGAACTGGAGCGCGGACGGCCGCCTCTACGTGACCGGCCACGATGAAGCCGAGATCTACATGCTCGAACTCCCGGCAATGGGCTCGGTCCTGCGTTGGGTGGAGACGATCCCCGCGCCGATGCACGGGCAGGCGTGGGTCTTCGACCCGAAAGACGACGCCACGGTCTGGGGCCTCGTGCGAAATGAGCGTCAGGTGGTCGTGGGAACGAGACGCTGACCCCGGCCGGCTTGCTACGGATCGAAGTGCAGTTTCAGCCCGTGATGCGTGGCCTCGAAGCCGAGTCCGAGATAGAAACTGAGCGCCTCGGGGCGTCGCTGGTCCGTCGTGAGTTGCACGAGATGACACCCTCGGTCCTGCGCCCTGGCGATTGCCCACTCGATGAGCGCGCGACCCACGCCCCTACCGCGAAGGCCTTCTGAAACACGCACGCCTTCGATCTGAGCACGCCACCCACCTTCGTACGTCAGGTGCGGAATGAAGGACAACTGCAGGACCCCGACCACCGTGCCGTCGAGAATGGGCACGATGATCTCGTGATTCGTGTCGCCCTGGATCGCCTCGAACGCCGCTTCATAAGACGCAGCAGGCGCCCCTCCCGAGTGCTCTCGGAACGCCCCGAGTGGGTCGTTCGCCAGAAGTGCGACAATCTCCGGGAGATCGGCCTTTGTCGCTGGCCGAAAGCTGATCTCCGCTGAATTCACATGCATCTCCGCTGCGCGGGTGAGTCAGACCTGTACCTCGCCGGACCCCGATGCGTCAACCGTCAGGGGCCGAAGGGAGCGATATCACGAACGTCCACGCCTTCATCAGGGTAGTCAGGTACAGGGCCGAAGACTGGGTCCCGGTAGCACCTGCGCGTCCCGAGCGAGCGCCACCATGGCTTCGAGTCGCCGCGATTCGGCCAGCAGGACTTCTCGACCGAAGTCCGCGATGGCGTAGGTGCGACGCCGCGCGTCGGCTCCTTTCTCTGTCGGCGCATCCTCGATCCAGCCCTCGTCCTTCATGCGCCGGGTCGTGCTGCGATCGTGGTGTCATCGTCTGCGGGTCCCATGTGTCGTGAGTGGTCACTCACTATAGGGGCAAGTGTATAGGGATAAACCCTATAACATCCGACCTTGCGCCGATCGTTCGCCAAGTCGGATGTTGGCCGCGGCCCGGACGGCCCTCGCAACCCTGCAAACCCTACTGGCGATCGCGGCTTTCAGATGAGACATCCTATGCCTCCATTCACCCGATACACCCTGGTGGGAGCCTGCGCGTTCGCGTTGCTCCTCGCTTCAGGGGAGCGAGGTCGGGCGCAAACCTCCGGGGATCACCAATACACGAGCGCCGATATCGAAGCTGGCTCCCGTGTGTATGCGTCCGACTGTCGGCTTTGCCACGGACCGTCCGGCGCCCTGGTGGACGGCGTAGATCTCCGGCTGGGTCAATTCCGGCTAGCGGTGTCGGACGAGGATCTCCGGGAGATCATCACCACGGGTCTTTCCAGCTCTCGCATGCCCGCCTTCGACCTACTCCCGGCCGAGTTGGACGGGCTCGTGGCGTACATACGCGCTGGATTCGATCCCAGCGGTGTCGCGGTCAAGGTCGGCAACGTGGCGCGCGGCCAGGCTCTGTTCGAGGGCAAGGGCGACTGCTCCGGGTGTCATCGGGTCAACGGGCAAGGGCCGCGCACCGCCCCCGACCTCAGCGACATTGGCGCCATTCGCACGCCCGCCGCGCTGCAGCGAGCGTTGCTCGACCCGAGCTCCGCACTTTTGCCCATCCATCGGCCGATACGAGCCGTGACGCGCGTGGGCGAAACCATCCGCGGACGGCGGCTGAACGAGGATACCTACACCGTGCAGTTGATCGATTCGGAAGACCGACTACGCTCCCTCGTAAAGGCCGATCTCGTGGAATACGAGGTGAGTCGGACACCTACGATGGAGCCCACTACGCTTTCCGGCGAAGAAGTCGCCGACGTCATCGGATACCTTCTCTCACTCAGGGGCATGCAATGAAACCGGTCCAGCGCAGTTGGCTGTTGTCGCTCGTGATGGGAGGGCTGTTGGTGTCCGGTCCGCTCGCGGCTCAGGTATCGTACGATCGCATCCTGAGTTCCTCGGACGAGCCCGAGAACTGGCTCACGTACAACGGAGACTATTCGAGCCAGCGCTACAGCGGCCTCGACCAGATCACACCCGACAACGTGGACGACCTCGAGCTGCAGTGGATGCTCCAGGATCAGACGTTCGGGGCCTGGCAATCGAACCCGATCGTGGTCGACGGCATCATGTACATCACCGAGCGACCCAACGACGTCATGGCCGTCGACGCCGTCACCGGGCGAGTCTTTTGGCTTTATCGGCACACTCCGTCGGAGGATGCGTCGGTGTGCTGCGGCGCCAACAACCGCGGAGTGGCCATTCTCGGTGACAAGGTGTTCATGGGCACGCTCGACGCGCGGCTCATCGCCATCGATCGCATCAACGGGCAGCCGCTTTGGGATATCGAAGTCGCCGATGTGAACCTCGCTTATTCGATCACCATGGCGCCCTTGATCGTGAAGGACAAAGTCATCGTGGGAGTGGGCGGCGGCGAGTTCGGGATTCGCGGATTCATCGCGGCCTACGACGCCGACACGGGCGAAGAGGCATGGCGGTTTTACACGATCCCGGGACCCGGCGAGCCTGGGCATGATACCTGGGAAGGGGACGACTGGGCGCACGGCGGAGCCCCGGTGTGGATCACGGGTTCGTACGACCCCGAGCTCAACCTGACCTACTGGGGCGTGGGGAACCCCGGCCCGGATTGGAACGCCGATCAGCGTCCGGGCGACAACCTGTACTCGGACGCCGTGGTCGCTCTCAACGCGGACACCGGCGAGCTCGTCTGGCACTTCCAGTTCACGCCCAACGACGGCTACGACTACGACTCGGTACAGGTTCCGGTGCTCGTCGACATGGACTGGAACGGCGTGGCGTCCAAGCTCATGCTGTGGGCGAACCGAAACGGCTATTTCTACGTGCTCGATCGCGTCACGGGAGAGTTCCTGTCGGGCACGCCCTTCGTGAAGGTGAACTGGTCGAGCGGGCTCGACGAGAACGGACGGCCGATCCCGACGCCTCAGCCGCCCGGCTCCCCCACCTGGCCCGGTAATCAGGGTGGGACGAATTGGTATCCGCCCTCGTACAGCCCTCGCACAGGCCTTTTCTACTTCGCCGCCTGGGAGGACTACGCCACGATCTACGAGAAAGAGGAGTCCGTTTACCGGCCCGGACGGTACTTCCTGGGAGGTGGCTTCACCGTTCTTGCGCCTGCGCCCGGGGCCGCGACCATCGGCATCGGTCGCTCGACCCCGATCAACAACTGGACCGACGAGGTCGGCCACGGAACCGTCATGGCCATGAACCCGCACACGGGCGAACTGGCGTGGAAGTTCGAGCAGTTCGACGTGAGCGACAGCGGCATGCTGACGACGAAGTCGGACCTGCTGTTCACCGGGGGTCGCGAGGGGCACTTCCACGCGCTCGACGCATGGACCGGGGAGCTGCTCTGGAAGGCGAGCCTGGGCGGCCAGATCGTGATGGCACCCATCACGTTCATGGTGGACGGGAAGCAGTACCTGTCGGTGATCTCCGGTCACACGCTGGTTACCTTCGCACTCCGCGACTAGTCCGTGATCTGACGCAGCGGCGAACGCACCATCAGCACCGAGGAGGCTCCAACGGCGACCGTCCAGGCGCCACTCTCGAGGAGTTGATCGAGATGGGGAGGCCGCGGATCCGGTAGGAGGTTGGGGCGTCGCAAACGGGCACATTGCGCCTGCCGACCATGCGCCCCAGGGTGTAGCATGCGAAGTCCAGACACCCGGACCGAATGCCTGGGCCATCAGCCCGATGGAGTCCCAGGACGGAGCGATCGAGAGCCGGCGAGGTGTTCCGCGCTGGCCAGCGTGACGCTGACGGCTGTCATCGTTTCCGCCGTCTCCACCGCATGCGTGCAACCTATCGCCGAGCAGGCCGTGCTCGAGCTCGGCTCGGAACTCATGGTTCAGCAGGCTCCTCAGTTCCGCCGCCCCACCAGAGACGACACGCGCCTTAGGCGCCCAACGGAGGGCGAGGAAGCGTCGGGCCGACACGCCTTCTATTGGACGCGCGCGATCTATTCGGGACGCAGCCGGCGCGGAGGCTGGTACGGAGGAGGACGCGACTCCTGGGCGACGGACTTCCCCAAGGGTGACCGGCAGTTCCTGGTCGTGCTCAAGCGATTGGTGGGCCTCGATGCATACGATTGGGAGAACGCGGTGAGCCTGGCCGACCCGGAGCTGCGGCGCTTTCCGCTCATCTACGCGGTCGAAGTCGGCCGGATGGATATCACCGACGCCGAGGTTGCGGGCTTGCGGCGCTATCTGGCGGCGGGCGGCTCCCTCATCGTCGACGATTTCTGGGGTACGAATCAGTGGGCGAACTTCGTTGCGAATATCCGCCGAGTCCTCCCCGACCGGCCCATCGTCGAG
>JAYZBT010000162.1:0-18921 GCA_036338615.1 Gemmatimonadota bacterium
ACAGCCCCAGGTCGCGGTAGCGCGAGGGTGGGTTGGGCGCGCGCGGCGTGGGGACCGCCGCGTGCGCTCTACTCGTCGCTCGGTTGCGGCACCAAGCGGATGTACGGCAGCGGCTGCTGCCATCCGTCGGGGAACCGCCGCCTCGCCTCTTCGTCGTTGACCGCCGGAGAAATGATGACGTCCCCTCCCTGCTCCCAGTTGGCGGGTGTGGCCAGTTGCTTCTGTGCGGTGAGCTGGCACGAGTCGAGGAGCCGGAGAATTTCCGCGAAGTTGCGCCCGGTACTCATCGGGTACGTGAGGGTCGCTTTGATCTTTTTGTCGGGCCCGATGAGGCTGTACGGACGCTTCAGCGCGCTCGCGTCGGACATCGATTGGAAGGGCGCCGACTTTGTGCCGACCGAGCAGCAGCGGGAGGTGCAGCTGATCTTTACGGAGCGCTTGGAGAACGCGAGGCGGGCGATCCAGAACTTCTTCGACGACGACCTGGCCCGACTGAACGCACAACTGCAAGCACTCGGGCGGCCGGCCATCGTCTCGGACGGGGAGGCCGGGCGGCCCTGAACTTCCTTGGGCGAATCGCTCGAAGCGAGGGGTGACACTCGAAATTTCTTGCGCGGCGACGCCAGCGAGCTAGGATGTGACAGCCTGAGTGAACCAGGCCGGGGCTGTGCCGTGCCCAAATGCGCCCGTACCGGGCGAGAACGAAGGGACTACATGGAAGATCGGATGTCTCGCAGGGCCGCGATCAAAGTTCTCGCCGCGGGGGCGATCCTCGGCTGTTCGTCCGATGAAGAAGCCGCGACGCTGCTGGCGCCGTTCGATCAGCTCGGAGACGAGGTGGACAAGGAGGTTACCGAGCACCTTCCCGTGTCCTACGTGTCGACGGAACAACTCCAAGACATCCACGGCGACCCGTCCCCCGGCGCCATCAACGTTTATGGGATCCGGGACAACGTCATTCAGTTCATCGACACCCGACGCGTCGGGGCCGACGGCCTATTCCCGCGGATTCCAATCGCCGGCGACTACGAGAAAATCCTACTCGTGGGCATGCTCACGGAGGATGCGGAGTCGGTGAGCAGCGTCGTGAGCTTCCTGCCGCTGCTCGACTTCCCGCACGACTCGGAGTTCATCGGACCGCTACATCTCAAAGTGCTACGCCGAGACCAGATGCCCGAGGGGTTCGACAAGAGACTGTTCACGAACTACCTCCAAAACCTGGAACCGGTGGAAAAGGATGGCCAGGGCGTAACGCATGCCTATCAGTTCTCGGTCAAGAACGGCACGCTCACGGAGGTCTCCGGACAGTATTTGCGGCCGATCATGCCCTCGATTCGCGACGAACTGAAGCTGTTCATCCCCGAGGTCAGCTTCCGGGGCTTTCCGCTGGCGGACCTCCCCGAGGGTGAGTACGCGGTGGAGAGACTCGCGGAGAACTTGCGCAGGTTCGCTCCCAGTCTCGAAGTGATCGTGGGGCCGATCGGGAGTACCGGCGGCGTACGCCTGACCCGCCAGAACGTGTACGAGATCGATGCCGGCTATTTCCTGGTCTCTCTGGAGCGTCAACAATGGCAGGCGCCCGATGGATCCTCCATCATCCCGATCGAGACCGCCATCGAGAGCGAGTTCCAGGGCGAGTTGCGGGGGGCCTTCGGTAGCATCTTCATGACCAAGCGACTCAGCGTCGATCTGTTGAACCGGATCCTGGCGCGGTCGGCTGCACGGTGTGTAGGGCTCACCGGAACCGCACCCTTGGCGACGCCGCCAGAATTGACGGTGATGACGCACGGCGGCTTCTACCACGAGGGCCCCGAGGACATCGGACCGCCCGAAATCATGGCCTTCAAGTTGGCCAACGGATATCCGGCGCGCCCCGGCAACAACAGACGGCGGCCCGTCGAGGTGCTCAGAGAGGCCTTGCCGTCGTCGGGCGCCTCGGCCGACACCTTGGGGTTGGCCGCCCCCTCACGGGTGTCCGCCCAGTTCAGGGGGATGAGCAGACTGGCCGGCGCCCGGGTCGCGCCATTGCCGGTCCGCACCAACCCCGACGGCAGCTACGGGTTCTCAGCCCAAGACGTACGCGCGTGCCTGCACCAGAACTTCGAGGCCTCGGGGCCACTACTCTAAAGGCGCCAACGGCCCCGTGACGTCGAACGCCGCCGCGGGACCGGGCCCTTCGGCTAACGACCCGGCAGCATCAGGTGAGCAGCACCTGTGCCCGCCGCCATCAGGTACACACCACCCTGTGCGCGAGTAGTCGGAAAACCAGTGGACTCGGCAGTAGCGCCGGGCACGGCGACCGTCCTGTGGATCCCTGCGCTCGCCGGATCCGCGCCGGACGCGGCCATGAAGAGCGACCCATACTCGACCGCCTCTCTGGTGCCGTTCGCCTCGGCGGCGGCGATCGCCGCTCGCTCCTCTGCGGCGTCGAAGGTCGCCGCCCGGATACGCCGGTTTTGGGCCACCCTCGCGAGGTTCGCCAAGCTCGTGCACTGCACGGCGAAGGGCCGTCGGTCCCGCTCATCCGAGCGGTCGTAACAGACCAACTGATTGCTTCCCTCCTTGAGGGTCTCGTACGAAAAGTCGGCATTCCACTTGATGACCGTGGCGCCCTCTCTGGCCCTGACAGGCGCCGCCGTCAGCGCCATGTCGATCGCGCTCTGTGCTTCGACGCTCGCCGAGACCACGAGAAGACCGATTGCCGCAAGGATGATGCTCTTCATTGTCCGTCCTCCACTCGACCGGTTTGACCCACCCCGAGACCGACGAGGCCGCATCGGCCACGCTTGGGGGCCTCCACATTACGGCGTACGCGGCCACGGTCAAGCGATGCGGGGTCAAAGTCCTGGCATCGCTGCCGAGCCGGCCGCCGCCGCCAACACCGACTCGCTGGCGTCGAACCCGGCTGCGGCACAAGTTGCGCCGCACCGTCCCCGTGACGGAGTTCGCGAGAGAGTTCGCCAACGAGGCGTTCTCACTGGACTCCAGGCTGCGGCTGACTCTGAAGCCGCTTTTTTTCGAGCCCGGGGCGGTTCCGCGGGACTACGTAGCGGGCCATAGGGCACGGTTCGTACCACCCATCCAGCTCTTCGTCTTTACGAGCTTCGCGATGTTCGTCACGATGTCGTTGGCATCGAGAGTTACGATCGACAACGTCACGGTCAACCTCGTCTTCTACGACGACTTCCGGTGGAGGCCTGCACCGCTCGCTTCGGCGCCTCCGCAATCCAGCCTCACAAGCCCGGCCGCCTCGCCGATCGACATGGTGCCGCGTGAGTCGACCAGGGCCGTATAGACCCCCGGACTCGACCGCTCGTACCCGAACCGAAGCTGCTGAGCCACGCCTGGGCGGATCCGATCCACTCCGAGCGCCGACGTGATGAGCAGATCCCCGTCCGAGTGCTGCGCGATGGACGTGACCCGATCGGCGGACCACATGACGGCACTGGCTCGAGCGGGAGAGATCTAGGAGCGCCTCGAACCCTACCGCTAACGCCGTCCGATGTCCGAGGCCTCCGCCTCTTCGATCGTCGTCTTGGCGTCGTACTCGAGCAGATACCCGGCCTCCACGTTGGCCATCGCCGCAGCCCTGACAGCGGCCACATAGGCTGCGTGCGTCGGATAGAGCACCGCGAGCGTGGGCGCGTCGAACGGTTCGTGAGATCCATAGAGGCGACAGAAGCCCTGGCCCGTGTTGATGCCGGTGTTCGTCGCCGTGGGAACCGCATGCGCCGCCAGACGGATGCCGCCCACGGCGTTTCCACGAGTGTCCCGGGCGAAAACCATACTGGTGGAAGTCGGCGCCGCGGCGATCGACGGCGCGGTCGCGGGCGCAGTCCCCTCGACAACCCATTCCACCATCTGATCCAAAGCCGCGTGCATCACGTGGCGGAACGGGACTCGGCTGTAAACGGGCCGGTCGCACACGAGGTCGCGCATCCGTCCCTCTGAAGGGTCCAGCCCCTCGCTAGCGGCGATGGCCTTGGCCCGTTCCTGGCCGTAGAAGACGTCGACGTGAGACGAACCGGCGACCTCCCATTGGCGGAAGTTATCACTGTCTGGCTGCCGGTTCCCGACCCGGCGGACCATGTCGGTCTCCGCCATCAGCTTCCAGATCTTGACCGGCTGATCGTCCCGGATCCGCCCTCCACCGCCGTGCACGATGACGCCGTCGAAGACCGGATCAAGCGGGTGGATATTGTTGAGATACACGGCAAGGCGTCCCGCCGACTGCGAGTGGCCGGTGGCGAACACGCGCTCGACATCGGCTCCCCCGAGCAGCGCCCGACCGCCGCTCCCGCGGAACAACCTCCCGACTGCGGTCAGGATGTCGTACGAAAGCGCGTCGCCCTCGATCGTTCCGCCGACGGTCACATCGAGCGTGCCGTAACGCGCGGGGCTCCACTCCCTCATTTGGTCGACGCCGACTCGTTGCGCCGAGAGGCCGATCCAGGCATAGCCGTTACGCATGAGATGCTCCCCGACCTGGAGCCAGTCGATGTCGAGGTCCCGGCCTGCCGTGACGTTGTTCCACTCGACTACGACCGTGCCGTTGAAGTCGGCGGCAGCGGCGGGGCGACGGACGATGAAGCGCGTCTTGTAGGGATGGCCCCCGTCCACAACCTCGGCGGTCTCCATCTCAGGCCGCGTGTACCGGTTGGCGATACCCTCGACGAAGAACTCTTGCTCGATGTATCCATGCCCCGTCAGGTCCATACCCGACATCGAGAAGACGAAGTCGTTGGATGGGTCGCCCGGGGTCACCCGGACCGGTATGGGGCCCGCCACCGTGACCGGGGGTCCGAGAAGAGTCTGAGCGCCCGCCGCCGCGGAAGTCGCACACACCAACGCGATGGAAACGACTGTACAAACCAGCTGTCGAGCGGCTCTGGCGGATCCCATGATCGTGCTCTCCTCTTGGAACCGGGCGGGGACCTCAAAGTGAAGCACCCAGGAAGTCGACGCCAGATTGGACGGAGACCCTGGTGCTCGCTCCTCGCGACCCGTCTCTTGAGGCAACGGCACGCCGCAGGAGGAGGAGCAATGAAGGGACGAATCAGGTCGCGCAGCATCGTAGGCTTCGCCGTGTTCACGGTAGTGTCGTTGCTCGCCATGAGCGCCTGCGAGCAGTCCAGCGGGGGCATCCTGATCGATGACGACGACATCGGCGGCGTCGTCAGTGGTCCCAACGGACCAGAGGCCGGCGTGTGGGTCATCGCCGAGACCACCGACCTGCCGACGACCTTCAACAAGATCGTCGTGACGGACGATGAAGGGCGCTACCTGCTACCCGATCTGCCGACCGCGACCTACGACGTCTGGGTGCGCGGCTACGGGCTCGTCGATTCTCCGAAGCTCGAACTCACGCCCGGCAGGATTCAGGACCTCACCGCCGTAATCGCCCCCGATCCGCACTCGGCGGCGCAATACTACCCCTCCGGCTATTGGTTCTCGCTGGTCAGCGTGCCGGACAAGGACCAGTTCCCGGGAACGGGGCCGGACGGCAACGGCATCTCCCCCTCCATGGAGAGCCAGGCCCACTGGATCCGCTACCTCAAGTCGGGTGGCTGCACCGCGTGTCACCAGCTCGGCACCAAGGCAACTCGTGAGATTCCCAGCGAACTCGGTGAGTTTACGTCGACCCAAGCGGGCTGGGAGCGACGCATCCAGTCTGGCCAGGCGGGTGGCAGCATGATCGGAGGGCTCAGCCGGATGGGTCTGAGCGCCGGACTCGAGATGTTCGCCGACTGGACCGACCGGATCGCCGCCGGAGAGGTGCCGCCCGTGCCTCCGCGGCCCCAGGGCGAAGAACGCAACGTGGTGATCTCGCAGTGGGACTGGGCCGACCCCAAGGCCTACCTGCACGACGAGGCTTCGACGGACAAGCGGGACCCGACGGTGAACGCGTACGGGAAGATCTACGGGGCTCTCGAAGCGAGCGCGGACTACACCCCCGTGCTCGACCCCATCAAGCACGAGGCGAGCCAGGTGCCGGTCCCCGTCCGAGATCCGAACACTCCGGTAGCGTCGGGACCGCCCATGATGCCGTCGCCGTATTGGGGGGACGAAGCGATCTGGGACAGTAAAGCCAACGTGCACAATCCGATGCTCGACCACCGAGCGCGCGTCTGGCTGACGTCCCGGGTTCGAGGCTTCGACAACCCCGCATTCTGTCGTGAGGGCTCCGACCATCCGTCCGCGCAGCTCTTCCCGACGACTCGGACCGGCCGCAACCTCGCGATGTTCGATCCGGCGACCGAGGAATTCGCGCTCATCAGCACGTGCTTCAGCACGCATCACCTGATCTTCGCGGAGGACGAGAACCACACTCTGTGGACGAGCGGGGGCGGCCAGGTGATCGGATGGCTCGACACCAAGATGTACGACGAGACCGGGGACGAAGAGGTATCACAGGGATGGTCCCCTCTCATTCTCGATACCAACGGCAACGGCACGCGGGACGAGTGGGTCGAGCCGCGAGAGCCCATCGACCCCACCAAGGACAAGCGCATCACGTCGGGCTACTACGGCGTAGCGTTCAATCCCGTCGACGGCTCAATCTGGGGCACTTCACTCGGATTCCCCGGTGGCGTCATCCGGTTCGACCCCGAGACGGGACTCACGGAGTTCTACGAGCCGCCCTGGGGCGACGCGAACGCTCCGGTGCAGGGCTATTCGCCGCGCGGGGGAGACATCGACCGCGACGGCGTAGTTTGGTCCGCGCTCGCCAGCGGGCACATGGCCAGCTTCGATCGCCGCCTGTGCACGGGGCCACTCAACGGGCCGACCGCGACGGGACCGCACTGCCCCGAGGGCTGGACGCTCTATCCGGAGCCGATTCCGCAGATGAAGGGCCTGACCGACTCGGGCAGCGCCGAGTCCAGCTACTACACCTGGGTGGACCAGTTCAACACGCTCGGGCTCGGCGAAGGCGTACCCATCAATACCGGCAACGGCTCCGAGGGGCTGCTCGCGCTGAGAAACGGCGAGTGGGTCGTGCTGCGCGTGCCTTATCCGCTCGGGTTCTATACGAAGTGGATGGACGGCCGCATCGACGACCCTGATGCGGGATGGAAAGGCAAGGGACTGTGGGCGACCTACAGCACGAGGGCGCCCTTCCACCTCGAGACCGGTAAGGGCACGCCGAGCAAGGTGGTTCACTTTCAGTTGAGGCCCGACCCGCTGGCGCGGTGACACGGAGACGCACCATGATTCGACGACACGACGTAGTGATCTGCACGGTAGGACTGGCCCTCATCTTCGTGCTGGCCATGGGCTCGGCGTGCATGGACGAGCGAGCGAGCGAAGCGATCGCGGCAGGCGGCAGCGTCCCCATCTTCGAGGTCGATCCACTGTGGCCCAAGCCGCTGCCCAATCATTGGATCCTGGGCTCCACGATCGGGGTGTCGGTCGACTCTCGGGACCACATCTGGATCATCCACCGGCAGACCACGTTCAATGAGGCGAATGAGCTGGGCGCCACGCTCGATCCGCCGACGACCGAATGCTGCGTCCCAGCGCCGAACATCCTGGAGTTCGACATGGAGGGGAACCTCGTCAACTCGTGGGGGGGGCCCGGAGACGGCTACGACTGGCCGCAATCGAACCACGGCATCACGGTCGACGCCATGGACAATGTGTGGATCGGCGGCAACGGCGCGGACGACTCGCACATCCTGAAGTTCACTCGGGACGGGCAATTCCTCATGCAGCTCGGCCAGCCTCGCATGCGCGCGGGCAGCAATGACAGAGAACACTTCTGGAGGGTCGCGGAGGTCACGATCGACGCGGCGGAGAACGAAGCCTACGTCGCGGACGGGTACGGCAACCGAAGGATCGCGGTGCTGGACGCTTCCACGGGGGAGTTCAAGCGCTACTGGGGCGCATACGGCAATACGCCGGACGACTCGCCCCTGCCGGCATACAGTCCGGATGCACCACCTGCGCAACAGTTCCGGAGTCCTGTCCACTGCGCGCAAATCTCCCATGACGGCCTGGTCTACGTCTGCGACCGCGCGAGCGACCGCATTCAGGTCTTCCAGCGGGACGGCACCTATGTGACCGAGGGCTTCGTGGCGCCAGAGACGCTCGGCTCGGGCTCAGCGTGGGACCTCGCGTTCTCGCGCGACCCGGAGCAGCGGTTCCTCTACCTGGCCGACGGCTCCAATAAGAAGATCCACGTCCTTGAGCGCGCGACCCTCGAGGTGCTCACGACCTTCGGCGACGGCGGGCGTCAGCCCGGCCAGTTCTACGGTGTGCACAGCGTCGCGACGGACTCACAAGGGAATCTGTACACGACGGAGACCTACGAGGGCAAGCGGGTCCAGAAGTTCGTGTACATGGGCCTGGGCTCCGCGCCGCGGGACCAGGGAGTGGTCTGGCCGACTCGTGATTGACCGCGCCGCCTAGGCCGGGGTCAGGGCGCCGGCGCCAATACCGCGAGCACCAGCAAGCGATCGTCGCTCGTATTGCGGATACCGTGTGGAATGCCGTCTGGGGCAACGAGCATCATGCCCGCTTCCATCTCGACCTCTCGGTCCTCGAGCAGGAAGATCCCCCTGCCCTCCAGAACGTGATAGACCTTGTCCATCCCCTGGTGGGCGTGTAAGCGGTGCTCCTGACCGGGCTCGAAAGCGTTCAGCCCGACGAGCATTCGCTCCGACCGGAAGAGGGTGCTCTTACCCATCTTCTCGGGATTGAATACGGCCTGGGCTTCTGGTCGGAATGCGGCCGGGTGGTTCATATGGGTCTGGGTCTCCGTTACGGGTTGTGCGGGCCTACCTGAGCGCCAACGCGACGAGGCCCGACTCCGTGCCCCGCCCGAAGGCGATCACGATGTACTGGCGACCGTCGGCCATGTAGGTCATAGGCGTCCCCGTCGGCGTCGAGGGGAGCTCGATGGCGTGGATGGTTCGGCCGGTCTCCTTTTCCATCGCCAACAGCGCCGGTCCTCCGGGCGCCCCATCGCGAGCTCCGCCGTGCCCGATGAAGAGCAGCGTTTCCGTCACCAGCGGTCCAGTGAACGCGCCGCCGCCCAAGGGACCCGGGTCCTCGACCCCCATGGCGATCACCCGCGCCCGAATGCCGTCACCTAGGGGAACCTGCCAGACGTGGTCACCCGTGTTGAGGTCGATCGCGGTCAGGCGGGCATACGGTGGCTTCACGAGTGGCAGACGCTGAGGACCACCCGAAGACCCGCCGCGGCCTCTCATATAGCGGAAGTCGGACCGCTCGGGATTGGCTTCCGAGAGCTGGACGTTGATGGGACTCGTGCGAGACGGTACGTACATGACGCCGCTCGCGGGGTCGACCGCCGCCCCATACCAATTGGCGCCGCCGCCCCAGCCTGGCAGGTTGAGCGTGCCCTTCTCCGACGGAGGCTGAAACAGACCGCCGTATTCTGAATTCTGGAGTAACGCCTCGGCCTCCGAGCGCAACTCGGGTGTGAAGTCGATCAGGTCATCGATGGTGATGCCTTGGCGCTCGAAGGCCGCCGGCTTCGTGGGAAACGGCTGCGTCGGAGACAATCGCTCACCCGGAACCGTCGACGCGGGCACCGGCCGTTCCTCAATGGGCCATACCGGCTCACCCGTGACACGATCGAACACGTAGACGAAGCCCTGTTTGGTCACCTGGGCGAGGGCCTTGATAGGCCGACCATCCACGCTGATGTCGATCAGCGTAGGCGCCGCGGGAATGTCGTAGTCCCAGACACCGTGGTGTACGAGCTGGAAGTGCCATACGCGCTGTCCGGTCGAGGCCTCCACGGCCACGATGCTCTCAGCGAAAAGATTGTCGCCCAGCCGGTGCCCGCCGTACCAGTCGTTGGTGGGAGTGCCGATCGGCAGGTAGACATACCCGAGTTCCTCGTCGGCGCTCATGATCGTCCAGACGTTGGTATTGCCGGTGTACTGCCAGGAATCGTTCTCCCACGTCTCGTTTCCGGGCTCACCCGCCTGTGGCACCGTGTGGAAGATCCAGCGCTGTTCTCCCGTGCGCACGTCGAAGGCACGGACATCACCCGGAGGCGCCGTCATGTAGCGCGGACCGTCGAAGACCGAGGACCCGACCACGACGACGTCACCAATCACCAGCGGCGGGGACATGACCTGGTAGGCGCGGCCGGGCACCTCGCGGCGAAGCCCCCCGGTGAGGTCGATGCTACCGTCGCTGCCAAAGCTCGTGATCGGCTCTCCGGTGCCGGCATCCAGCGCCCATAGGCGCGAATCCCCTGTTGCGAGGAAGATTCGGCTCTCCGCTCCGCCCGCCCAATGCGCGACGCCCCGCGAGTTGAATCCGAGGTTCGTCGGTCGACCCGCTTCGTAACTCTTCGGATCGAATGTCCAGAGTTCCTCCCCGGTGACCGCGTCGATCGCGGCCACGACGCTCAGCGAGGTCCGGATGTAGAGGACTCCGTCCACCATGATCGGCGTCGCCTTGAACGCCGCCGCGATGAGGTCCGAGTTGTCGGTGGACAGCGCGTTGTCCGGTGAATTCCACTGCCACACGACCGACACGCGATCGGCATTACCGGCATCGATCTGGTCGAGCGGCGAATACTTGGTACTGCCGAGGTCGCCGCCATAGGCTGGCCACTGGCCGTTCGTCACGCCCTGCTGCGCAATCACAGGCATGGGCAGAAGGGCAAGAACGAAGAGCAGTCGCAGGATCCGGCTCGTCATGTTCAGGGACCTCCAGAGGAGTGCTCGGTACGCAGGCAGCGGGGCGTCGAGCCGAGCGGGTGCGCGCTCAGCGTCGCCTTCCGTACCCAGTTCGAAAATTCCTGTGGCACTGCACGCAAGACTGGTAGAGCTGATCGTTCAGAGCTTCGAGCGCCGCGACGTCTTTTTCCTTCGCCGCCCAATACGCCGCCTCTCCGACGTCGAGCAATAGCTTGGCGTCCCGCATCCACTGCTCGCGGCCTTTGGCTCGGCTCGGCATCATGAGCAGGTTGGCGGACTCGGCGAGCATCATCGTCGTGCCCTCGAGCTCCGTCCATTCGGCAGAGGTCGTCGGGGTCCTAGTGGTGATGTAGAAGATCGCGTCCGAGGCCGGGTAGATGAGGCGCACCATGAGATCGCTCATGGTGCCGACACGCCGCGCGACCGGAACGGAGTCCGGCGCAGGCGGCTCCGGGGCCGCCTGTGCCGCGAGTGCCTCAGCCAGCGCCGTAACCACAAGGAAGACGGCCACAACCCAGCCAGCCGGCCTCCGCACCTTCATGTAGGGCACACCGAGCGGAAGAGGCGCGTCAGCATCTCCCGGGCTGGGCGCGCGCGCGTGCCTCGGCACCGTCTTCCGGCGCACCGGTACCCGACGAGCCCAGGAAGAACTTCCGGCCGTCTGGGAACGTGACGTCGCGGCCGTTGGCACGCTTGAGCGTGTGGTCCTTGGTCTGGAAGCCGTCTACCACGAGCACGGTCCCCATGGGCAGGCACTCACGCCGGAGTCCGCGTCGGACGAGCACGTTGGGCGTGCCACCCTCCACCATCCACACTTCCTTTGCGCCGTCTTCGAGGGTGATCTCGATGTGAATCCAAGAGTGCGGGTTCACCCACTCGAGTTTCACGACCGGACCGGTGAGCTGAATAGGCGCGTCCGCGTCGAATTCAGCACCGAACGCATGATGGGCCATCGCCGGAACGGCTTGTACGAGAAGGGCCAGTGCGCCAACGGCCAAGGTCCCCAGAATCCATTTCGATCGCATGGTGCTTACCTCTGCTCAGGTGGATTGCCCTGCCGCTCTTGATAGCGCGCGCCTCGCAGGATGTTGTCGAGCGCGTAGTTCCCCTCGTGGCAGGAGTATTCATAGAGGAGGTCGTCGAACGCCTTGAACGGAATCTCGCCGCCCCAAGGCTCTGAATACGTTTCCGGATCATCGACCGTAAACTCGTAGAGGATGGTCTGCTCGTCGACCCGGGTTAAACGCTCGGTCACCGTACGGTGCTTCGCGGGCGGAATCCCTCGGAATGTCTGCAGCGGGTTGATCTTGCTCGTCTCGACCACGAGCGCGTCCCCCTCCCAGTGACCCCACGAGTCACCCATCCACGGCCGCATGTGATCGGGCATCGGATCGGGCTCGCCCAATCGAATGATGCGGACATCGTGCACCATCTCGGTGGCAATCATCACATATTCGGCCGTCTGCACGATCGTGTAATTGTTGTTATAGAAGGTATTGGGTATCATCGGCGGGCCGGCGCTCGAACCGAAGGACATGATGCAGCGTTCGCCGAGCGGCCTGTTCTCCGGGTTGTCGTACGGTCCGAACGAACCCCGAAAGGCCCTGTAGGCGTCCCTGGATCGCCGCCCCTCAGGGGTCATGGGCGGCATTCGGCCATCAGGGGGATTCGTGACCAAGGAACTCCGGGGTTCCCCGTTGACCATGGCTACGATCTTGCCCCTGTCGATATAGACGTTGTTGTAGCCGCCGGTCGAACGGCCGGCGGTGGGCGGCGCTCTGTCCGGGTCGCTCGCCCGCGCGCCCCTCTCGACTCGCGCGGCTGCCCGCCCTTCGAGCTGAGCGACCTCATCCCACGTAAACAGCGGCCCTTTTCCTTCTTCCCGCAGGAACGGGGTGACCGTGACGTTGGTCCAGTTTCCCTGCAGGTCGGGATGACCGTTGGCAGTGCGCGGTACGACCCAGTCGCTGGCGGGGCCCTGCGCCACGGCATGCGAGAACATCCCGAGGGACGCGACCGCCAGGCACGGCGCCAGGAGCAAAATCGACAATCTCATGCTCACCTCCCGTAGTCCGAGCGGGTAGGACCCGAAGCGTCCGAATCCACCCACCCGCGAATATGTGGCACCGCCGCCCGTCTAGCCAGTTCGGTCAGGGGCCGTCGAAATGCCTTGCCGCGGCATCGCGGCGTGGGTATTGATTGGAGTCGGCGTCGGTACGCTTCAGCGGCACGCCGCCGGCACACGAGACTCTCACCCCATTGGAAGGTGCTGAGATGCGAACTGCGAGCCCTCCGAAGATCCTCGCGAAGGTCCTCGATTCCGCCTTGTTGATCCTCTTGGCGTTCGTCGTGCAAGCTGCGGCCGGACCGTTGACCGCTCAGGTGACGCAGGTCGCCTCCGCCGGTCCGGCACCCGCAGTAGCGGCCGACGCCCCCACCTACTACGGGGACGTTCTGCCGATCATCCACGAGAACTGTGCGAGCTGTCACCAGGACTCCGGAATGAACATGGGGGGCAACGTGGCACCGTTCTCCCTGCTCACTTTCGAAGACGCCAGGCGGCGGGCCCGCAGGATCGCGTCCGCCGTGAAAGAGGGCCGCATGCCGCCTTGGTCTGCCGCAGACATGCACAAAGGCACGTTCTCGAACGAGCGCATCCTCGAAGACGACGAGAAAGCGACGCTGATCGCATGGGCAGAGGCAGGCGCCCCGTCGGGAGATCCGGCTATCGCGCCGCCGACACCGGACTTTCTCACGTTGGCTGCAGCCAGCAACGGTTGGACTCGGGGTGAGCCCGATCTCATCATCGAGTTTGCCGAAGAGTACTGCCTGGACGATGACCTCAGGGACATCTACGTCGATCTGCCGGCGACGATCACCGAGGAAATGCTTCCGGAGGACCGCTGGATCAAGTCGGTCGAGTATCGCAATGGGCCCGCCGTCCACCACATCATTTCCGCCGTCGGCGGCCTGGTTCCGGGCGCCGCGCCTCGAGTGTACGAGGACGGCTTCAGTCGGGTGATGCGAGCGGGGCCGAGAGACGCCATGTTCAACATGCATTTCAACAAGGAGCCCGGCCCCGGCACGGCGGTTTGTACCAACATCCAGGCCGGAATCATCTTCAAGGAGCCGGGTGAAGAGATCACCCAGGTCACGGCCAACGACGGTCTCTTCATCACGCCAATCTTGATCCCGGCGGGAGCCAAGAGTCACTCCGCGTCGCGCGAGTACGTGTTCGAGGAGGACGTCGAGCTTCTGAGCTTCATGTCGCACATGCACCTGCGCGGGAAGGCAGCCCTCTACGAGATCACGTATCCGGACAAGCGCCACGAGACGCTGCTGCACGTGCCCAACTACGCCTTCAACTGGCAGCACACCTACAAGTTCGCGGACCCGCCTGAGATTCCTGCGGGCTCTGTGCTGCGATTCACCCTTTGGTGGGACAACTCGGAGAACAACCCGAACAACCCGGATCCGACGGTCGACGTAAAGTGGGGCCGGCCCACGCACGCGGAGATGTCCCAGGGCTACATGAGCTTTCGGAAGCTCGCGACTACCGACTACGTGGTTGGCGACGGGAGATTCCCCGCCTCCAGGCAGAGCAGAAGAGGCGGACGCTAGTCCAGCGAAAGGGCGCAGTAAAACGCCCGAGCCCCGGCTTCCCTCGGGAGGCCGGGGCTCTTCTATCCGCAGGACTCAAGAAGGAGCTACACATGTTCGCATCGGCCCGGCCATCGGTACGTTCACACCGATCACGCGCGCCGCTCGTGGTATTCGCCTCTCTCGCCGCCGGGCTCCTACAGGCGCCCCTCGCCGCGCAGGCGCCTGGCACGTCCGACGGGGAATGGCGCTACATCGGTGCCGACGCGGCCCACACGCGTTACTCCCCTCTCGATCAGATCAACGCACAGAACTTCGCGGAGTTGGAGGTGGCCTGGCTGTGGCGGGGTGACAACTACGGACCGAACCCGCTCGCCGTTTCCCGATCGACTCCCCTGTACATAGACGGGATGATCTACACCGTCGCGGGGGAGCGCCGCACGATCGTCGCGCTCGATCCCGCGAACGGCGAGACGATCTGGACCTTCCGCGAGCCCCACACCACGCGCTTCGATCGCGGCATGCGCAACGGTTACGGGAAGGGGGTGGCTTACGGCGAAGTAGACGGCCGCGGCGTGATCTACATCTCCAGTCCGGCCTTTTTCCTCTATGCGCTGGACGCGAAGACAGGACGTCCGCTGGAGAATTGGGGGACCGCAGTGCCCTTGTCGAACTTTCCGCAAACGGGCGTAGTCGACCTGCTTCCCGACCTCCTTCGGGATTGGGCGCCGTGGGAAGACTGGGAGGGCGGCCCGTACGACCCCGACTTCGGCATCCCGCGAGAGCTGGGGCACATCACCAGTTCGTCGCCCCCAATCGTGGTGAACGGTGTGGTGGTGGTGGGCAATTCTGCCGAGCAAGGCTATCACCAGACCCGCATCGAGATGGTGCCGGGCGATATTCTGGCATACGACGCTCGCACGGGTGCGACAAAGTGGAAGTTCCACGTGATTCCACGACCCGGTGAGTTCGGCCACGAGACGTGGGAAAACGACGCATGGCGGCGGACCGGAGACGTGTCGTCCTGGGCTCCGATGTCGGCGGATCCGGAGTTGGGCCTCGTGTTCATTCCGACCAATCCACCGACCATCGACTTCTTCGGCGGTTTCAGGCCCGGCGATGGCTTGTTCGGAACCAGCGTCATCGCACTGGACGTGCAGACGGGCGAGCGAGTGTGGCACTTCCAGACCGTGCACCACGACATCTGGAATTTCGACAACCCGACGGCTCCGATCGCGCTGGACGTCGTCGTCGACGGCGTGCCCACGCCGATCGTCGTCCAGACGACCAAGCAGGGCTGGGCGTACACTTTCAACCGAGAGACCGGCGAACCGATCTGGCCCATTGTGGAGCGCCCCGTTCCCCCTTCAGAGGTGCCCGGCGAGGCGCTGTCGCCGACGCAACCCTTCCCCACCAAACCCGCAGCGTACGAGATGCAGGGTCTCACTTTGGACGACCTCATCGACTTCACGCCGGGACTGCGCGCCGAGGCGCTCGAGATCGTCGAGCAATACCGGATTGGCCCGATCTTCAACCCACCGATCGAGACCGGGCACCCGTCGGGCCAACGCTCTTTCGTGAGCTGTCCGAACGGCGCGACCAACATCAACGGCCCCACCTCTGCGGACCCGGTGACCGGCATCCTTTACGTATCGACGCGCAGGGGCTGCAGGTCCGAGAACATCGTGCCCGGTGTGGATCTGGACATCCCGGACGACATCATGACGACAGGGACGACGATCGCCGAGTGGGCGGTCCTGAATCGCGGCAACTTCCGCGGACCGCAAGGCCTACCGATGTGGAAGCCCCCTTACAGCCAGGTGGTCGCGATCGACATGAACACAGGCGAGCACCTCTGGGCGGTACCGAATGGCGACACCCCGGACTACATCCGCAATCATGCCGCGCTCGCGGGGGTGGAGCTGCCCAATACGGGACGTCTCTCCTATCCGATCACCATGGTCACGCCGACGCTGCTAATGACCGCCGAGGGCGCGGGCGGGGACGCCGTACTGCATGCGGTGGACAAGGCGACCGGTGAACGGCTGGCGACTGTCGAGATCCCGGCGCCCGGACAGTACGGGATGATGTCCTACATGCACGAAGGTCAGCAGCATGTCGTCGTGCAGATCGCAGGTAGAGGCATGCCCGGTTCGCTGGTGGCGCTCAGGTTGCGCGAGTAGAAATCTCGGTCCGCCCGGTCAGCGCCTCCGCGCCATCCAAATGAGATGGCGCGCTCCCCTGCCACCGTGCGCCCTGACGTGGACCTCGGCGACCTCGAATCCGGTCCGGCCCAGGCGGGCACGAAACGCGCGGTCCGGACCGGCGGACCAGATCGCGAGCAGGCCCCCCGGGCGAAGAGCTTGATACGAGGCGTTCAGTCCCGCCTTCGAATACAGCCACTGGTTGGCCTCACGCGTTAGACCCTCCGGGCCATTGTCCACGTCCAGCACGATTGCGTCGAACCCCGCGGGCTCGCCCTTCAGGATGACCGAGACGTCCACCTCGCGCACCTGGACCCTCTCGTCCCGGAGCGGGTGATCCGCGAACGCACCGAGCGGACCGCGGTTCCATTCGACGACCGCCGGCACCAATTCGGCGACGATGACCTCGGCTTCGGGCCCGAGCTGGCGCAACGCGCCCGCCAGGGTGAAGCCCATACCCAATCCGCCGATGAGGAGGCGCGGGCGTTCACATGGAGCCATCTCTGGGCCTACGGTCTCGCCGAGCGCATCCTCGGACGCGTGGGTTCGCGTGTTCATGAGGTCCTGGCCACCCACGATCTTGATCAGGAAGTCGGGGCCGCGCCGGTACAGCCCGAGTTGGCCGTCCTCACCCGGAATCGGCGCGGTATGCAGCAGCTGCAAGCGTTCCACTCACATCTACCTGATCTCCGGCGGCCTGAACGGCACGTACCTCACGAGGCGCACGCGGGTGATCTCCCCGGCGTAGATGTTTCCGGCGAAGTCCACGCCCAGGAACTCGATGCCCGCGCCTACATCCACGTCGTGCTGGGGGATGAAGTGCGTCACCCAAGCCTGCTCGGTCTTCAGATCTCCGATGCGGATACCCTTCTCCCACCCGAAGTTGCTGCGCCACGGGTCTGGGGGACCGGTACGCAACTGGCCCGACAGGCCATCGCCCGCGTATAGAATGTCGTTGCGGTCTATGAAGAGCCCGCTCGGCTTGCCGAAATGCGTCCAGATGTAGAGTAACTCACCGTCCTGGTCGAAGACTTGGATCCGGCTGTTTCCGCGGTCGGCAACCAGTACACGGCCCTGGGAATCGATCTTGATGTCGTGGGCGTCACTGAATCGACTCGGTTCGCGACTCTCCGAACCGACACCACCACCCACCGCGAGCACGAACGTGCCATCGCTCGTGAACTTGACGATGCGGTTGTTGCCGCCTCGGTGTCCGTCGGAGACCCAGATGTCTCCGTTGGCGGCGATGGCGACACCCGACGGCCCGTTGAAGTGTGTCTGGTCGTCTCCCCACACCGCCGCTTCGCCCAACCGCATCACGACCTCCCCCTCCTTGGTGAGCTTCAGGACCTGATGCCCCATACCCATGCTCTCGCCCAGCGTAGCTCGGGCGTCGCCGTGCGAGCCGCCTTCGGTGACCCAAAGGAATCCCTCCTGGTCCAGGGCAAAGCCGTGCGGGAAGGCGAACATGCCGGCGCCGAAGCTCTCCACGAGGTTACCGTCGAGGTCGAACTTCAGGATCGGATCGATCTCGGTCCCGGCGCATTGATTGCCACCGCACCGGTGCAGGATCCACAGGTGCTGACCGTCCGGATCCGGGATGACCCCGCTCACGATGCCGAGGCGCGTCCCCTCGGGCAGATTCTCCCAACCGAAGGTGGCGCGGTACGGATTGGTGGTGGACGTCTGCGCGCCCAGAGGCCCGCCCACGTGCACCGTGAAGAAGGCGAGACTCGCGACGATGAACGAGCTCAATCGACGGGAATGCCACATGTTGTTGCTCTCCTCATTTCGACTTTGCGAGATCACGGCCTGTCGTCCATGTCCCTGAGGAAACCTATGCCGATGATCAGGGCTTCGCGCGTAAATCGTGGCGCCAGCGGACCCTTGGGTCACTCCCTCGAAGGGTCGCTTCGGCCACAATGGCCGTCAGTCTCCGTATCTCGTTGATTATACAACCCTTACGAGATCTTCGCGGTTTCAGCACGAGACCTGCTTTGAGAAGAGCGCAAATACTCGGAAGCCAGAGGGCTAGGATGAGCAGCAAACAAACGAAGACGATTCGTAGTGACCGCCCGGACCCAGTTTGTGGGCGTGCACCTAATGGCGCGCTCCGCGGCGCTCCAGTTCGGTCGGACCGCCGAACTTCGAATCGACTCGAGCGCGGTGTCCAGGTCGGCTCCAGTTGGTCCGACGAGATGATCTATTCCAGCGTGGACGGAGACATGTCGTTCGACTTCGTGGTGCACCCGGGCGGAATCCTTCAGCTCAAGAACCCTCGCGAAGTGGTGTGGCGTCGGCCGTAGGGCTGAGGCCGGGCTCCGCCGAAGCGCCGCTACTCGTTCCTCAGCGCCACCACCGGGTCCACCCGCGTCGCCCGGACCGCCGGCAGCCAACTCGCCGCGAGAGCCGTGAGCAGCAACGCCAGAGGTACG
>JAYZBT010000163.1:0-5602 GCA_036338615.1 Gemmatimonadota bacterium
GATGTTGTTGTGGAGCTCTTCCTGCTCCTCGAACTTGAAGACCTTCGACGCCGCGACCGACAGCACGTCCTTGATGTTCCCGAAGACTACGTGGTGGTACTCGACGTCGAACGCCGAGCACACGTAGAGCGAAGCGTCGAACTCCTGGGCCATCTCGAGCGCGACTCGCAGGGCCTTGTAGCTGTATGCGGACCCGTCGATGCACACCATCATCTTCCCACCCTGCAGCGGGCGGTCGTTGCGGATGATGAGCGCGTCTCTTTCGACTTTGCGGAGGACGCGCGCGACGACTCCACCGAGTTGGGAGAACTCCTGCCGACCGATTCCGTGCGCACCCATGACCAGGAGGTCGTACGCGCGACCGCTCGTGCCCGCGAGCTTCTCGTCCTCGTCCGCGTCCTCCGCCACGAGCCTGCCGTCGTCTCCCAGTACGACGTCGCCTCGCACCGTGTCGCCGCCGTCGTACTTGTCGGCGATGTTGGGGTCGAAACCGATCAGGCTCGGCAGACGACCCTCGCCACCGTTGGCTTCCCGGACGATCTCCTCGTAGTTGATCCCTTCAAGCAACTGACGCGTGAGTGGAACGTCGGCCGCCCGGCACAGCTTCTCCGTCTCGTCGAGGAACGAGTCCGAAATGAGCTGCAGGCCCTTTTCGATGAGCTTGTCGTGGATCTTACGCTGCCGCTTGATCTCTTTGGCAGACTGGAACTGAGCCGGGAGGCCGGTCTCGAGCTGCCGGAAGCGGACATCGTGCAGTCGCGCGGCATAGACGTGGTTTCCGGTGATCCGACCTTCGCTGCGGCGGCACAACTCGATCGCGCGGGCGACGGCCCAATTGGAGGGCTCAGAATTGTCGACCGGAACCAGAATCTCTCTATACATGCTATACATGGCACCCATGGTTGTGTGCTACCCGCACACACGGATGCCCACAGCGCCCGGACCGTCGCTCTAGGGTCTCGGCGCCCCCTGCCGTGGCCTAGCCACTTCGGGCGACCGTGCTGGACTTCTGCGTCGATTCCGGTGGGCTTTTCAGCGTACTGCCCCACCGTCTATTAACTACGGGACCCGCATGGCTTCCGCACCGAGTGCCGTTTCGCTGACGTCTTCAATCCTCAGCATCAGGGAGCCTCCCGGAGGAGGTTCCTAGATCCCGAGAACGCTCGGGCGGGCGCGCTACACCAGCCGATCCGGCCCGAACGGGGGCAATAATGGACAGCCACCCAGAGGATGTCAACCGTCGGATGTCAACCGTCCCCCAGGAGCCGTTTGGCGAGGGAACAGCGACCCGCGACAAGCCGCAGGATACGCGGACACACGCCTTCTCAGGCCCTCCCGGACACTCCGAGAGAACCCGGCAGCCGAGCGGCTAGGAGCCCCGTCGCGACGGCCATGGCCACACACCAGACCCCGAGAGCGACACCTCCACCGACCGGCGTCATCATGCTCATCGAGAGCAGCCCCTCGTGCAGCGCGCGAAAGGGAGCCACGCTCTCCACAGTGGCTCCAAAGGACCCAGACGCGGGCGTGCGGAACACTCCGGATGCGTGAAGGAGTAGCAGCGTACTGACCGCGGAAAAGAGGGCGGCCTCCGCGAGCGACCGCGTCGCTGCGGCCACGAGCACGCCCAGAAGGTTCGCAACCCACACCGTGGCAGCGAGCGTCAGGAAGGCTGCGAGGAACGCGCGCGGACCTGCACCCGCTCCGACGGCGGCCACCGCGAGGGCGGGCCCCAGCTGAAGCACGTCGAGCACGGCCCCGGCCGCGGTCCGCTGCAGATAATAGCTGGCAGGCGCGACTCCGGCCCGGAGCACTCGTCCCGAAAGGCCGGACTCGCCGTCGCGGACGAGGGGGATCGCGGACCCGAAGGTGCTGAAAATCGCGAACAGGACGGCATAGACCGCCGCCGCGTGCACGGCCGGAGCCGCACCCATGGCGACCGGCAGAACAAGAAATAGGGGCACCACGACGTTGAGCACGAGGAGCCGCCTGCGCGCGGTGGCGATGCGCCACTCCAGCTCCCACACGATGGCGGTCATGCGTCGAGCTCCGCGCCGGTGACATTCCGAAAGACCGCGGCCAAGCCGGCATCCCGTACGACGACGGCGCGAATCCGGGCCCCGGCCGCAGCGAGCGCCAGGCACGCCTCGGGGAGCGCGGCGTGGCCGCGGTCACTCTCGAGGACGAGGGGGTCTCCATCATCCACAAGGGTCGTTCCTTCACCGAGGACGACGTCGGCGCGGTCGACACCTCCGTCGAGCGTGAACTCGAAGCGCGCGACGTCCGGCACCGAAGAGAGCAGCTCGGCGGTGCTCCCTCCGGCGACGACGCGGGCATCGTGGATGAACACGATCCGATCCGCGAGTCGGGGAAGGAGGTCGAGATCGTGGCTGGCGATCATCACCGCACCGCCTTCGGCGGACCGGTCACGCAGCAGGTCGACGAGCGCTTCGCGAGAGTCGAGGTCCAGGCCCACGAAGGGCTCGTCCAGCAGCGTGAGCGTCGGTCGGTGCGCGAGCGCCTCCACGAGTTGCAGCTTTCGTCGAGCACCGAATGAGTAGGTCGAGACCGGTCGACAGGCGTCCTCGGCGAGACCCAGCCGATCGAACTGCTCCCGGACGGCGGCCTCGGCCTCCTCGCGACTGAGGCCCGCGGCTCTCGCGAAGAACACCGCGTTGTATGTCCCGGAAAGAGACTCGAAGTGGCAAGCCTCCTCGCCCGCATAGCCCATCACCACGCGCCCTGCCGCGCTCCGGCGGGAGGGCAGTTGGAGCGCCCCTGCGTCGGGCGCGAGGTCCCCCGCCAGGAGCCGGAGCAAGGTGCTCTTTCCGGCCCCGTTCGGTCCGACGAGGGCCACGATCTCCCCGGGACGCCCTTCCAGATCGACG
This sequence comes from Gemmatimonadota bacterium, assembly GCA_036338615.1. GTDB lineage: Bacteria > Gemmatimonadota > Gemmatimonadetes > Longimicrobiales > Gaopeijiaceae > UBA1138. Next base: position 2,889 of record JAYZBT010000163.1, read on the forward strand.
CCGTCCAGGGCCGGGGCACCCGAGTCGTAACGGTAGCTCACCGCAACGGCGCGGACGATGGGCTCGAACGCCGGATCGGGGTCGGCACTCGGGCCGGCTCTGGAGCCGGACACGCGCTACATGCCCTCCAGGCCCAGGTCGCTGCGCGCCCGATCCATGACCTCGGGGGTGATCACGTGGATCCCGTGCTCCGTGGCATAGTCGGCGTAGATGCGTTTGACCATTCCGCGAACGAAGCTGGGCACTTTCTCGAGGCGCTCGGTCGCCTCCGCGGCCCACGTCACGGGACCCCGAGCGACGGGGTGCGTCACCGGAGCCTCGAACGCATCCTCGAGAGGTGAGTCCAGACCCATGCGGGTCTGTTGCATCGGCTGCTGCGGAACCGTGCGGCCGCCGATCTCAACGCCCAGGGAGGTGACCAACTGCGTCTCCATGGGGTTGGTCAGGAGCGCCATCTCCCGCTTACAGGCGGGACAGGTGAAGATCGCTGTGAGGGTGCCGTCACCGGGAAGCTGCCGCTCGGCGAAAGCCATCACCTCGTCGCAGCTCAGGCAGAGGAATTTCATGGGGCCGCCTCGCGCCCACCGACACCTCGTTCTACTCGATCGGCAAGGGCCTGGAAGGCCTTCCCGAACAGGGAATCGTCGCTCCCGCCCGGGGGTTCACCTCCGTCGGTACGGGCGCCCATTCCGGGGTCGAACGGGATCTCCGCCCACAGCTCCAGGCCGGTGGACTCAGTCAGGCGCCGGATGCCGTCACCGGAGAAGAGCGGGAGCGGCTGCACCGCGCCCGGGGAGGCGTATCCGGACATGTTACCCACGACGCCGATCGACTCCACTCCCGCCTCCCGGAGCATAGCCACCGACCGCGACACGACCGAGAGCGCCACCTCCGAGGGAGTCGTGACCACGAGGACGCCCGCGGGATCGGGAACCAAGTCGAGGAACCGCCCGATCTTGTCGGTGCCCGGCGGGATGTCGACCAGCAGATAGTCCAGCTCGCCCCAGACGACGTCCGAAAGGAATTCCCGAAGCACCGCGGCCTCGGTCACGCCCAGCCATACGAAGCGGTCCGCGTGGGGCCCCTTCCACCGGAGCGGTGCGTCCTCCCTCAGCAAGAGCTCGGTCGAAATCCCGAGCACACCAGCAGCGCCGGCGGGTGGCACTACCCCGCTGGGACCGTCCACAAGCCTGCTCCCCAGAAGACCCAGCATGCGGCCGAGCGACGGCCCGTTGAGATCCGCGTCCAGCACGCCGACGCGGGCACCACGACGCGCGAGCGAAACTGCGAGGTTGGCGGTCACCGCGCTCTTGCCGACACCCCCCTTTCCGCTCGCGATCGCGACAATGGCACCGATCGTGCCGAGGCGAGCCGAGACGCGGGCGCGCTGCCCGAGCACTTGTTCCAGGAGCTCGGACCCCGTCTCATGCGACACCTCAGCATACCCTCGAACCTTGCGTGGCTCACCGGCCGCCTCGCCGTCAATGTCGGTCTCCGTGCCATCCACTCGCTATCCGCCGACCGGGGGACAGGACACTATGGTACCAACTGCGTGCCCGACGCGTCGTGTACCTCCAGAGCGTCGACCGGACAAGATTTGCAAGAGCCCAAGACTTCCTCGTGCGCAGTCCCGTTCGTCTCGGCACGAAAAACCGCGATCCCTTCGTCGTCGAGTTCGAACAGATCGGGCGCGACCTCGATGCATGTCTCGAACCCGACGCAGAGTAACCGGTCGATCCGGACCGTCACGCCTGCGACTTGACGTTCCTGCGAGTCCATCGATCCTTTTCGGGTTTGCGCGCCGGCCCCTGCCAAGCGCAGGTGGGACACCATCGCCACTCGGCATGGGGAAGAAGCGCGGTGATGACCGGACGCCGGATCAGTACAGTGGGGCAAAAACAGGCGGGACACCGAAGCGCCGGGCGCAAAAGCAACCCCGCGCCGAACCAGACGAGTCCGACACGCAAGAAGACCAGCCCTCCGAGGACGACAACCGCTCCTACCGAGATGTCCACTCCATCCTCCCACGTACCGCGAAACGGCGGGTCTACGAGGCGCCTTCTACGCTCGCTCCCTCCGCACTCGTTATACGCACACCGGCCACGCGGAACATGAGCCGCGCGAGCAACGGCAGGAGAATGGCCGCGCCCACCATCGCCACCGCCACAGACGGAACGGGTCCCAAGAACGTCAGGACGGCCAGCCGCAACAGGGCGTAAGCCCCCATGAAGGCGGCGTAGTGAAGCAGCAGGCCTGCGATCTGACGCCCGCCCCCTCCTCCTTCTATGTGAATGGCCGCGCCGCCGAGGTATAAGGCGGCGAGGATCGGGAACAACGCCATTGCAGAGAGCCAAACGATCACTCGGGTTCTCCTCGGATGCGGTCCATTAGCCCCTCATATCCCTGTATCCTACTACCTGGGCACAGCAGATCACAAGCAGGCACTCCTCGGGTACACGACGACGCCCCAGACCGGCGCGCGGTCGACCCGGTCCTGGCCGGCGCGCGCGGCGACCGCGGGGTCACGGCCACGGCAACCCGGGTGCGTCGGGAGAGGTGTACACCCCTACGTGTACGGGGGTGTCCAACAGCGTGTACCCACGGACCTCCGTCGCGCGCAGCTCACGCACCAGGTCGGAAAACGCGGCTAGGTCGTCGGTCTCGTAGAGGACGACGAACTCGTGATCCTGCAGGCCCGTCGAATACAAGAGCAG
>JAYZBT010000164.1:0-7234 GCA_036338615.1 Gemmatimonadota bacterium
TCGCTCCTGCGCGAAACGCGGCAGGCACGACGCTCGCGATGGGAAAGACGGCGAGCGTAGTGCCGATCGCGAACATCAGGTCACACTCGAGGGCGGCTAGTTGGGAGCGCTGGAGATCTTCCGCCACCAGGCACCAGGCACCAGGCCCTGCCCGAAGGAAATCGTGGCCGACTTGAGTATGCCCCCGCACCTGGGACAAGGTGGGTCTGCCTCACCTGAACGGACTCGTTCGAGCGCGACCCCTATTGCAGCACGATAGTCGCAGGACATGCAGCGGACGGAGCGCGCCGTGCCGTGGATTTCTATGACCCTCTCGGGGCTCGTGCCTGCGTCCTGATGCAGACCATCGACATTCTGCGTGATGAGCGTGTGCAGCTTGTCCCGGTCTTCCAGATCGACGAGCGCCCGGTGGCCGGCATTGGGTTTGGCTCCACGGGCCGAGGAGTCGAGCTTCGACCTCCAGGCCCTCTCGCGCAGCTCGCTATCCGCCAGGTAATGCTGGAGGGTGGCCATCTTCTCGGCTTCCGGATTGCGGGTCCACACCCCTTCGGGCCCACGAAAATCCGGGATGCCGGATTCGGTGGAGATGCCCGCCCCGGTCAAGACCACGATCCGATCGGAAGCCGCGATCACCCGGCGGGCGTGTAGGAGACGCGGGTCTTGCTCTGAGTCCTGGTAGCTCATGCCCGTCTGATGCTGTGTGGGGCCTAGCACGTATCTTGTTCGAACGAGCAATCTACGGGACGAGGTTCCCCCGACCATGCGCGGTCTGGAATGAGCAACGACGAAGAGCAGCGATTGAGTGAGGAGGTGGCTGCTCGCCTATGGAAGCGAGCGGCCGAACTGCAGTCCGAGGCGGCACGCCGTATCGAAGCCACCTCTCTTCAGGAAACCGAAGCCGACAACTCCGAACCGGCCACGGAGGGCTACGCTTTGGGCCATGTGCGCCAGGCCGCCGAAGAGGCCGGTATCTCAGGTGAGTTCGTGGACGCGGCGCTCGCGGAGGTCACCGCACGAGACGTTGCCGGGCATCACGAGAACACGGCTCTGGACAAGCTCGCTGAAACGTTCGTCGGCAGCGGTCCTGAGTTTCTCGAGGTTCGTCGAGTCGTGGCAGCTTCCGCCGACGACGTGTACCAGACCATGCAGGGCAGCTTCCCGGCCCCGGCCTACAATCTCTCGCTGCGGGACATCCAGGGCGACGTGCTGGACGGAGGCGTCATGATCTTCGACGTCCCGCGAATGACAGGGCTGCAATACACGAATTTCGAGTACGAGATGTCGTGGGCGAGCCTCAAGCAGATCCTGGTATCCCTCCATCCGGTGGGGGAGGACTCCTGTGAGGTCGTGATACGGTCGTCCGTGCGACCCTACCGCCGCATCGGCGCCGGAATGGGAGTCGCGTTGGCTGGTGTGACCGGGTTCGGCGGGGGGCTCTTCGGCGTGGGTCTGGGATTTGCGTTGGGCACGGGCCTGGGCCTGGGCACCGGAGGACTCGTGCCCTTGGTCGGTGGCTTGGCCGCCTTGACGGGCGGGACGGTCGGGAGAGTGTCGCGAATACTCTTCAGGAAGCTCATGGCGTATGGCCTGCGCCGAGGGGAGAAGGCGTTGGAAGGCCTACTCAGTGCGCTCAACGTGTCCGTGATCGCGGGCTGGGGCGGCGGGGGGAGGGCGGCGAGCACTGATGAGTCAGGCGCTACAGGGTTGCTCGCTGATCGGACGAAATAGTTCGGGACGCGAGCTGGCGCCTCAGAGCCGCCGAAATCCTCCGGTATTCTCCACCACCACCGGAAAGCCCCCGATACGCTTCGGCACGCTGCCGCCGGCCTTTGAGTCGGAAACGTAAACGGTGAGGCACGGCTTGCCGCCGCTCTCTCCGATCGCTGTGCCCGACACGCCGGGTCGGCCCATGACTTTGCCGTTCAGTTCGCGCTGCGCCGTCTTGATGTCGTCTGCCATCAGGCGCCTTGGCCCGAAGCGATGAAATATCCCGTCAATTGCCGTCGATCTTCACGTTGAACCGGTCCAGCACCAGATCGATGGGGTTGGCCAGCGTCGAGGAGCCGGTTCCCGCGAAGAGCAGTCCAACCGGACGCTTGTCGGCCAAGAGCAGCCCGTCGCTCACGATGAGCGACCCCGAGTCTCCGCCCGCGCTGAATCCGTTGCCCGAGATGACGATCTGGTCCTCGAAGCGGGCGGTCCCCGCTGCGTAGCCGACGTCGATGGTCGCGTTGAGCCCAGTGATGCGGCCCTTGGTATGCCCGGTGGTGCGCCCGTACTTCTGAACCTGCATGCCTACCTTGGGCTCGATGGTCCAACTGCGCGGTGCACCGTAGCCGCCCTCGGGCGTCTCGTTCTGAAGATCGTCGGTGGTGGTGAGCGCCACCGCGGCGTCGATCTGGTTCATCGAACACGGGCGTCCTCTGCAGAAGTTGATCGCCTCGTAGTCGTGCAAGGTCCCGATCAGGTCGGCGGGGTTGCGCCCGCCGTCGGCCACACCGGGCTGAAGCAGGTTATCGCCCGTCCGCCCGCCGTTGTTGGCGGCAAAGATGTGGTTGTTGCTGAGCGCGAAAACTCGAGAGCCGTCCGTCACGCGGGCGCCGATGGTTCCGGCGGTCACGTTGGGGTGCCCTGTACTGACCCCAATCGGCACGGGACGTGGGAAGTTCTTCTTGGGATCGACAGCCTCGGCGTCCGCCGCCATCGGCAGCGCCATGAACCGCCCGGTGACCTCCGGCACGATATCGATGCCCGCCAGATTCTGCGGGAACGACATGGCGCTGAATGACGTCAGGTAGACCTTGAGCACCGCATGACCTCGCCCGTCCACCCCGATGGCGGTTCCTACCACGCCATCGCGCGCAAGCCAGTCATCCGTGACCTGCTCTTGCAGCGCAAGCGCCGCCTCGAACGAGGACGCGCTGAAAGCGAATGGATCTTGGGGACCCGCAAGAATCAGCAGGTCCGCCCCGAGGGCGAGCACTAGAGCCGCCCGTGACAGGATCAGTCGTCGCGTAGTCATACAGGTATATACGACGAAGTGCCTCATAAGGGTTCCCATGGGCCGGGCATCGTGAAAGTCACCGGAAAAGACAAGGCGATCTCCGGGTCTAGCCTACTCGCCAATGAGGGTTTCTTTTCCCGTCGGTTCAACCGACGTGACCTGGCCGAGGAGGCCCCATGACCCGCGTGACACTCCGCCGCTCAGTCGAGCTCGCAGCCGCCATCGCCTTCCTGCTGATGGCCTCCACGACCCCAGCCGCCGCGCAGCGCGGTGGAGGCGGTGGGGGCGGAGGCAACGGCGCCTCCGGCGACCTGCCTACCATCGAAGAAAAGACGGCTGACATGGAGAAGCTGGACGGCTTCCTACCGCTCTACTGGGACGCCGATCTCGGGCAGCTCTGGATGGAGATCCCCGAACTCGACCAGGAGATGATCCACCTCACGGGCTTCGGCGCGGGCCTGGGCTCCAATGACATCGGCCTCGACCGCGGCGCGCTGCGCGGCTCTCGCATCGTCGAGTTCGAGCGCGTGGGCCGGAAGATCATGATGGTGCAACCCAACTATCGCTTCCGCGCCATCACCGACAATCCGAGCGAAGTGAAAGCGGTGCGCGACGCTTTCGCGCGCTCGGTGCTCTGGGGCTTCACGGCAGCCGCCGAGACGGATGGACGCGTGCTGGTGGACATGACGGGGTTCCTGATCCGTGACGCATTGAGCGCAGGGGACCGGATGGGCGGCTACAGGCTCGACAACAGCCGCAGCTCCGTCTACATGGACATGACCGACGTCTTCCCAACCAATACCGAACTGGAGGTCGAGCTGACCTTCGTCTCGGGCGCCGGTGGCGGCCGAGGCGGTGGCGGTCGTGGCGGCCGGGGCGGCGGCGGCTTCGAAGGCGTCGGCTCCGTGGCCTCCTCGGGTGAAGCGGCCACGATCCGTGTTCATCACTCGTTCTTCGAGCTGCCGGACGACGATTACCAGCCCCGCGCATTCGATTCGCGCTCGGGCTACGGCTCCTCGTCCTTCCAGGACTACGCGGTGCCGCTCGGCGAGGACATGACCCAACGCTTCATTCGGCGTCACCGGCTCGAGAAGGTCGAACCGAATGCGGCCATGAGCGACCCTGTCGAGCCGATCATCTACTACCTCGACCCCGGTACGCCCGAGCCGGTGCGGTCCGCGCTGCTCGACGGCGCCCGCTGGTGGAACCAGGCGTTCGAGGCTGCCGGCTATCGCGACGCGTTCCAGGTGGTGATCCGCCCCGACAGCATCAGCTCCCTCGACGCGCGCTACAACGTGATCAACTGGGTGCACCGGTCGACACGGGGCTGGAGCACCGGTGGATCCGTGTCCGACCCGCGCACGGGTGAGATCATCAAGGGCGTCGTAACGCTCGGCTCACTGCGCGTCCGTCAGGACTACATGATGGCGGAGGGGCTGCTCTCGCCCTACGCGGGTGGGGACGAGACGCCACCCGAGCTCGCGGTGTGGGCACTCGCTCGCATTCGTCAGCTCGCGGCGCACGAGGTCGGCCACACCATCGGCCTCGGCCACAACTACTACAACAGCAGCGCGGGCCGGATCTCCGTGCTGGACTATCCACACCCGCTGGTGACTGTGAACGCGGACGGATCCCTGGACCACTCCGATGTCTACGACGTGGGCATCGGCGAGTGGGACAAGGTTGCGGTCGCGTACGGTTATCAGGACTTCCCGGCCGGCACCAACCAGGAAGCAGCACTCCAGGGGATCTTGCAGGACGCCTGGGACGACGATGTGCGCTACATGACCAACCAGGACGTCGGGACCACGCCCCAGGCTGATCAGTGGGCGAACGGGACCGACATGGGTACCGAATTGGATCGCATGATGGACGTTCGCGCAGCAGGGCTGGCACACTTTGGTGAGGCCGCGGTCCAGAACGGCACCCCCATGGCGAAGGTCGAAGAGGTGCTGGTGCCGCTCTACATGTACCATCGCTATCAGGTCGAGTCGACGGTTACCGCCGTCGGAGGAGTCGGATACGTCTACGCTACGCGCGGCGACGGCCTGACACCTCACTGGCGTATTCCGGCGGACGCGCAGGGCCGGGCAATGGACGCGCTGATGCGCACGCTGTCTCCGTCGGAGTTGGCTCTGCCCGAGTCGATCCTGGCACTCATCCCTCCGCGGCCCCCGGGGTTCGGCCGAAACCGCGAGATCTTCCCCCGCTACACTGGGGGCGCGTTCGATGCGATCACACCCGCGGTCGTGGCGGCCAGCACGACCATCAATTCGCTACTGACGCCAGACCGCGCCGCCCGCATGGTCGAGCAGAACCTGTTCGATTCGTCGTTGCCGAGCCTGAGGGACGTTCTGCGGCGCCTCATCGACGCCAGCTTCGGCGCTTCGGCGAACGGCGCGTACGAGACAGAGGTGAAGCATTCGGTCGAGGGGCTCGTGATCGAGCGCATCAAGTGGCTCGCCGCAAACGCGCCCATGCTGAAGGTGCGCACGACATCGACCGCGGTGTTGCAGCGTATGCACACGGACCTCATGTCGATGAACAACTCACCCCTGGCCGCCGCGCTCGCGCTCGACGTGCAGCGGTTCCTGGAGCGCCCGGCCACCCCCGTAGGCGCACCCAACTCCGTTGCCGCGCCCCCGGGAGCGCCGATCGGAGACCCGGGGCTACAGTGGATCGGACAGCCGGCCCAGGATTGGCTCAGTCTCGAACCATGGTGCACATGGGGCGCCAATGACTGGAGGTTCTACCGCTGACCCCGATTCCGGTCTTCGATGGCCACAACGATACACTCACGAAGATTCGCCACGGAGGTCCGCACGCACAGCGTTCCTTCCTTGAGCGAAATGAGGTAGGGCACCTCGACCTCCCGCGGGCTCGCGAAGGCGGGCTCGTGGGAGGCTTCTTCGCGATCTTCACGTCCTCGCCCGACTGGGAGTGGGAAGCGGGCCCGCTCTTGGACGCGGAGGGCGAGGCTGTGCCGGGCGGACGCTCGGTTCCATTGCCTGCGAAGCTCGCGCGACGTGTCGCGTCCTCGTGGACACTGTCGGTGATGTCCGACCTCTTCCGGCTCGAGGCCGAATCGGGGGGCGAGATCGAAGTCGTACGAACCTCGAAAGATCTCCGCCGATGCTTGGCCGACGGCACATTCGCCGTGATCCTGCACATCGAGGGCGCCGAGGCGATCGATAGGAACCTGGAAACGCTCGACGTCTTCTACGAAGCAGGACTGCGCTCGCTCGGCCCCGTCTGGAGCCGCCCGACGATCTTCGGGCATGGGGTTCCGTTCGACTTTCCCCGCGGTCCCGATACCGGCCCCGGGCTCACGCCCACCGGATGTCGATTGGTCCGGCGCTGCAACGAACTCGGGGTCTTGCTCGACCTCTCGCATCTCAACGAAAAGGGCTTCTGGGACGTTGCCCGGCTGTCGAACGCTCCACTCGTCGCTACGCACTCCTCGGCGTGGGCACTCTCACCGACCCCTCGCAACCTCACCGATGAGCAGATCGACGAGGTCGGAAGGAGCGGGGGCGTCGTGGGGATCAACTACGCAGCCCCGTTCCTGCGCGCGTTCGACGCCAGCGGCGCAGAGGTCGACACCCCCCTCACCGCGATCGTGCAACACGCGCGCTACGTCACAGACCGAATCGGCATTGACCACGTGGCCCTCGGTTCCGACTTCGACGGCGCGACCATGCCGTACGACTTGCACGACGTCACGGATCTGCCACGCCTGCTCGAGGCATTCCGGGACGCAGGGTTCGATGAGAAGGAAATCGAGCGGGTCGCGTACCGGAATTGGTTGCGTGTGCTCGAGAAAATCTGGCGAGACTGAGATCTGCGCGTTCTACCGGAGGGGAAATGAGCTCGGATGGAAGCCGACGATTCACGGACCGAGAAGTCGCCACGATCCTGCGCAAGGCATCCGAGATCGAAGAGAGCGAGGGCTCGTCCGGAAGCGGTGGGCTCTCCATGGACGATCTGCAGGAGATCGCGCGTGAGGTCGGCATTGCCCCGGAGGCGATCGCCAAAGCAGTCGACCGACTCGACACGGGGCGCGATCGCACGCCTCTGCTCGGTGGCGCGCCCTCGGCGCATAAGGCGATGCTCGCGGGCGGCGTGATCATGCCGTGGGACGTGTCCGCCGCGGGAAGCATACTCGCTTTCATCGCCGCCGCGCTGGCCGGAGGAGCCGCAGGCCGCTTCGTGTGGAACCGGATCTCGACA
>JAYZBT010000165.1:0-12503 GCA_036338615.1 Gemmatimonadota bacterium
ACGTCAGCATGATCCAGGTCGCCCACCAGTAGGTACCGAAGAGTCGGTTCCAGAATGCGGTGCGCTCGATTTCCTCACCGCTGTACCACGCCATGAAGAACTCGGACAGATAAGCGTAGAACACGATCATCGACGTCAGCAAGCAGAGCTTGGCCATCGCGTCGAAGTGCTTCGTGGTCACGTACGCCTCGAGACCAAAGATCTTCCGGATCGGTACGACCAGCGTGATCACCATCGCCACGCCGGAATAGATGGCTCCGGCGACGAAGTAAGGCGCGAAAATCGTAGTGTGCCAACCCGGCACGATGGAGACGGCAAAGTCCCACGAGACCACCGAATGGACCGAGAGCACCAGAGGCGTGGCAAGCGCGGCGAGGAAGATGTAGGCCTTGCCGAAGTGGTGCCACTGCTGGTCGGTGCCTCGCCAGCCCATGGCGATCACTTGGTACAGCTTCTTCCGCAGCCCGGTGGCCCGGTCACGCGCGGCCGCGATGTCGGGAATGGTGCCCAGGTAGAAGAACGTCGCGGACACCGTAAAATATGTGGTGATCGCGAAAACGTCCCATACCAGCGGCGACTTGAAGTTCGGCCACAGGAAACGGGAGTTCGGATAGGGGATCAGCCAGTAGGCGTGCCACAGCCGACCCACGTGGATCAGCGGGAAGAGCCCCGCGGTCATCACCGCGAAGACCGTCATGGCCTCGGCGGCTCGATAGATCGCTTGTCGCCATGGAGCCCGGAACAGGAACAGGATCGCTGAGATCAGCGTGCCCGAGTGAGCGATACCGACCCAGAAGACGAAGGTCGTGATGTACACACCCCACCCGACCGGCGCATTCAACCCGGTGACGCCGATGCCACGATAAAGCTGCCAGCCCCAGGACGTGAAGAAGATCGCGAGGCCCAGCGCGGCCAGGGAGAAGAGCGCCCACCAACCCTTGCCTGGTGTTTCCAGGACCCTCAAGACGTCGCGGTTGACGTCGTCGAGCCGGGTAACGTCCGGATGGGCCAGCGCTCCGCGCGCGATCGGATCCTTCGTCACGTTCGACACTATTCGTGCCCCCCGGACTCGATCTCGTGGAACGTCACCTTCTTGAGGTAGTGCACCGCCGGCTGGGTGTTGAGTATTTCGTCGAGAACCCTATAGGTGCGCTCGCCAGAGACCACTTGCGAGACGCGGGAGTTCTCGTCACGGATATTGCCGAACACGATCGCCTCGGCCGGACAACTCTGCTCACACGCCGGCACGATCTCGCCGTCGTTGATCGGGCGGCCCTCCTCGAGCGCGGCACGATTCTCCACCTCACGGATGCGCTGCATGCAGAAGCTGCACTTCTCCATGACGCCGTTCGTGCGAATCGTGACGTCCGGATTCCACTGCCAGTTCATCGGCTCCGGTACGTTTTCGTCCATGTACCGGTACCAGTTGAACACGCGCACCTTGTAGGGGCAGTTGTTCGCGCAGTACCGCGTTCCCACGCAGCGATTGTAGATCTGCGCGTTCACGCCTTCCGGCGTGTGATAGGTAGCGAACACGGGGCAGACCGGCTCACACGGGGCGTTCGCACAGTGCTGGCAAATCATCGGCAGCATGCGCACGTCCAATTCGCCCGCCTGGGTCGCGTCGACATGCTCGAGATAGCGCTCGATGCGCACCCAGTTCATGTCGCGGCCCATCATCACCTGCTCCTCGCCGACCCAGGGCACGTTGTTCTCGGCCTGGCAGGCGGTGACGCAAGCGCTGCAACCGGTGCACTTGTCCAAGTCGATCGCCATCGCCCAGCGCGGTAGCTCGTGCGACTCCGCATACGGCCCGTGCCGCGAGCCCTCGAGCGGGAACGCGGTTGCCGCGCCCCCCTCGGCCGGTACCGGCACGAAACCACCGACGCCCTGCAACTCCTGCAGCTCGCCATGGCCGTCATCGTGCTCCCCTTCTTCCGCGTGGCCGAGATCGGCCAGCGCCACGGCGGGCGCGATCGGGCGATCGTGTTGATCGCTCGAACCCTCGATGGTCGCCAGGCGACGGCGCTCACCGGTGGGCGTCACCGTGACGGTCGTCGCGAGCGTGACCATCGCACCGGACGGCTGCTCCGACTCGGACGGCAACAACGCCAGCGCGTTCACACCGCTCCCGTCGGCCCAACGGCCGAAGTTCGTGTGCCCGCCGCCCATGGCGAGCGCAACCGCGTCTTCGCGGATGCCGGGGTAGATCCAGACGGGGACATCGACGGAGCCGTGCGGCGACGTAACCGTCACGATGTCACCCACGCGAATGCCGCGTTGCTCCGCGGTGTTCCCGTTCATCTCCAGCCAGGAATGCCACGTGATTTTCGACACCGGGTCTGGTAGTTCCTGCAGCCAAGGGCTGTTCGCGAACTCACCGCCACCGAACCTCGGGGACGGGTGAACCAGCAGCGTCAGGTCCCCACCGAGATCGAGTGCAGGCGCGTCGAACGAGAGCGCCGCATCCGGCGATTGCAGCTGAGGCGCCGAATCCGCCATCGCCATGTCGTGCTCGACGGCGCCATCCCTCAACGCCTGGTGCCACGCCGTCTCGAAATCGCCCATGGAGGCGTCGTGCATCTCCATGTGGCCGTTGCGCATGAAGTCGTAGAACGTCTCCGCCCCGAGGTCATTCCCCATGTGGGCCGACGTCGCGAGCAACACGTCACCCGCCTGCTTCGAGTCGAAGTGCGGGACCGGCTGCATGACCGGCTGCTGCAGCGCCATCACTCCCTGCCGGGGCATCGAGTCACCCCACGCCTCGAAGAAATGGCGATCCGGCAGAATCAGGTCGGCCAGAGCCGCGGTCTCGTCCATCGCCGACGCGAAGGACACCTTGAACGCCGCCTGACTGAACGCCTCGACGAAGCCGGACGCCTCAGGCATCGAGTACGCCGGATTCGCGCCGTGCACGATCGCGACTCCGACCTGGCCGGCCGCCATCGCGCCAACCGCCGATTCCATGTCCGCGTACGCACTAGCCGCGGCCGTAACGCCAGCGTCGTAGTGCACCGTGCGGCCGACGTTCCCGGCGACCTCGTTCAGGATCATGATCGCGACATTCGCCGCGGTCGCGTGCCTGTGGTGACCACTCACGCCCGGCCCCATGGCGAGCGTCGGGCTCTCGGAAGCGAAGCGTTCCGCCAATTCGCGGATCGCGTCCTCGCTTACCCCGGCGGCCTGGGCCGCGCTGGCCGGCGTATAGGCACGCAGCACGTCGGCGTACGGACCGGCTGCGCTGGCGTCGCTGGCAATCACAGAAGCCATGCCGAGCGCCACCGCCGCCTCCGACCCCGGCCGAATCGGGATCCACTCATCCGCGTTCAGTCCGGTCGTCGAGAGCCGGGGCCCGAGGTAGACGAAGCGCCCCTTGGAGCCCGCCGCGTCCACCGCGTTCATGCGAGCGAGACCCTTGTTGTGGGCCACGGGTGACGATCCCGTCTCGATGAAGTCGTTGCTGAACGACAGCAAGAGCCTCGCTTCGGCGATGTCGTACCGTGGCAGCCCCGCTGCTCCGTACGCCAGACGGGCCGCTTCACGAAGCGGAGCGTCCGAGACCGCATCGTACTCGACGCGGGTCCCGTTCACGGAGGCGACGAACTGGTCGACCAAATTGCTCATCGAGGGACCCATGCGGCCGCCGATGAACATCAGGTTGGCTGACGCACCGATGCTCGCCGCGAGCAGTTGCTCGGCCTCGTCCCAAGTACCCTGCCGCAGGCGGTCGCCCTCACGGATCATCGGGCCGTGGAAGCGATCCGGGTTATAGAGGTGTTGCAGCGTGGCATGCCCCTTTGAGCACAGCCCCCCCTGGGATACGGGGTGGTTGGGGTTGCCCTCCACCTTTACCGCGCGACCCTCCCGCGTGCGCACCCACATGCCGCACTGCGCGGAGCAACCGTCACATACCGTCGTGTACCAGGTCGCGACACCCGGCGTGATCTCTTCCGGAGCGACTACATAAGGAAGGAGCCGCTCCGGCTCCGAACAGCCCGTGATCGTCGCACCCGCACCCGTGACGCCCAGTACTTTGAGGAAGTCGCGGCGTTTGATTCCGTCAGTCATAGTTGTCGGCTCAGCCTAGTAGTGGCAGACGGCACAGTCCGTGGACGCCTGCTGCTCGCCGTTCTCATCCGGCCGCCGATGGCATTCCACACACCACCCCATGTTGTCCCCACCCCAGACCGGATCCTGCCCCAAGAACAATTCCTTCGCCGGAGTCCACCATTCGTCCGGCTTGCTCAGCACTTGCATTTCCTGGATCTCACCGTGGCACTGTTGGCACTCTAGACCGGCATTGAGGTGCCGCATGTGCGGGAAGTGCGCGTGGTCCGCGATCTTGTAGATCCTGACCCAGGGAATCGGCTCGTCACGCTCGACATACCCCTGGATCTTGGCGACTTCCTCGGGGTGCTCCGTTCCGGGGATGGCGATGTGGCAACCCCAGCACGTCGCGACCGACGGGATGCCCGCGTCGACGGAGCGCTCTGCCGAGAAGTGGCAGAACTGGCAGTCCATGTTGTTTTGGCCTGGCTCGCTGCCAGCGTGCTGATCATGGGGAAATGCGATGGGCTGTCCGAACTCGACCTGACCCACGGCTCCCTCTCCGCCCCCACTACTCCCACCCTGGACGAAGGCGACGCCAGCCAGCGCGAAAACGCCAGCCAGCCCGCCGATGAGCCAATGCTTTCTCATGCGAAGCCTTGTTCCTGAAGGCAGCTGAGCGCCCCCGGACAAGGGGCACTGAAGGGCCTTCTGCGATTAGCCGATACTTTGTGACAAATCGGCACAAGCCCTGAATGCGGCATGAAACTACCGGAAGGATCGGGGTAGGGTCAAGGCACTCCTGACCCCCTCCCGGACGCCCTCTCAGACATCCTCGAGAAACCTTTTTATCCGCATGAGTGTTATATTTTTTCCACTTTGGCCCACCCGATTATCGAGGCGCGTGAACGACTCGGTTTCGGGCTTGTTACAGGCCTGCCACAAGACGACTTCCGATGCCTGAAACCGCCACGTCCGTACCACCGAGGGTCACGCGCCCCTCACTGGAGTTGCTCGACCACTTGGTGCAGGAGGTCGAGACGGTTTTTCATGGAAAGAAGGAAGTGGTCCAGTTGGCGCTCGCGGCGCTGCTCGCGCGCGGGCACATCCTCTTCGAAGACGTGCCGGGCGTAGGCAAGACCACGCTCGCGCATGCCCTCGCCAAAACGCTCGGCGTGGGCTTCCGGCGCATCCAGTTCACGGCCGACCTGTTGCCCTCCGACGTGATCGGAGTCTCGGTATACAACCCCAAGACGGCCGACTTCGAGACCCGGCCGGGTCCGCTCTTCACGAACGTGGTGCTCGCGGACGAAATCAACCGGGCGCCTCCACGCACGCAGAGCGGCCTGCTCGAGGCCATGCAAGAGGGCGGCGTCACGATCGATGACCAGACGTACGAGCTTCCGAAGCCATTCCTGGTCATGGCGACGCAAAACCCGCTGGAACACCACGGCACCTACCCGCTGCCCGAGAGCCAGCTCGACCGGTTCCTGATGCGGATCACCATCGGGTATCCGGGCCCAGAGGCAGAGAGACAAATCCTCACGGAGTCCGCCGCGCTCGAGCCGGTGATGGATCGGCTCCAGACCGTGCTCTCCCCGGCGCAGGTACTGGCGCTGCAGGCGCGCGTCGAAGAAGTCGAAGTCGACGAGGCGATCCTCGACTACCTCATGGCGATCGTGGAAAAGACGCGTTCATCGTCCCAGCTTCGCATGGGTGTGAGCCCCAGGGGCAACATCCAACTCTTCCGGGCCGCTCGGGCCTTCGCTCTGACGCAGGGGCGCACCTATCTCGTTCCGGACGACGTCCGGAACCTGGTCGTGCCGTGCCTGGCACACAGAATTCTGCCCACGAGCACCACGGGCTCCACCATGGACGCCCACGAGCAGGCCGCACGGATCTTGGAGGGCATTCTCGACGAGGTAGAGGCGCCGGTGTGAGCCGCGCGCCCGACGGGCGCGCAGCCCGAAGCCGGCGGTCCCCGATCGACCTGATCGTCGCCGCCCTCCGTTGGATGCATGCAGTGTGGCTCAGGCTCCGGGCCTGGAGGCGCATCAGTTTCACGGCCGGCGGACTCCTCTTCACGCTCGGTGCGTTCGCGGTCGGCTTCGCGGCAATGAACACGGGCAACAACCTTCTCTACCTCCTGCTCGGAACGATGCTGGGATTCATTACCGTGAGCAGCTGGCTCTCCGAACAGGCGATCCGGGGGCTGCGCTTCGAGCGCCGCCAGCCCAGGGCGATCACAGTCGGACAACCGATGCGCCTGGCCTATCGGGTGCGCAACCTCAAGAAGTGGCTGCCGAGCCTCGCGGTGGAGATCATCGAACAGGGCCTGCCCGAGCGGGCCTTTCTGTCGCACGTGAAAGCAAACGGCAGCGCGAAGGCTCAATCGACCAACAGCTTCGTGCGGCGCGGCATCTACCCGCTCGGGACGGTGACGCTCTCGACCTCGTTCCCTTTTGGCATGTTTCTGAAGCAGAGGGACATCCAGATCCCCGGAGAGATCGTCGTATGGCCGCGCACGGACCGAGCGGTGCGCACGCCGACACCTGGAGGTGGCCGCGTGCCCAGGCTCGGGGTTTCCTCCCGGGGTAGCGCCGGCACCACCGGCGAGTACCGGAGCCTGCGCGCCTACCGCGTGGGCGACGATCCCCGCGATATCCACTGGCGTTCGTCGGCGCGGCTGCGCGATCCCGTCATCAGGGAGTACGAGCGCGACGGCGCGGAGACACGTTGGATCTGCCTCGATACCAGGTCCGAGCCCACGGATGCTGCCGAGGTCGCGGTCGAAGTGGCTGCCTCCCTCGTGGCTCGCGCGATCCGCCAGTCGCGCCCGGTGGCACTCGTGGTCGGGGACGTCGTCATCGAACCCGCCGAGGGGCCAGGCCAGCTCGAACGCATTTTGGATCTCTTGGCACGGGTCGACTTCTCGCCCTCGAGCCCGGCGCCCGCTCCGCCGTTGGACCCGGCGTCCTGCATCCTCGTCTGCGTCGAGGGCGGGAGCGGATACGGCGATGTGCTCGCGGTAGGCACGGACGCGACCCTGGACATCGAAGAGGCCGCGTGAATCTCAGACTGCTGCACCGCCGGCTCGCGGTGGCCATGGGCCTGACCGGCTTGATCGCTTTCGCGGGTGGGGCGGGCTTCGAGCCGATCTCAGCGTCACTCGCCGCCCTCGCGCTACTGACCGCGCTGTTCTGGCATCCCGATCCCGTGCTCTCGGTGCGCATGGAGAGAGTTTTCCTTCCGATCGCGGCGCTGCTCCTCACGCGAGCACTGTTCGTCTTCCTCAGCGCCGGCGACGTCGTGATCCCGGTGGTCGATCTGTTGCTGCTGCTGATGACCGCGGAGGCGCTTCGGTCGCTCGACGCCCCCAACGATGTCCGCCTCTACGCGCTCTCCTTCGCGTTGATCCTGGCGTCCACCGCGTATCGTCCCGGCATCGTCTTCTTGATTGCCTTCGTCGCCTACATAGGATTCTCGACACTCGCCCTCATGGTGGGGCACCTGGGCCGAGAGGCTGAATCGCACGGGATTCGGGAGGTCCCGCTGGGTAGGCCGCTCGTTCTGACGATGGGGGGGCTCACCGGCGTGATCCTGATGGTTGCGCTCGTCGTGTTCGTCGCGTTCCCCCGCGTGTCCCAAGGGTGGGCGGGGCGCGGCGAAACCCTCGCGACGTCCATCGCGGGCTTCAGCGACCAGGTATCCCTGGGGCAGTTCGGCTCCACGATCCTCGGCAATCCGCAGATCGTTCTGAGGGTCGAGTTCCCGGACGGGCTGCCGGAGGACGTGGCCTCCCTGCACTGGCGGGGGCGCTCGTACGACCGCTTCGACGGGATCCGTTGGATGCGATCGCAAAGTCTCCCGCCCTCGGCACTGCCACGATTCTACCGGGACCGGTGGGACAGCCCCTTGATCGAGCAGAAGATCTTCGCTGCACCACTGGACGTGCGTGTGTTGTTTGCGCTCCACCCGGCAATCGACATCGAGGCCGACAACGGAATTCAGCCTCTATTCGACAACGCCGGCGATCATCTCTACTGGGGCAGCAACGCGCCTGCGTATACCGCACTCTCAAGGGCCCAGCCGCCCGAGGCCGACTCCTTGCGGTCCGCCGAAGGGTACACCCCTCGCGCGCGGCACTTCACGCAGCAACCGAATGATCTCGACCCCCGCATCGCGGCCCTCGCGGACTCGTTGACCGCCGGCATCGACAATCGCTACGACCAGGTCGTCGCGATACAGCGATACCTGCAGAGCTTCGAGTACACGCGCGAGCTGCCCGCGACCGCGCGCGAGACTTCGCTCGACCATTTCCTGTTCGAGCGACAGGCCGGCCACTGCGAGTACTTCAGCACGGCACTGGCGGTGATGCTGCGCACGCTCGGCATACAGACACGCAATGTGAACGGTTTCCTGGGCGGAGAGTGGAGCGAGTTCGGCAACTACCTGGTCGTGACCCAGAACGCCGCGCACTCCTGGGTCGAGGTTTGGTTCGCGGGCTACGGATGGGTCATGTTCGATCCGACACCCGCCGGCACCGGGTCGGGAGAGCAACTCACTTCCTGGTTTTGGCCGGGACGCCTCCTGTTCGACGGACTCCAGCATCGGTGGAGCAAGTGGGTGCTCGACTACACTGTCGAGGATCAGACCGGCATTTTCGCGCGCTGGTCCGAGATGTTCGGCAGCCGCACGCGCGAGATCATCGACGGCTCGACTGAAGACTCGGGCCGGCGCCCACTAGGTGGCGCGCTGTTGTTGCTGTTGCTCGGGGTGGGCATCCTCTGGGCTCGACGCGGTGGGCGGGCGATAACGCCCGCCACGCGCGCCTACCTACAGCTACGAGAGGCGTGCGTGCGCGCCGGGGTGGGCGTGACACCCGGCCTGACCCCGCTCGCGCTCGTGAAGCTGGTACAGGAGCGCCGCGTGACCGCGGGACGCGCCACGGAACGGATCGTCGACCTCTACCTGCGGGCACGATACGGCCAAGAGACGCTCGGTGAGTCCGAGCTACGCGAGATGAGCGAGGCGCTCGGCGTGGCCCGCAAGACTCTGCGCGCCAAGCCATGACCTACCCGGACGTGATCGCCACGCGTATCGTGCAATCATGACCCCTCGTCGGCCTCCTTCCGCCCCCGTCCCCAACCTCCACGTCGCGACCATCGCGCACTCGGGACGGATCTGGGACACGTACGTCGAGTTCGACGACGATCCCCACCGGCCGGAAGTATACCGCGCCCTCCTGCGCTTCGACGCGGCTGACGCCATCGACTTCGAGGACCTCCCTGTAAAGACGGCCGTGATCATCATCGAAGAGAGCTACGAGATGGCTGTCGCCAAGGCGCGCAGCTTCGATGAGCGCCAACTGGAAGGGCTGCTACGGTCCGCTCTGCCGGACGCCTCCGAGTAGCGCGTCGTCACGCCTCCCTGACCCATCGAGCCAATTCCGGAAGCGTCGGCCGCTTGCCAGTCATGAGCATACCGACCTTGTAGATCCGGCCGGCGAGCCAGGCCACGGCGAGCACCGCGCTGAACATGAGCACGAAGGACAGAGCGATCTGCCAGACGGGTGCCGCACCCGCCACGACGCGCGGCCACATCAGGATCGGGGAGAAGAACGGGAACAACGAGAGGCCGACCGATAGCGTGCTGGTCGGATCCTCGACGACGGCCGAGAGAAACAAGACGGGTGCGATGACCAGAAAGATCACCGGCGTTTGCGCCTGCTGAACTTCCTCATCACTGTTGCACATCGCCCCGACCGCAGCATACATGCCTGAAAAAATGAAGAAGCCGAAGAGGAAGTAGGCGACGAAGATCGCCAGCGTCCCCGGGCCTGGAAGAAGCTCGGGCACCCTTTCGAGCGGGGCGAGTTCGGGTCGAGCCGCCACGATCGCAGGTAGAGCGAAGGTGACGATCGCCGCGACCGAAGCGCCCCACACGAACATCTGTGTCAGACCTACGGCGCCGACGCCCACGATCTTGCCGAGCATCAGATGCCAGGGCTTCATCGCGGACACGATGATCTCGGCAATCCGACTGGTCTTCTCCTCGAGCGTCGCGCGCATCACGGCAACCGCCCAGAGAAGAATCACCATGTAGAGCACCATGGAGCCGAGGGCCCCGATCACCAGGTCCACCGGGCTATCCGAAGCCTGCTCGCGGTCGAGCGGTTCGACGCTCAGTTCTCCGCCTTCGAGCAGGCCCGAAGCGTCGACGCCATCGACCTCGAGTGCCGACTCCAGCACGGACCTGTTGATGAGCGACTGCATCATCACTAGGCGTATGGACGACGGCCGCGAGACGGTGTAGAGGGACGCCGTTCCCGTTCGAAGCGTCTCGTCGTCGAGCAGGACGAAGCCTCCGAACTCACCGTCGATCGCCTGCTGACTGAGCCGTTCCGTAGCGCTCCCGGACCAGCGCTCGACCCGCACCGAGTAGCCCGCTTCTTCGAGCCTGGGAACCACCCGTTCGCTGAGACGCTCCGTGGCATCGACGACGACCAACTCGTTGTCCGTACTTTCGCTCCGAGCCTGGAAGTAGACCGGCACGAAGATCAGAGCCGCCATGAGTACGGGCCCCGCCACCGTCGCGAAAATGAACCACTTGGAGCGCACGCGTTGCACGTACTCCCGGCGAATGACCGCCCAAATCGTGCTCATGCCAGCCCCCTCATGCTTCCCTCACCCATCGCCACAACTCCGGAACCGTGGGCCGCTTGCCCGTCATGAGAATCCCTACCTTGTAGATCCGGCCAGCCACCCACGCCACGCCCAAAACCGCCGTTCCCATCAGCAGGAACGAAAGCCCCACCTGCCATCCCGGTACTCCACCCCCGGCCACGCGCCCCAACATGAGCACGGGTGAGAAGGGCGGGAAAAGTGAGAGCCAGGTAGCCAGGGGCGAGAGCGGGTCCTCGATCGCCTGGGTCACGAAAACGATCGGGAGGATCAGGAACGTCATGACCGGGAACTGCGCCTGCTGCGCCTCTTCATCCGTGCTGCACATCGCGCCGACGGCCGCGTACAAGCCCGCATACATGAAGAAGCCGAAGGTGAAGAAACCCACGAAGAGCAGCAACAATCCGAGGCCCGGCAATATGTCCGACATGCTCTCCAGCCCGACGAGGTCTGGGCGGGTTGCGAGCAGCATGGGGATACCGGCCCCGACCGCCAGCGCACCCATCGACAGCCAAACCGCCATCTGTGTGAGCCCGACGGCCCCCACGCCCAGGATCTTCCCCAGCATGAGATGCCAGGGCTCCATCGACGAGACGATGACCTCCGCGACCCGATTGGTCTTCTCCTCGAGCGTCGCCCGCATCACGGAGACCGCGTAGAGGAGAATGCCCATGTACAGGAAGAAGGCTCCCGCGTACGCGACCACGAAGCGTGGGTCCTCCATGTCCGAGCCCCCGTCTGCGAGCATCTCGATGCGTAGCTCTCCACCGGAGAGCATCGCGCTCGCGTCCACTTCCTGTTGTTCGAGCCGATACTCAAGCGCGGCTCGCACGATCGCACTACGCAGCGTGAGGCGTCGGAACGTCGAGACCCCGTCGTCCGTGTACATCACGGCCTCACCGCTCTCGAGCGTCAACTCGTCGAGCACCAGGAAGCCGCCGATGTCACCATCCGAAGCCCGCTGGCGCAGTTCGCTGATCACGTCGATGGTCCACGGCTCCTCAACGACCGTGTAGCCGCCGGCCTCGAAGTCGGACTGGAGGCGCTCGTACAGCACGTTCGTGCCGTCGACCACGAGAATATCTCGCTGCGCCTGTTCACTGCGATTAGCGAAGAACGCGGGAAGCACCATCATCGCGATCATCAGGATCGGGGCGGCGATGGTCACCAGGATGAACCACTTGGAGAGCACGCGTTGTAGGTACTCCCTGCGGATGACCGCCCACACGTTGTGCCACATCAAGCGGCGTTCCCGTTGACGCCCTGGGGTAACCCGGAGTCACCAACCGCCTCCGCTCCCGCATGGCGAACGAAGATCTCGTGCAGAGTCGGTTCTACGACATCGAAGCGCAGGATGCGCGCGTCGGACTGCACGGCCCGCGCCAGGATCGGCTGGTGATCGGCCCCGTCCCGCAGGAATAGGTGGAGCGAACCGTCGACCTCCTCGATTCGATCCACCTCCGGGCCGCGAATCCACGTGTCGGTTCCCTCGAACTCGACCGCCACGACTCCTTTTCGCTCCGCGATCTTGAGCTCCTTGAGGTCAGCATCCAGGACCTTCTTCGAGCTCGAGATCAAGCAGACGCGCTCGCACAGGCGCTCCGCCTGGTGCATGAGGTGCGTCGAGAAGAGGATCGTCGTCCCCTTGGCGTGAAAGTCGCGCACGATTTGCTCGAGCACATCTTGATTGATCGGGTCGAGTCCGCTGAAGGGCTCGTCCAGGATGAGCAACTCGGGCTCGTGCAGGACCGTCCCGATGAACTGCACCTTCTG
>JAYZBT010000166.1:0-5453 GCA_036338615.1 Gemmatimonadota bacterium
GAAGGACGTCGCCCGCTACGAGGTCAGTGAGTTCGGTACCCACAACAGCTGGGTGGAGGACGACATCCTGTATCAGGCGTACTACGACGGCGGAGTGCGCATGGTCGATGTGTCCGGTGAACTCATGGGCAATCTCGCGACCCAAGGCCGGGAGATCGCGGTGTTCAAGCCATTCGATCCCAACGGCTGGGCGGCCAATGTCAGCGTGGTCTGGGGCGCCCAGCAGCACAAGGGCAACGTCTTTTTCACAGACCTGGCGTCCGGTCTTTGGTCTGTGAAGCTGCGGCCGACGCAGCGCCCCATCAGCTGATGAACTGAACGGGGTGGGGGGCGTGGCGGCCCCCTACCCCGAGCGCAGCTCCGCTAACGTGGTGACCCTTCCTTTCTGAGCCCATCGCGCTAGGGTCACGGCCTCGGGCTCCAAGCCCAAGCCCCAGGTGGCGTCTGAGAGCGCCGTTACCGCATAACCGCGGGCCTGCATCCCGTCCACCGCCTGGGTCACACAAACGTCGCGCGCCACGCCGATCACGACGAAGGACATGGGACGCCCCAGCTCGTCACCTGCGGCGGCCAGGAAGGATTCGGTCGCGGGATTCCCGGTAAAGACGTCGAATCGCGTCTTCTGAATGAATACCGGTCGTCCCTGACTCACCGCTGATCGCGCAACGGTGATCGCCGCTTCGTGGTCTGCGTCGAAAGCTAGCACGACCGGGTCGTCCGGCCGGATCTCGGGGATGATCCAGGCGCCCTCCCGTTCGCCCGAGTCGTGTGAGCGCCCCATGCAGTGCGGCGGGTAGGTGCCGGTCTGGGGGTCGGGCGACTGATCGTCGATTTCGTCATCGTCGAGTCCGTGCCAGTCTCCGGTATAGACCAGCAGATCGCACTCTTGCTTCATCCAGGCAACGGCTTCGCGGAGCGTCTCGACGATCAGCGTCGAACCCGGGTCGTCGTCGTCGCCCAGGTCCTTTATGTACAGCCGACCGTGCGGGTCCATGAAGTCGACTTGGGCGTCGACGATCCACCCGATGACGCTCAAGTCACCCGCTCTAAGCGTTCGTTCCCCCGATACCAGCGCCCCACCTTGGCGAGCGGCTCACCCTCCAGGCGGACGACGTCGGCGGTGTAGTCGTACGATTCTCGCACCAGCGCCGACCCGACTCCGTACGAGTCGACCGGAACCCGCAACGCCTCGAAGTGCCGGATCTTCTCTACGGAGAAACCTCCCGACACCACGATGCTCACGTCGTGGAAGCCCTCCCGGTCGAGCGCGTCTCGTACGCGCTCCACGAGGCGCGGGTTCACACCCCTCGGGTCGAAGTCCCCCAGCTCGCCGTCGAGCGAGCGATCGACCATGGCCGCTGCCGTGTCCAGTCGAACGCCCCAGAGCTTGGTGCCCATCGAGCGCGCAACCGCCAGCGACGTGCCCACCGAATCGTTGTCGAAGTCCACGAGCGAGATCACCCGTACCTCGTCCGACATCGCATCGGCGAACGCCTGCGTCGCAGCGACCGCGTCCCCGCCGAAGGCCGCGATCAATGCATGCGGTACGGTCCCGATGCCCCCGGAGCCCCACCACGACGCTTGCGCGTCCGTAGAGACGCCGATGGCGCCGGCTATGTGCGCGGCCCAGCCATCGCCCGTTTGCACCATCCAATGGTCGTGACGCGCGGGGAAGAACATGATGGGGCGTGGCCAAGCGGCTTCCACCACCGCCCGGGTATTGGTGGCGATCCGGGTCCGGCGCGCAAGCACGCCCACGTACAGGGTCTCCAGGTGCGCGAACGCGGCGTACGGTCCGGTGATGTGCATCACGGTTTCCCACGGATCCGCACGATCCCCGTCCCGCAGCGACAGCACTTCGAGATCGGAGAACGAGTAGCCATCGCTGAGGCAAAGCTTCAGAATCGCGATCGCCTCATCCGTTCCAGCGACGAACGCATCCCTTTTCTGAAACACCTGCATGGTGACCACCGGCTCCATCCCGTGGTGCGTGAGCACCTCGCGAGCCCGGACGAAGTACTTATCCGAGTAGTAGCCACTGCGCATCTTCTCCACGGGGAGCTGGAAGATCTCTGGCGCGAGCCGTTCCGCACTGCGGATGGGTGGCGGTGGGCTGGTCGGCTTTTGTGGATCGATCGGACGAGGTCTCGTTCTCGAGGGATGCTTGTCGCGTCAGTCGCTGGGTTAGATGGCGCAGGCCATGTCCTCTGCGCAACACATCGGTGATTTGATCATTCCGTCTCCGTTCGGGCACTTCGAGACCTGCACTGTGCTGCCGTCGTCCTTCGTCAGCGTGTCGGGCTCGAGCGCGGCACCGCACTCCGCGCACGTCATGTTTACGCTCATGCCACACTGATCACAGGTGTAGGTTGCCATTCGGTGGTTCTCCGTGTTGATAAAGACGAATCTAGGCCTCAGGCGGCCCGAGTGGCCGCCACAGTAACGTACTCGAACCGGGCAGTCACTCCCTCGGATGGCGCTCGGGAAGCCTTGGCCTCGTCGCCGAGAGCGCCGCGCAGCCACTTGTGTATGGGCCACCGGCGAAACGATACTCCTCAGCATCATGTCGAAGCTCTTGTGGATCCTCGGGCTCAGCCTCGGGATCTCTTTCCTCTGCTCGATCCTCGAAGCAGTCTTCCTCTCCGTAACGCGCTCCTACATCGCCGTTCTCGAGGAACGCGGTGAGTGGGCGGGCGTTTGGTTCGAGAGTGTCCAGGACAACCTCGATGAGCCCATCGCGGCGATCCTGACCCTCAACACGATCTCGAACACCGCGGGTGCGACGCTCGCTGGTGCCGCGGTGCAGGACCTGTTCGGTAAGCCGTGGGTCACGGCGTTCACCGTCGGCCTCACGCTCGCGATCCTCGTTTTCTCCGAGATCGTGCCCAAGACGCTTGGCGCGACGCACTGGAAGCGCCTGGCGAAACCCGCCGCGCACACCCTGCGCGCGATGGTATTCGGGATGAAGCCGATTCTGATTCCCCTGGGCTGGGTATCGGGCTGGATTACCGCTTCCGAGGACGAGCCGACGGTGAGCCGCGAAGAGATCGAAGTGCTCGCGGGCATCGGGCGCCGCGAGGGTACGCTCGACGAGGACGAGTGGAAGGTCGTGAGTAGCGTCATCCGACTCGACCAGGTATCGGTCGGGGAGGTGATGACGCCGCGGACCGACATGAGCGCGGTGCCCGCAGAGTCGTCCGTGGCTGAAGCTCAGCAAGTCATGCTCGATACCGGGCATTTGCGCCTGCCGGTGTTCGAGGAAAGCCTCGACAACATCGTCGGCGTCCTGGTTGCGCGTGATCTTTGGCGGGCCGGACAGGCGGGCGTCGAGTCGATTCTGGACGTGATACGCACCGTGCCGTTCGCCCCCGCCTCGAAGCCGGTGGAGGACCTGATTCCAGAGATGCGCGCCGAGCGGGTCAAGCTGGCGATCGTAGTCGACGAGTTCGGGGGGACCGCCGGACTCGTGACCCTGGAGGACCTCATCGAAGAGATCATCGGTGAGATCCAGGACGAGCACGAGAGCGACGAGCCGATCCCGTTCCAGGACCTGTCGGGTGGGCGCCAACAGGTTTGGGGTGGCGCTTCGCTACGCGACGTGAGTCAACGCCTCGTGTTCGAGCCGAGCGAGGACGAAGAAGAGGGGTTCGACACCGTGGGAGGCTTCGTATTGGGGCGGCTGAATCGAATCCCGGTCGTCGGCGATGAGGTCCATGTCGAGAGCGGTCGGTTGCGCGTCACCAAGATGACGGGTCGCCGCGTCGACTACCTGCTCTTCGAGCCCCGTAAGGCCGCCGGTCGCTAGGCGCCAGGTTCTTCGGGCAGCGTATCGCTGACTGGCACGTGGGAGGCAGCGGCGGAAGCCGCCTCGAGCTTTCGCTCTACCTGCTCCTCGAACCAAAACGATATCGCCAGTAGTACGGCGCCGCAGGTGATGGCCATGTCGGCCACGTTGAAGATCGGGAAGTCCCAGAATCCCAGATCGATGGGTCCGATGAAGTCGACAACCCCGAGGTCCCAGCGAACCCGGTCCCAGAGGTTCCCGATCGCCCCGGACACCACGAGGGAGATCGATCCGACCCTGAGGAAGTCTCGCGAAGCCGCTTGCTTGAAGAGGACTGCGAGCAGAATAAGCGCGACGATCGTGATCGGCACGAAGAACCACCGCGAGTCCTCACCCACCGAAACCCCGAACGCAGCACCCTTGTTGTACGCGAGCGTGAGCGGAACGAGGCCACCCCAGATTTCGCTGCTGCGAACACTCAGCGCGTCCAGCGCCCAGCGCTTGCTCAGGAAGTCGAGGATCATGACCAGCGGAAAGGTCAAACCGAAGATTGCGATCTTCGAACGCACGCGAACGGCACTCCGAGCTCAGGGTGAAAACAACTCAGGCAATGTACAAGGTCAGCGAGGGTTCGTTCCCGCCCCAGTACCAAAGAGCAGCAGGTCGATGTCCTCGTAGACGGGCACCGGCTCGGTCTCTCTTCCCGCGACCTCGTCGAGAGCGGCCATCCCCTCCGCGAAATCGGCGTCGGAGATCAAGCGGAACGGGCTCATGGCTCGTTGCCGAATCCTATTCCGCGTACGAGCGCATGCTGGTGTCCTGCCGCTGGCGCACGTGCCTGGTCTGGAGCAGCCTGAGTCCTCCGGACGCGTACTGCGACGCTCTTAGGGCGAGCGCCCGGGACCAGACCGAAGTGTCGGGGCTCATCACCGAGTACGGGCTGGCCCCAGCAAGGCGAGTGCTTTGGACCCACTACGCCTTCCGCGACTGGTGGAGTAGCCCGGGGCTCGCTGGGCTCGAGCCCAGATCTGGACGCAGATCCGGGGTGGGGAGCGGGTGTGCACCTGAGATAGGCAAAGCACACGAACCTGGACACTCGGCAGGAGGGATTCGTGGGTGAACACCGGGGACCGGCGGGTATCGCAGCCCCTTCATCGATCGTCATCGAGCCGATGGATGACTATCTAGCCCGCGAAGAACGCCTCCGTGATGATGTATTTGAAGGCCCAGTACATCCGCTCCAGAAGCAGCCCGACACCGACGGCACCGCCGGCGGCGGTGAAGGTCGCGGCTCCAATCTTTCAGTCGCGCCTCAGGCTCTCGGCGAGGTACTGCAGTCGCGGCATGTTGAGTTCTTCCACCCAATGGGTCTCGGAGAACTCTTGAACACGTCTAGGGCATGCCGACTTGTAAATCGTGGTGCCGATCACAAGGAAGGTCGACGCCACGAGGAGCCAGAATGTCCGGTCTGGGACGGTCAGACCGAGGTCCATCGTCCGGTTGAGGAAGTCTACAGTCTGGACCAGAAGCATCCCCCCCACGAGACCGGCGTAGGAGATGCTGAACAGGGCGAGCGTGCCTATGAACCGGAGCACGCTCCAGTTCAGTCGCTCATCCCTCTGGGGCATGGTGATGAACATCGAACCATCATGCATCGCCTTGTGGTCTG
>JAYZBT010000167.1:0-11904 GCA_036338615.1 Gemmatimonadota bacterium
CGGTACAGCGTGATGTCGATCGAGCCGTACGCCACCCGCTCGCCGGACGCTCGCTCGATCTCGTCACGCAACAGCGAGGCGATGTCGGTACCCATGCGGTGGATGCCCATCAGGGCGAGGCGCTCGGTACCCCCGTTCCGCTCCACGATCTCTCGGGCCATACGGGCTACGGCCCGGTGGACGTCGGCTTCGTCCATCACGTGGATGCGGTCGTCTTGTGCCATGTGCGCGGGGCTGTGGCTGCTACCGGGTGCCAAGAGCGTCGTGGGCGGCGCTAAGTTCGGCCCTCGACGGCGTTCGGTCAACGACCGGATGTCAGACGGCGCAAGGCCTGTCACCGACGCGTCGTAATCCCCATGATAGCGCCCACAACCAAGCCGGTTCGCCAACGACTCAACCCGGATCCCCGCTTCATGCGCTTCCTCCGCCTGGCCGCCCTCATTTCGCTCGCTTCAATACCGATGAGTGTCGGGGCACAGGAAGTCTCGGACCCACCGTCGGTGATCCTGAGCGGGGTCCCCTTCCAGATCACCGTGCTGGGTGGCACCGAGGCTTCAGCCTTTTTCGAGATTCGCACGGCAGACGGAGCGAGTCTCGCCGGTGGCACCGTGGAGGCGCACGACTCCGTGGTGGTGCAGGACCTCCTGATCACGTCTGGAGCCGCGCTACCGCTCCAGGTCCGCATCGGGGATGCCACACAGGAGCTGGATCCGACACTGACGCCGCCATGGTTCTCGCTACTGCCGCCCATCATTGCAATCTTGCTCGCGCTGATCTTCCGCGAGGTCATAACCGCCCTCTTCGCAGGTGTTTGGCTCGGGGCGCTGGCGGTGGCCGGGTTCAATCCCCTAACCGGGACATGGCGCCTCATCGACGAATTCGTGGTGCCGGCGCTCGGCAATACGGACGACGGTCACACCCAAGTCGTAGTCTTCTCGCTATTGCTCGGAGGCATGGTCGGCATCATCGCACGCAACGGTGGCACGATGGGCATCGTCAAGGCGGTTACGCCCTTCGCGCACAACGCGAGGCGAGGTAAGCTCGCGACGGCGGCGGCGGGGCTCGCCATCTTCTTCGACGACTACGCGAACATGCTGATCGTCGGGAACACGATGCGGCCCATCACCGATCGGCTGAAGATCTCCCGTGAGAAGCTGGCTTATCTCGTCGACTCCACCGCCGCGCCGGTCGCCGCGATCGTCCCGATCTCCACCTGGGTCGGATACGAGATCAGCCTCATCGCCGACGGGCTCAGGATCGCAGCGGACCAGAACCCGGCGGGAGCGGATGCGCTTCTCGCGACCAGCGCGTTCTCGATCTTCATCCAGACGATCCCCTACCTGTTTTATCCTCTACTGGCGCTCGCCTTCGTGCTGATGACATGCGGCATGAACAAGGACTTCGGGCCGATGGCGACGGCAGAGCGGCGTGCCGCAAGCGAGGGACACCTCTACCGTCCCGGTGCGAACCTGGCGACCGACACGACCTCGACCTTGATGGAAGCAAAGGAGGGCGTGCGACAGGTCTGGTGGAATGCGGCGATCCCAGTCGCGACGGTCATCGCAGTCGTGCTCGTTGGACTCTACACCACTGGGCGTGCCAGCGCCGGGAGCGACGCCTCGTTGATGGACATCATGGCGGATGCGGATCCGTTCGCGACGTTGCTGTGGGGCTCGCTCGCGGGCTGCCTGGTCGCGATCGCGATCTCGGTGGGGCAAAAGGCCTTGACGATGCAGGAGAGCATCGACGCCTGGCTGGCCGGCATGAAGGCGATGATGATCGGCATGATCATTCTCACACTCGCCTGGTCGCTCGGCGCGGTCACCGAGGAGATCGGAACGGCGCAGTACCTGTCACAGCTTCTCTCGGATCGCGTCGCGCTGGAGCTGATCCCGGTCCTCGTCTTCTTCATGGCGGGCACGATGGCATTCGCTACCGGGACGTCGTGGGGGACCATGGCCATCATGCTTCCGGTTGTGATCCCGCTCACGGTTTCGCTCGGCGGGATCGCGACGCATCCGGGCGGCGAGCAGTTCGGCATCTTCCTGGGCGCCACCGCTTCCGTACTCGCGGGCGCCATCTTCGGAGATCACTGCTCGCCGATCTCGGACACCACAGTCCTCTCGTCCACCGCCTCCGCCTGCGACCACATGGATCACGTGCGCACGCAGCTTCCTTACGCGGTGGTCGTGGCGAGCGTCGCCATGCTGATCGGCAGCATCGGGACGGCCTACGGACTGCCCCCGTGGATCGCACTCGTCGGAGGGGCCTGCCTGCTGTTCTCGTTCTTGCACTTCCGGGGTGTGGACCTCGTCGAGGAGGGCTCCGAGTCGGGCACCGCCCCCTAGCCCGGCCCCCGCACCCCGAACCTGGCCCGGCCGATGCGCTCCAGCAGCGTCTGACCGTCACCCGGCGAGCCCTCGGCGACCGCCCAGTCGTACGAGAACAGAATCACGCCCCCGGCGCCCTCTACTCGCGCTAGGTCGATCTTCTCGAGCGTCCCCGCTTCCGTGTCGAGATAGGCGCCAATCCCGGCCCAAAGCCGGGCGCGGGGCCCGGCGGCCTCCTGGGCCGCGCGAATGAAGCGCTCGAAGCGCTCGCTGTCAGTCGTATACGCCATGGGGACAGCGACATCGAGGATCCCCTCTTCCAACCAACTGGGCCAATCCTGATATCGGTTTCGGAAGGCATCGTCTTGATTGGCGAAAACCGCCGCCGAGACGACCAGCCGCGGCCGCCGCGACTTCACGCCCCGGTAGATCCGGCGCACCAGGTCGGTGATCTGGGTTCTGCGATATTCGTCCCATTCGGCCGGCAAGCCCTCAACGAAAGCGTAAGGATCGCCACCCTCCACCTCAGCCACGAGCACACGCCGTCGGTCGGACCGTAAGGACGGCGACACCCACGCCTGGAAGCGCTCCAGCGCCCCGCGGGAGTAGTCGAAGTCACCCGATGGGAAGCGGACATAGTCGAAGTGGATCCCGTCGAGGTCGTATCGGTCCGCTAGGTCCATCCAGACGTCGTATACGTGCTCCATCACTTCAGGATGCGAAGGGCTCGAGTACAGGCCCTCTACCGTGCGCGAATTGTCGCGCGCGTACCGTAGCAGCCGCTCCCCGAAACCCGACGCGCTCGGATCTGCGGCGTACAACTCCCGGCCGAGTGCCTCTGGCACCGCCAACCACTCGGGATGCGCGTTCACCAGGTGCCTGGGGCTCTGCGGCGGATCTGTGGGCCCCCACACGAGGTGCGTATTCACCCATGCGTGCACCGCGATGCCCCGGGCGTGCGCCTGCTCGATCGCTTGAGCCAGCGCGTCGAAGTCGGGGCCGTCCGTCACGGACTCGGCGCGTGGCTCGAGACGGGAGTCGTAGAACGCATCCGCGCGGCCGCGGATCTGGACGAGGATCGTATTGAAACCGCCCCGGTCCGCGTGCTCGACCATGTCTCGAACTTCGGGCGCGCTGGTCATGGTGGAGCGAACGACCCAGAGTCCTCGCACTTCCTCGAAGGGCCTCACCGGCTGGACGAGGGTTACCGTCCTTGCCGCTCCCGAGCGGGCTCGTCCCCGATCGCTCGCGCGCGCAGCCTCCGGGCCCGCAGGCGGGGGGGGCGGCGCGGTCCCTACGACGGAGCATCCGCCGAGCGACATTGCGCTGAGCAGCGCGCCGAGCAGCGCGGCCTCTCGCGAGGGGTACCGCCCACTCGTTGCCCGAATCCTCGCCCCGCTCACCCCCTACGCGCCCTGAAAAAGCTCTTCAGCAACTCGGACGACTCGTCCCGAAGAACGCCGCTCGTCACCTCGCAGCGATGGTTCAGACGGGGGTCGCGCAACAGGTCTTCGAGGGACCCAGCCATACCTGCCTTCGGGTCGAAGGTCGCGAACACCACGTGCGGGATGCGCGCCAGCACGATCGCCCCAGCGCACATGGCGCACGGCTCGAGGGTGACGTAGAGCACCGTGTCCAATAGCCGCCAGTCGCCCTGGGCGGCGGCAGCAGCCCGAATGGTGAGAATCTCGGCGTGCGCGCAGGGGTCGGCGTCCGTCACCGTGCGGTTGTGGGCCTCCGCGATGATCTCCCCATCCCGAACGATGACCGCACCGACCGGCACCTCACCGGTGTCCTCGCCAGCGCGCGCCATCTGCAGGGCGCGACGCATCCAGCGACTGTGCTCGGGAGTGTGTTGATCCTGCGGCACAGGCGACGGCTGCTCAGCCGGCACCAGCTGCTAGTGCTGCGTCAGGTTGACCTGAGCAGCCTCGTCGATTCGGCGGTAGAAGGCGGTGACGCGACCGAGAAGCTTGAGTCGTGCCAGATCCTCCACGACGGTGGGCTCGGTGCCCGGCCTCAACGACTCCAGACGCACGCCCTTTCCGTTCCTCGAGAAGCGGTGGAATACCGCCTCGGTCCCGACGCGTGCGATAACGATCGCGCCGTCGTCGACAGTATCGACGGTGGTGGGCGCCACCAGGACGTAATCACCCTCTGCTACGCCAAACACGGCGAGATCGTTCGCGCCCGCCTTCACGATGAAGCTGCCGTTCTCCCCGCCCAGGCGGCGATCGATAGAGAGGTGCATCTCGACGGTGCCGCGACCTCCGCGTCCACTGGGGACTTGGTTGTAACACGGCACGGAGACCGTTTCGGCACTGAGGTCCACCCCCAGAATCTTCACACCGCGGGAACGGGAGGGATCCCGCTCCAGGAACCCCTTGTCGGCCAACGCCTGTAGGTGCTCCGAGACCGTCTTGGTGCTCTTGATTCCGAACCGCTCCCCGATCTCACGGATGGAGGGCTGGTACGTGTTCGCCCGGAGATACTGCACCATGAAATCGAGGATTTTGCGCTCGATTTCGCTGAGCGGTTCGACCCGGCGCCCCGTGGTCGGGGGTTCACGCCGTGATGTGATGTCAGAACGGGCCAATCTTGAGTCCCGGAATACAGTGAAACCGCCCGGATTCAACAGGGAATCCTATCCTAATGCTCAGATCTCGACAGTGTCAAGAAAACTCTCTCTCAGAGGGCACGAATTCGCGCCATACCGTCCTCTATTCGGCGCAGAGAGTGCGCCTTTCCGAGCAGAACCAATACCTCGAAAATGCCCGGACTCGACATGCGTCCGGTGAGCGCGACGCGCAGCGGGTGAATCACCTTCCCGGCACCGACCCCCAATCGCTCCGCCATGGCTCGTAGCCCCTCCTCCAAGGCCGATTCCGTCCACTCGGCGTCGGCCAAGAACTCGGTAACGGCTTCGAGGCGCATCAAGGCCGTCTCGGGGTCACGCGCCCAATGCTTCCCCACCGCCTTGTCCTCGTATACGAGGTCCTCTCTCACGAACGGCATCGCGTTGTCAGCGAGATCCTCAACGGTGCGGGACCGACTCTTGATCAGATCGACGAGCGAGTTCATCCAGTCGGAGTCCTGCAACCGGACGGCGTCCGCCCCAGAATCGTTCGCCAGACGCGCGCGTAGGGTCTCGACCAACTCCTGCGTCGGTTTCTTGGCCAGGTGTTTCCCGTTGAGCCACGAGAGTTTCTCGGTGTCGAAGACCGCGCTCTTCTTCAACACCCGCTCCATGGAGAACGCCGCGATCAACTCCTCCAACTCCATGATCTCCCGGTCGTCCCCGGGGCTCCATCCGAGCAGCGCCAGAAAGTTGACCAACGCCTCCGGAAGTATGCCCTGACCCTCGTATTCGCCCACTGCCGTCGCTCCGTGGCGCTTCGAGAGTCGCTTGCCGTCCGTGCCATGGATCAGCGGCACGTGCCCGAACACGGGCTCGGGAAGCCCGAGCGCGCGGTAGAGCAGTACTTGTTTGGGTGTATTGGACAAGTGGTCCGCACCCCGGATGACATGAGTGATCTGGGACTCGGCGTCGTCCGAGACGACCGCCAGGTTGTAGATGGGCGTCCCGTCTCCGCGCAGAATGACCAGATCGTCGATGTCGTCGTTCCCGAAGCGCACCTCGCCGTGAACGATGTCCGTGAAGCGGGTCTCACCGTCCGGAACGCGAAAGCGCACGGCGAACACGTCGCCGGCGGCGGCGCGAGCGGTGCCTTCGTCGACGCTCATGGCGTCGGCTTTTTCCCGAGCTACGCGGCTGGGGTGCATCTTCCGCTCCTCCGCCTCCGCGCGGACGGCGGCGGGATCGCTGAAATCGCGGTACGCCTTCCCCTCCTCGAGCAGCCGCAGAGCGTCGGATCTGTGCCGCTCGACGCCCTCGCTCTGAAGAATCGGTCCTACGTCCCAGTCGATACCGAGCCACCCCAGTCCGTCCAGGATCGCTTGCGTGTGCTCCGGACGGGAACGCTCCCTGTCGGTGTCCTCGACGCGCAAGACGAACACTCCGCCCTGTTTTCTGGCGAGAAGCCAGTTGAAGAGGGCCGTTCTCGCCCCGCCTACGTGCAGATATCCCGTCGGAGACGGAGCGAAACGAACGCGCATGGTCATGGGTCCAGGCTCACGGTGATTAGTTCGCGTACGGTCTTGGGGTCTCCGGCTCCCCGCGTGGCCTTCATGACCTCGCCAACGAACATGCCGATCAGGTTCTTGTTCCCCGCGCGGTACTGCTCAACCTTGTCCGGCCAGGCAGAGAACACATCATCGATCACGAGCTGCAGCGCTTCCCGATCGTCGACCTTCTCGAGGCCCATCTCTGCCACCAGCTGCTCGGGCTCACCCCCCTGCGCCACCATTCTCGCGAGCACGTCCTTGCCGGCCCGTCGCGACAAGCGGTCGTTCGCGACCAGTGCGGCCAGCGCGCCGAGCGCTTCCCCACTGAAGGGCAGGTCTGGTAGAGCGCGATCGCCCATCAGCCCCCGCAGGTCGGTCACCATCCACGCAGCGACGCCGCTCGGCTCTCGGTGAGCTTCGAGCGCGGCCTCGAAGAAGTCCCCTGTCGGCCCGGACCCGCTCAGCAGGTCCGCGTGCTCACTACTCAGCCCCAACTCGTCGATATATCGATCGAACCGGGCCGCGAGCGCGGGATCCGCCGCTCGCGCTGCCGCGCGCGTCTCGCTGACCGCGGGACGCTCGCCCTTGGCCGGGCCGCCGGCCGTGCGCTCGGCACCGCTACCGACCGCTCGCACGCCCCTGCCCCCTGCGGACGATTTCGCGGACGTAGAGGCCTTCTTCCCCCAACTGTCCTTCAGCGTCACGATCCGGTTGAACACCAACTTCGCGCCGGTGCCCTCGACCGGGTCGCGCCAGAAATAGCCGGTACGCTCGAACTGATACCGAGTATCGGTGGGATCGTCTGCGACGGATGGCTCGATCTTGGCGTCGTGGACGACGCGAATCGAGTCGGGATCGACCAACGCCACCAGGTCCGTCGGCTCGTCCCCGTCGGCCTGCGGGTCTCCTGCCCCGTCCGCCTCCGGGGGGTCGAGGAAAAGGCGATCGTACAGACGAACCTCGGCAGCGAGGGCGCTCGCGGCCGACACCCACTGTATGGTGCCCTTCACCTTTCGCCCGTCGGGCGCGGTGCCGCCGCGAGTCTCGGGGTCGTAGCTGCAGCGTAGCTCCTGGATCTTGCCTTCTTCGTCCTTCACCACCTCGTCGCATCGGATGATGTACGCGTAGCGAAGCCTCACCTCACCACCCGGCACGAGACGCCGGAAGCCCTTCGGTGGATCCTCCTCGAAGTCCGCGCGCTCGATGTAGAGCTCACGGGAAAAGGGCACCCCCCGGGTTCCTTCCAAGGGCACGTCGTGCGGGTAGTAGGGTGCCTCGAGCACTTCGACCGCATCTGGCGAATAGTTGGTCAACACGACCTTCAGGGGGTCGAGAACCGCCATTACGCGGGGCGCCGAGTCGTTCAAAACGTCCCGGATCGCGAAGTCCAGCTTGGCAACGTCGATCGTAGACTCGGTGCGCGCGACCCCGACCCTGTCTACGAAGTTCCGCAGCGCCTCGGCAGGTACTCCACGCCGGCGAACCCCGCGCAGCGTGGAAAGCCTCGGGTCGTCCCATCCGGACACCACGCCGGCCTCCACGAGGGGAATGATCGAGCGCTTCGAAAGCACCGCGTTCTCGATCTCCAGCCGGGCGAACTCATACTGATGAGGGCGCGGCTCCTCGAAACCGGCGTTCTCCAGTACCCAATCGTAGACCTCTCGGTTGTTGGTGAACTCGATCGAACACAGGGAGTGTGTGACTCCCTCGATCGCGTCCTCCAGGCAATGCGCGAAGTCGTACAGCGGATAGATGCACCACGCGTCTCCCTGCCGGTAGTGGTGCACCCGACGGATCCGGTACAGCACCGGATCGCGCATAAGCATGTTGGGCGATGCCAGGTCGATCTTGCCGCGCAGCACGTGCGCTCCATCCCCGAACTCACATGCTCGCATGCGACGAAAGAGGTCCAGATTCTCCTCCGCCGAGCGTGTTCGGTACGGGCCCGGGACACCAGGTGTCGTGACGGTCCCTCGGTTCTCCCGGATCTCCTGTCCAGACTGCGAATCGACGTACGCCACTCCCTTCTGGATCAAGACTTCGGCAAAGTCGTACATCTGCTCGAAGTAGTCGGAAGCGAAGTACAGATGCTCCCCCCAGTCGAAGCCGAGCCAGCGAATGTCCTCCTGCATGGAGAGCACGTACTCCTCGTCCTCGCTCTCCGGGTTCGTGTCGTCGAAGCGAAGGTGGTAGCGCCCGCCGAACTCCTCGGCGATGCCGAAGTTCAGGCAGATCGCCTTCACGTGGCCGACGTGCAGGTAGCCGTTCGGTTCAGGAGGAAAGCGCGTCACGACCTGGCCACCGTAGCGCCCGCTCTCGGTGTCCGCCTTCACGATCTGACGGATGAAGTCCGTCGGAGGGCTATCGCCCTTGTTGCTGTCCATCGGCCGCAGTCCAGGGAGTGATCCCCCAGCCGCACGACCGCCACCGGGAGTGGAAAAGATAGCAAAAAAACCGGGGGCCCCCTCTCTTCGAAAGGGGCCCCCGGCTCGGTCATGGTCGAGGTCGGCTAAAAGGAACCGCCCCCCCCCCTACGTTTGGCGGTCCTGCCTGACCTGGAAGAACCCGACGAACTGCTTCCCGCGGATGAACCGCCTGACGATGCGGCGCTCGCGCCGCCGCCGGTCGAGCGCTGGCCCACGGAACCCGAAGAGCCACCCTGGGTGTAGCCCCGACCGTTCACCACCCGGCGAAGAAGGCTGCTCTCGCTGGGAACGCGGTCCACGATCACCGTGGTGGGATAGTAGCCGCCGTACCCGTAGCCGCCGTACCCTCCGTAACCGCCGTACAAGCCGCTGTACGCGTTGTAGCCGTACGAGCCGTACGGGCTATAGCCGTAGTAGAACGGATCCCAGAAGTAGGACCGGGCGCCGAAACCGTACCGGCCGCGGTTCGCATAGCCATCCACGCCACGGTTGCCACGCATGGCGCGGTCTCGCTGAACCCCGTCATTCGCGTTGATCCGGAAGGTCTCCGGATACGTGACGGCTACGACCACGTCGATGATGCTCTCATCCAAGCCGGCGTCGGCCAACTCGATGAGCACGTCGGCGTCGAGCTCGAACCGCTCTCCGCGCGCCGCCACCCAAGCCTCGACCGCCTTGGCGTCGATCTTCTGTGCGGCCTCGCGCACGTCGTACAGTTCGATGCCGCGCGAAGCGGACAGCCTAGCCGACCGGATCGCCAGCCCCAAGCCCTGCGTAATGTCCTCGATGCCCGCCTCGGCGAGGCGCTCAGGACCCACCAGGCTGTACTCCTGGACCCAGGCGACCTGCTCTCCCTGCACCTCGACGGAGCGCACGTCCACCCACTGCGTGGGCGCGACCAGCGACATCACACCGGTCGAAGCGCGCGGGATGTCCTCGCCGCAGACGAACTGCGAACGGGTGAACAGTCGTCGGCCGTCCTCGGAGAACTCGGCGGACTCCCAACCCTCGCACCCTTCCAAGCTCCGGGCACGCTGCTGACCGTTCGCCACCATGATATCGCTGGTGGTGATCTCGCCGCCGACGACCGTAAAGAGCTCGACGCCCTCATCGACCGGGCGCACACACAACAAGCCCGCGTCCGTCGTCTCGCCGGTCGGCTCCCAACAACCCAGGAATGCCATCCAGCGCCCATCCAAGTCCTGGGCAGCGACCTGAGCCGTGGTCAGCGCAACCGTGAGAAGAGCCGCCGAGAGAACACCCATACCGTATCGCTGTGCCTTCATCTTAGTCGTCCTTTCCGGTTAGAACCGGGCCGAGATTCCGACCGAGAACTGCAAGCCGGCGAGATCCACATCGTTGAAGCCTTTGAAAAACGTCTCATCGAGCGCCGCATCGGCCCACAGATAGCGGCTCTCACCCGTCAGAAAGATGTTCTTTGTGATCGCCAGGTCGATACCTGCAAGCGCGTGCAACTGCTTCCCGTTCCCGTTCGACTTGAACTGGGTATTGAAGATGTCGAAGGTCTCGAAATCGACCCAGTCACCGACCTGGTCGAAGTTATAGAAGGTGACACCGACGCCGCCACCCACGTAGGCGTTCAAGCGAGCGGGTACCCAAGCGAACCGCCCAATCGAGCGACCGCGATCCATCAGGAAGTACTTCGCACTGAGCGTGACCGGGGTCATCGCGAACTTGGTGGTCTGCTCGATGGCCTGGTCGTCCGTATCGACCCAGTCCCGGAACTCGGACCGCGTGATCGACTCCGTATAACCCACACCGAACGCCAGGTCGACGTGATCCGACACTCGGACACTGACTTCTCCGCCGAAGTAGTTGCCAGCGAAGTCGCTGTTCTCGATGGTGAGTTGCTCCTGCGTGTGCGAG
This sequence comes from Gemmatimonadota bacterium, assembly GCA_036338615.1. Taxonomy (GTDB): domain Bacteria; phylum Gemmatimonadota; class Gemmatimonadetes; order Longimicrobiales; family Gaopeijiaceae; genus UBA1138. The sequence continues at coordinate 10,769 of JAYZBT010000167.1, forward strand.
AAAATGTCGCTCCCGGCGCGCGGCAGGCTATAGCCCGTGCGGAAGCCGGCCGACACGATCGGCTGTCGGAACAGAAAGCCCGGGCCCCCTTGTGCGGCCGCGAACTCAGGCGGTAGCACGGCGAAAAGTGTCGCCACCAAGAGCGCCTGCACCGTTCGCGTACGTTGCGTCGCAGTCATCTACTCCCCCCCTTGTCCCAGGGCCTGTCCTACTCATCCGCCCTATGGGCAATCCTCATGCCATGATTGATGTCGAAAACACCGTTGTAAATCAACGGTTTTCTACACGGCGCGTGCGCTCCCCTCCCCTTCCTGGGACATGACCGTCCCCAGGGATGGACAATGCACTCGCCCGGCCAGCCTACGTCGTGGCGGCCACCACCTCGGCATTTCCGGCGTCCGCGGCCCTCGCTGAGGGCCTGCGAACCTTCGCGCGCTCCAATACGTGGTACGCGGCCGGCGTGATGGTCAGCACAAACAGAGTAGACGACAGAAGGCCACCAATCAGCACAAGCGCCAACGCATCCCAGATGTTCGAGCCCGCCGCGTCACCAAATAGCACGAGTGGAAGGAGGCCGAGCACCGTCGTCGCGGTGGTCATGAGAATCGGTCGCACGCGTTCCAAGGTCCCTTTCACGATCGCCTCCGACAGGGGAAGGTCTGCACTCTTTCGGCGCACGCGGTTGACGTGGTCCACGAGCAGGATGGCGTTGTTCACCACGATTCCGAACATCATGATCACGCCGACGTACGCTTCGCGGGTGAACGACGCCCCGGAGTAGAAGAAGATCAGGTACACGCCTATGAGAGCCAGCGGGACCGTGCGGAACACGCACAGGGGCTGCAGACGCGACTCGAAGAGCGCCGCCGTGACCATGTAGACGAGCAGCAGCGCGAGCGTGATCACCAGCCAAATCTGCGTGCGCTCTTCCCCTCGGATCGAGAATCCGGTGTTGCCCTTCTGCACCGTGTATCCCGGAGGCACTTCCGTGGTCTCGATGATGCGCTCGTGCCAAATGTCACCGAGCTTCTGGGGCCCGCGGAACTCGTAGGCCACCGTGCGCTCGTACTGCTGGTTCTCCCTGCGAATACGGGCGAGTACATCCCGCGCCTCGACGCTCACCACGTCCCCGAGGC
>JAYZBT010000168.1:0-46901 GCA_036338615.1 Gemmatimonadota bacterium
GACCCGATGCCGTTTCGCCACACACGCCCGGGCCACGCGCGATGACCAGCGGCGCGGACCACCGCCTCGATGTTCGGGCACACAACGAATCCGCTTGGGACAAACAGGTAGATTGGGAGAACCCCTGGACCATCCCCGTCACGACGGAAGCAGTCGAACGCGCGCGCCGCGGAGATTGGGAGATCGTCCTGACCCCGACCAAGCCCGTGCCGTGCACCTGGTTCGGCAACCTGCCGGGGCTGGATCGGAAGCAGAGTTGTTCACCGGGGAGGAGCATCGAAAGCTCGCCGAAGAAGGCGAAGCCCTCTTGTTCTCCCATACCCTGGAAACCTTGATCGGCGGACAGCTGGACGCCGGCTTGACCCTCTGCGGCTTCTACGAGGACCGATACGGCAACCAGGACTTGCTGTCACGTCACATGCCGACATTCATCGCGACCCGCGCCGTGAAGGCGCTCTAGGCGCTACTCCTCTTTGAAGCACACCACCGTATTGCCGCGCCCTTCGTTGTTTTCGAAGAGCTCGAACGCCTCGATGAATCGGTTGAGCGGGAATACGCGATCGGCGCGCGGTTCAACCGCCCCGGAAGCCATGTAAGCGAGGATCTCAGACACATTCTCCTGGTGGCGCTCCGGATTGGCGGTAGCCCAAGGCCCCCAGAGACTGCCGATGGCAGCGGCCTGCTTGATGAGCAGCATTCCAGGTCGAATCGGCTTCTGACCCGCGGTGAATCCAACCAGGCAGATTCGGCCCAGCGGCCGCACCGAAGAGACCAGCGCTGCCTCGAAAAGCTCCCCTTGCACCATGTCGAGCACCACATCGACGCCGTCGGGATGCCCCAACTCGCGCGATGCTTCCTTGACGTCGTTCTTGAACGCCCTGTGACTCTCCCGATCACGCCCGTAGCACAGCACCCTATCCGCCCCCGCCTCGGCTGGGTAGGTCTGCTTCTCGGGCACGCTTACGCCGGCGATCACCAGCGCTCCCATGGCCTTGGCGAGCTGGATGCCGGCCATGCCGACGCCGCCCGAGCCGCCATCGATGAGCACCAGATCGCCGGGACCGACCTCGCCGATGACCTTCAGTGAGTGATACGCCGCGAAGAAGTTGCGGCCGACGTTGGCGCAGTGCGACAGCGGGACGCCATCGGGGGCCTTCCACACGGCGCGGGCGTCGACTTTGACTACGTCCGCCATCGCGCCGATCCCCATTTGCGCGATCACTCGGTCGCCCACCTGAAGGCCCTCAACACCCTCCCCGATTTCCAGAATCGTCCCGGTCAGGTCCATGCCCGGTACATAGGGGAGGGGCGGTCTTACTTGGTAGAGTCCCTGCGCCTGGAGCGCGTCGGGATACTGGACGCCCGCATAATTGGCGCTGACCAGGACGCTCCCGGCTTCGCACTCGGGCCTCGATACTTCATCGAGTGACAGCACTCCCCGAAGCGGTCCCGGTGTCGGCACCGGCTTCCCGTCTTCTCCTAGCCCAGAGAACTGGTGGCAGCGAATCGCTCTGATGGGATCGTTCATCGTTTGGCGTGGTGAGTGGAACGCGAAGAGGCCCGGCATGGTAGCCGGGCCCCTTCACGAGATCCACACCCGCGGCGAAACCGAGGGCCGAGTCGGCGCTACTCCGCCGTTTCCTCCGCCTCTCCGTCCGCAGCATCGGCTGCGGCCTCGGCGGCTTCCGCCGGCTCAGCGGCCTCCTCGCAGTCGCCGTCCTCACACCCGCAGTGCCGGTGCTCACCATCGCCGTAATCGCCGTGGCACTGGCCGCAGGTGCAACCGCAATGCCCACATCCACTGTGACAGCTACAGGGCCCCGGCCAGCCGTAGTGGCGCCAGCGCCAACGTCTGCGCCACCGCTTCCCGCACCGTCGGCGCCGACAACAGATCCAGTATATGAAACACCAGATCATGAGCAGCTTGAAAAGTCCGCCCCCGGCCATGCTGACCCAGAAGGCAGTGATGCTTTCGACGTACCAACTCAGTGCTTCGAAGATCATCCGCAGTACTCCCGCATCCCAGTCGCCATCGCTGTGCGTACACGTATGGACGAGTCTGAGGTCCTGTTGGTTTCCTTCGGTTGCCGCCGTGCTCTTGCGCGCGAGGAAAGCCAATCCCCATCCTAAGCCCCAACACTCTCTCTTCCTTCCACGGGGACTCCCATGAACGAACACCGCTCTCCGACGTCGTCCGATGGCTTCATGACCCGCCGAGAAGTCCTCGGCCAGTTGGGCATCGTCACCGTCGGCCTAGCGGTAACCCCCGTGCCGGGCTGGCCGGCGTCCTGGTTCGCTCAGGAGGCTGTCGTCCCGTTCACCGACGTTCCCGAGGGCTTCACCGGCCTCCGGGCGTCCGGCCTCCGCGTCGCGCAGGATCTACGCAATCTGACGTCGTGGACGACGCCGGTCGACGACTTCTTCAAGGTGGGGCACTACGGCTATCCCGAGGTGGACGGGGATGCGTATCGGCTCCGATTGAGAGGGCTCGTGCAGCGGCCGCTGACGCTTACGCTCGACCAGATCAAGTCACGGCCGAGTGTGGAAGTCACGACGGTCTTCGAGTGCAGTGGAAACTCGACAGGCACTTTCCACGGCATGGTGGGCAACGCCACGTGGATGGGCACCGAACTCTTGCCGCTACTGGAGGCGGCGGGCCCACTGGACGGTACCAGGGAAGTGCACTTCTGGGCGGCGGACACCGGTACGGAGGAAATCAGGGGCAACGAGTACGAGCAGAACTTTGCCCGCTCGATGTCCATGCAGCAGATCAGGGAGACGAACCCCGTTGTCGTGTACGCGATGAATGGCGAGCCCCTGATGAAGGAGCACGGCTTCCCCGTACGGCTGATCGTCCCCGGCTGGTACGGGGTCAGCCAGGTCAAGTGGTTGGACAGGATCGAATTGAGTTCAGATCGCCTGATGACCCGCTTCATGGCCAAGGACTACGTCACGCTCATGGGGCGCGAGGTCGATGGTCGCACGGAGTGGATCGAGACGTCGGTCACGCGCCAGCGCCCCAAGTCCGCGATCGCACGTGTGACGCGCAGCGGCGGCCGATTCACGATCTTCGGTGCGGCCTGGAACGACGGCACTCGACTGGATCGCGTCGAAGTGCGGGTGGACGACGGCGCCTGGCAGTCGGCAGAGCTGGATCGTCCGAGTGACCCCCACAGCTGGACATTCTTTACGCTGGAAATCCCGGAGCTGTCAGCCGGTGAGCATACGCTGGTATCACGAGCTACCGAAGTCGGGGGACGCACTCAGCCGGAGCATCTCGACTTGAAACGGACGCGCTGGGAGAACAACGAACTCTTCCACCGGAGCATCGAGGTCGCCTGACGCGCCGACTAGTCCAATGCGGCGGCTATGTTGTCGAGCGCGTGCTCGAGCATGCGCCGCGACGTCGCGATATTCATGCGCATGTGCCCTGCCCCGCCCGTGCCGAAGGTCGACCCGGGATTCAGGTAGACGCGCGCATTCTCGGCCAGCCAGCGCTGCACGACGAGTTCCGGGCTGACTGGATTGACCGAGGATACGCTTTCCTTGGCGGCGATCTCCTTGGCGTGGATCTTGTCGACGACTTGGGATACGTCGAGCCACGCGAGATACGTGCCCTGGGCCTTCTTGTACTTCATCAGCGGTATGCGATCCTGCACGTAGGACTCCACCAAGTCGTGGTTCCCGTCGATATACGCGCGGCACTGATCGAGCCACGGCTCGCCTTCCGTCATCCCCGCATGGTTCGCCACCAGGCCCAACGTCGTGACGTCCGCCCGCGAATTGGTCTTGATTCGCTGCAGTAGGTCCGGATTGGTCGAGAAGTACCAGGCGACCTTGATCGCAGCGAGGCTGAACGTCTTGCTCGCCGCCTTGAACGTGATGCTGTTGTCGACGATGTCGCGGTCGGGGAGGCTGGCGAACGGCGTGTACGTCTGGCCCTTCATCACGAAATCGCAGTGGATCTCGTCGGAGAACACGATGACCTTGTGCCGGAGGCAGATCTCACCCATCCGCGTCAGATCCTCGGGCGACCAGCAGTTGCCTGTCGGGTTCTGGGGATTGCAGAGCATGAAGACGTTCGCGCGGGCCGCACGAGTCTCGAACTCCTCGAAGTCGACCGAATACCGCCCGTCGACGAGCCTCATCTCACAGTCTTCGGCAACGGTCTGGGTATAGCGCAGGTCGCTATAGAAGCCGTTGTACGTCGGCGGCGTCATCAAGACCTTCGTCCCCGGCGGCGCGAAGGTTAGCAATCCCGCGATGATCCCGGAATGCACACCGGCAGTCCACTGGAGCGTCCCGGGATCGATCTCCAGCCCATACCGCCGACGGTTCCAGTCGGCGATGGCTTCGAAATACTTGTCGGGTCTTCTCAGGTATCCCCAGTTCTGGTGCCCGCACCGCTCAGCCAAGGCTCGGGTGATGCAGGGCGCGGTGCGAAAGTCCATGTCGGCGATGCCCATTCCCACCTCGATGCCCTGACCGTACGTCGCGATGGCGCCGTCCCACTTGGTGCTGTCGGTACCGACTCGGTCGTAGACCTCGTCGAAGTCGAAGACCTGAGGGCCGGAAGCCGGCAGACCCTCGAGAACGTCGGCTGCCAGGGCGGGCTTGACCCCCACAGCGCCCAGGACGGCGGTTCCTCCGGCGCTCCGGAGGAACGCTCGGCGATCGAGTCTGCCGCGGGTAAGAGCACTGGGATCAGACATCCGCATTTCCTTGTCGGAGGGTCATATCCACCCAAGATCCGACATGCCGGGGGGAGATGCAAGCGACACTGACACAGGACGGGCTCACCCCAAGACGCTGCGGAACACCCCGACGGCGGTCTCCATCTCTTCCATCGTACCGAGCGAGATCCGAGAGTGAGTGTGCTCCATGGGTGGGAAGTCCCGACCCACACGAACGCTCTGCTCCAGACACAAATCGCGAAACTCGCTCGCCGGTCGACCCAGGTCGATGAAGATGTGGTTCGTGTGTGATTCCGGCGCCTCGAACCCCATGTCACGAAACGCCGAGAGCGTGAAGGCACGAATCCGAGCGTTCTCCTGCCGCTCCTCGTCGATGTGTCCCGGATCCTCGAGCGACGCGATGGCGGCCGCGGCGGACAGAGTGTTCATGCTTCCCAGATTCCAGACCTCGCTGATCGCATCGAGGGTCTCTTCTCGCCCGATCGCATATCCGACGCGCAGGCCCGCCATGCCGTACGCCTTCGAGAAGGATCGAGTGATGAACACGCTCGGGAACTCCTGCGTCAGCGGGGCCGCGGTCTTCACGTCCGGGTCGAACGTATAGTCGATGTACGCCTCGTCGATCAGGATCTTCGTGGAGGGGGAGTCGCGCATCACGCGTCGCACGAAGTGTTCCACTACGGCGGCCGGGTGCGCCGTGCCTGTCGGGTTGTTCGGGTTGCAGAAGAACACCATGCCCGCCCCGGCGGCTGCGTCCGCCATCGCGTCGACGTCCAACGCCAGCGAGCCGTCGACGGGAATCGCCTTCACGGGCGCGCCGATCCGCCTCGCCATTCTGTCCGACGTGGCGTAGGTCGGCGACGCGGTGACCAGTGGCTTGGTCGCCGAACAGAAGGCGCGGGCCGCCCCGGCCAGGAGTGCACCCGACCCGGTACTCACCACCACACTGGTCTCCTCAACGCTGTATTTCTTGGCGATCGTGGCCACCAGCTCGTTCGTATAGTCGGGCGGATACCCGCGCCCCGTCCTCGCCGTAATCGCCTGGTGCAGCGCAGCCATCGCCTTCGGACCTGGGCCGCGAGCATTCTCGTTCGAGCTGATGCGGATGATGCCATCGTCGTCTCGACCGTCCGCCTCCTCCGCCTCAAAGGCTGCCGCCTCCTGGCCGCGACCGATGATGAAGGAACTGGACAGAACACCGGCCGTACCGAGGCCGATGGTGCGGGCGAACCCGCGGCGCGTCAGTGACATGAGATCCCCCTGGGCCGGGCAGAGCCGGCATGCTGATGAGACGGGACTGGGCCGACTCCCTATCATAGCTCGCGAGGGGCGCCTCCGCATGAGCGCCAACAAATGTTGGCACCTGTCTCACCACTCGTCGGTGCGGAAGGATGATGCTGGAAGCCCAGCGTTGTTGAAGAGCGAGCCCACGATCCAGTTCTGCCAGGCGTAACGCACGGTCACCAGCGCGCCCGCAGTGGCCCATCCCCAAACGGGATCCGGGGCCCCGCGCTGCAGAACCATATGGTCGGAGAAGATGGCCGAAGGTTCCGTTGAAGCTGCGTCGTGCGACAGGTCTGGCTTAGCCCACAATCTGCGGTATGAGCGTGCCGTGCACGTCCGTCAGCCGCCAGTCACGACCACTGAATCGATACGTGAGCTTCGTATGGTCCATTCCCAAGAGGTGCAGCATGGTCGCGTGCAGGTCGTGCGCAGAGACGGGCTGCTCCAGCGCCTTGTAGCCGAACTCGTCCGTCGAGCCGATGACCTGCCCACCCCTGATGCCCGCGCCGGCCATCCACGCGGTCATGGCGCCGGGGTTGTGATCGCGGCCGACGCCCCGCTGTGAGATCGGCATCCTCCCGAATTCTCCGTGCCACGCCACGAGGGTCGAATCGAGCAACCCGCGCGCTTTCAGATCCGTCAGCAGCCCGGCGATCGGGAGGTCCGACTCGGCGGCGTGCTGCGTGTGATTCTCCACCAGGTTCGAGTGCGCGTCCCAGGTGTCGGTATTCTGATTGCCCAGGCCGCCCTGGAAGAGCTGTACGAACCGAACCCCGCGCTCGATGAGACGCCGCGCCATCAGACACTGCCGACCGAACGGCTCGGTGATTTCGTTGTCGAGACCATACAGCTTCTTGGTCAAGTCGGACTCCGACGACACGTCGATCGCCTCGGGGGCGCAGCCCTGCATCCTGTAGGCGAGCTCGTACGATGAAATGCGCGCGGCGAGCTCCGAGTTACCGGGGTGCTTCTCCATGTCCATCTCGTTCAGCTTCGCCAGCACGTCGAGCCGAGCGCGTTGTTGCTCGGGGGTCATCCCCTGCGGGAGCTCGAGGTCGACGATCGGGTCACCCGCGGCGCGGAAGCGCGTGCCTTGGTAGCTGGCTGGCATGAAGCCGGCGGCCCAGTCGTTGGGGCCCCCGAGCGGCCCACCGCGGTAGTCGGTCATCACGACGAAGGCAGGTAAGCTAGAGCTTTCCGACCCGAGACCGTAGGTGACCCAAGAGCCTACACTCGGGAAGCCCATGCGGATCTGCCCGGTCTGCATCTCGTACGTCGCCTGAACGTGGTCGTTCGAGCGCCCGTACACGGAGCGAATGAAGGCGATCTCGTCGACGTGCTTCGCGATGTGCGGGAAGATCTCGGAAACCTCGATGCCGCTCTCCCCATGCCTACTGAAGGCGAACGGGCTGGGCATGAGCGGGCCGGGGAAGCCCTGACGGACCACGATGTTCCCGTCCACCTTGCCGTCCAACGGCTGACCCGCATACCTCGTGAGCGCCGGCTTGGGATCGAAGGTGTCGACGTGGCTGACTCCACCGCTCATGAACAGAGAGATCACCGCGGTCGCGCGCGGCGCGAAGTGTGGCGCCCTGGGTGCGAACGGGTTGCCCGGCATCGCTTGCCCGCACTCCTGGACCTGGTGCTCCGCCGCCAGGAGCCCTTCGCGATCCAGTAACTGCGCGAGCGCCAAGCCGGCGAGTCCCCCGCCCGACTGAAAGAGAAAGTCGCGCCGCGACCAGAAGGTCTTCTCGTGACGATGGCACTCGTGGCTCATGTCCTCACCTCAGGTACAAGAACTCATTCAGGTTGAAGATCACGTGCGTCAGATCCACCAGCGATCCCCCTCGCACGAGCTGTGTAGCGAGCGCGGCCTCCGCTCCCGTGGGACTCCTCGCCAAGGCGATGCGGTACGCCAGATCGATCTGCTGAGAAATCCCGTCCGGCGCCTCTCGCCGTAGTCGCTCCGCGAAGAGACGGGCCTGCCCGAGCACGAACGGATTGTTGAGCAGCGTCAGCGCTTGGGTCGGCACCGTCGACACGTTGCGCGTGGCCGTGGTGACCCCTTGGTCGGGAAGGTCGAAGGTCTCGAAAAACGGGAATACCAGCGATCGACGCCGATAGACGTATACGCTGCGGCGCCAGGCAGACGGACCGTCCGGCTCGTTGTCCCACCGCCCATGCGCCTGAGACGCCAAGATCTCCTCAGGCACGTAGGGGAAGATCGAGGGCCCGCCGACCGTAAGGTCGATCCCGCCACTCGACGCCATGATGGCGTCGCGCACGATTTCCGCCTCGAGGCGGGTCTGGCGGTACCGCCACAGTTCATGATTCGCGGGATCGATGGCGGCGTTGCCTGCATGCCCGAACGCGGATGCCATCTGGTACGCATCGGACGTCATGATCAACCGGTGCATGTGCTTGATGCTCCACCCGTTGCTCATGAACTCGACGGCCAGCCAGTCGAGAAGTTCGGGATGCGTGGGCCGATCACCGACTTCCCCGAAGTTGTCGAGCGTGGCGACGATCCCGCGTCCGAAATGGTGCTGCCAAATCCGGTTCACCATCACCCGCGCAGGCAGCGGGTTCTCGGCCGATACCAGCCAGTCCGCGAGCGCTAGGCGACGTCCGGACGTGCGACCATCCGGCCGCGCGATCTCGGTTGGCGGATCCCCGTTGGTCGCAACCGTCACGAAGCCGGGCGACATGACCGGACCGGGCCGGAACGGATCCCCGCGGATCAATAGGTGGCTGGTCGGGACCTGGTAGCGTCCGGTGCCCTCGTGCAAATAGCTGCCCGGCTCGTCCGGAGGAACCCTGCACTCCGGACATCCGATGATCTCGTCGCCCGGGCCGTCCGGCGTGAATCGGTAGTCCCCGTCGGTGACGATGTCCGCCATGGGCGGTCGGTCCGGTCGCTCCAGCTCGATCGCGTCGATGCGATCGATCAACGCCTGCCGTCGATCGGCATCCTCCGGCGATTGCGCGGCGACCACGCGCGCCCTGGGCACACCGAGCGAAAGCACCTGGTCGGCGAGCAACCTCTCGCCAGCGGTGCGCTCGTCCGCGGGCTTTTGTACCGCGCGCAAGACGTCTGGTGGAAACTCACGACGCAGTCGTTCGATTTTCAGTTGTTTGCGGTACGGCGCCTCGATCTCGGCAACCCCATCCCTCAGCGCACGTTGTCGGTCGTTGATGTCCCAGATCTTGGCGAGGTACGCATCCCCTTCCGCGGGCGGAAGCAACGGATACTCCGTTTCCACATACCCGAAAAGCGACGCCTGCAACTGATAGTAGTCCGTCTGCAGAATCGGATCGAATTTGTGGTTGTGACAGCGCGCGCATTGAACCGTCAAGCCGAGAATCCCACGGCCGAGCGTTGCGATGATGTCGTCGAGGTATTCGTGCCGTCTCTCTGGATTGTCCTTCTCGCGAAAGTGCACGCGGGGTCCGGCGCGAAGGAACCCGGTCGCGATCCGGGTCTCGTCGGTCGCCTCGTCGAGCTCGTCGCCCGCGATCTGCTCACGGATGAAACGATCGAAGGGCTTGTCCCGATTGAACGAGCCGATGACGTAGTCGCGATACCGCCAAGCGTTGGGGCGGTCGTAGTCCTGCTCGAAGCCGTCCGAATCCGCGTAACGAGCCACGTCGAGCCAATGGCGACCCCAACGCTCGCCGTAGTGGGGAGACTCGAGTAGCCGGTCGATCGCACGAGCCCACGCGTCGGCGGCCGTGTCCGCCAAGAACGCTTCGATCTGTTCGGGCGTGGGCGGGAGCCCGATCAAGTCCAGGTACGCACGCCGAAGCAGCGTGGATCGATGCGCGCGCGGTGCCGCGATGAGACCGGTGCGCTCGCGTTTCTGCTCGAGAAAGCGATCGATGGGATGCTCGAAGGACGCAACTACCGGAACGGCGCCACGCACCGGCAGCTGGAACGCCCAATACTCCCTCGCGCCGGGCGGGAGCTCGGGCGACTCGGCTCGGCCCAGTCGATCGGCTGCAGAGGTGGTGGTCGTGGGGCCGGCGTCCCAGTGCGCGCCGCCGTCGATCCAGGCGCGCACCGCTGCGATCTCCGCAACGGTCAACGTAGTGCCCTCCCTGGGCATCAACGGCTGCTCGAGACCCGCCACCATGCGGTAGAGGAGACTTTCGTCGGCGCGACCCGGCACGATCGCGGCGCCCTGACTGCCCCCTCTGAGCGCGGTTTCGCGCGTGCGGAGGTCGAGACCGGACCGTCGGATTCTGTCGCCGTGACAGTCCCAGCAACTCCGCTCCATGATCGGGCGGATGTCGGTGGTGAACGCGTCCGGATTCTGGGCCTGAGCGCCCCCCGTCATGAACCCAACCGCAAGGAAGGGCGTGACGGCTGAGGCCATGGCCCGCATCAACCCGACGGAGCCTTCAAATGCGCGCATTGCAACCTCGCCTTGATCCCCATCTCGCGAACTGGGCCGATCAGGGGTTCCGCGAGCAAGAATAGGCGGCTGTACGCTCGTCGAGCAAGGCCCACTACGACGCCGCCTGCGTGAGCACCGCGTGTCCTTCTTGCTGCTCGATGGTTACCCCGAGGTAGGACACGCCCTGGGGGAGATCCATCGCCGTGACCAGGCGGTGGGGGGCGTCGGCCACCAGAACCCGCTGACGCACTTCCACTTCTGGCGTCAGGCCTACCTACATCTGTGGGAGACCCATGACCGCCAGGCCGTCACTGAGCTGGATGACCACGTACTGCCGTCCTTCGTGGACCCAGCTAGACATGCCATACCGTGTGCCACCCGGCAACTCCACCGAGCCGACGCGCACTCCCGTGCGTTTGTCGATCGCGAACAAGTGAGGCGTGCCGTCACTGATCTGTCCCGAGGCCAGGAGCAGCGTAGGCGTCGCGACCATCGCCGAGTGCCCTCTCCGGCCCTGGTTCGTCTCCACGCCTTCGACACCCTGGAGCAGGGGATGATTGCGGATGCGCTCCTGCTGATCTTCCGGGGCGTCGCCGTGCGGGATCACCCAGAGGTACTCACCCGTGTTCAGATCGATCGCACTGATCCGGCCGAGCGGGCCCTTGAAAATCGAGAGGCCGTCGAGGGTCGTGGGGGGAGCTCCGCCACCGCCCCTGCCGCCCCTGCCCCCTCGACCCCGGCCACTGCGACTCCGGGCCCAATCCGAGTGCGTAACACCGGTCTGCTCCGGACCGTCCAAGGGAGACTCGACGCCCGGCGCCAGCGCGACCGATCCGCACCCGCTGTGCGACGTGATGAAGATCACGCCGTCCACGGGATCGGCCACGGCGGGGCCGGTGATGTTCACGCCGCCCGTATCTCCAGGACAAATCCGTCCGGGTCCCGAAGGGTCACCCACATGCGTGGGCGGGTTGAAGAAGGGTGCGAACATGTTGGCGTTGCGCGCGATTTCCAGGGCCCGTCGTCGGATCTCGGGCGTGTAATCGATCAGTTGATCCTCGGTCCGCCCTTGCAGGTCGTACGGAGCCGGCTTGGTCGGGAACGGCTGCGTTGCGGCCAACACCTCACCCGGCACCCTGGACTGTGGGACGGGGCGCTCTTCGATCGGCCAGATCGGCTCACCCGTCTCGCGGTCTAGCGCGTACAGGAACGCTTGCTTAGTGGCTTGGAACAGGCCTTTGATTTCTTCGCCGTCCACCGTGACGTCCATCAAAACCGGGGCCGTGGGCGTGTCGTAGTTCCAGATGTCGTGATGCACGAACTGGTAGTGCCAACGCCGTTCGCCGGTCTCCACGTCCAGGGCGATCATGCTCGTGCTGAAGAGGTTGTCACCTGGACGGAAACCTCCGTAGAAGTCCATGGTGGCGCCGTTCGTCGGGATGTAGACCAGGCCAAGCTCGGGGTCGGCCGACATCGGGGCCCACGACGACACGTCACCGGTCCATTCCCAAGCGTCGTTCTCCCAGGTCTCGTGCCCGAACTCGCCCGGCCGTGGAATGACATGGAATTTCCACTTCAGGTCTCCGGTGCGGGCGTCGTACGCCATGATGTCGCCCGGGATCATCTCGACCCGCGTCTGGTTGTATCCCTGCTCGGCCGAGTTCCCGACGATCACCACGTCATTGACCACGATGGGCGGCGAGGACGTCGTGATGTAGCCGATCTCCAACGGAATGCCCTGGTAGGGATCGAACTCTTGATCGAGGTCTTGCCAGGGGCCCCAGTCCTCAATGAGATCCTCGAGCATGTCCACGCTGCCCGAGGCGGGGAAGCCAGGGATCGGAACGCCCTCGCCCCAACCTTCCAGCGGCTGCCCGGTCTCGGCGTCCAGCGCGTGCAGGAAGAAGCCAGGCGTCGAAATGTAGACCACGCCCCGGCCGTCGATCTCGCCGTATGCGATACCCTTCCCGTACCCAGCCCGCATGGAGTACTCGTAGCGAGCCGTGTTCGGCTCGGTGAAGCTCCACAACAACTCTCCGGTCGCTGGATCGAGGGCGACCACATGACGTCGATATCCGGTGACCGTGATGAGCTTGCCATCGACCATGGTCGGCGTCGCGCGGGGTGTGCTGGAACCGAAGCTCTCCGCCTGCCACTGCCACAGCACTTCGAGGTCCCCGAAGTTGTCGGCGTTGATTTCAGTCGCCGGCGTGTAGCGCGTGTGCCACGCGTCCCCACCGAGGAACGTCCACTCCGCACCCTCCGTTCCGGGCCCCTGCGCGGCGGTGTCGGGCGGAGCCGAGAGCAGCGCACCGAGCCCGAGCGCGCAAGCGGTGAAAGGGGACAGCCGCCGCAGTCGCAAGCTTGCGTGGTTCGTCATGATCGTGTTTGCTCCCGGGCCTGGCCCGCTGGAGTGAGGGTCCACCGCCATCGTGACAGCCCGTTTCGGAACGCGCAAGTCGATTTCGCGCGGTCCCTCGCCCCCGCGGCCCGTCCTGTGCGGCTGGCGCCAACCCGGGTCGCCGGTCAGAATGTCGTTGATGGCACGTACGCTGATCGGAGTTAGCAGGAGTACACCGCGGCAACCGGAGAGAATAATCATGAGACGCACAACGTCCGCCGTCCTCGGGCTACTGGCCTTCCCCGTGCTGGGATCGGCTCAGAACTTCGACAACGTCCAGATTCGGACGCTTCAGGTCAGTGAATCGATCTATGTGCTTCAGGGAAGCGGCGGAAACATCGGTGTATCGATCGGGGACGACGGCACGTTCATCGTGGACGACCAGTTCGCTCCGCTCACCGAAAAGATCAAAGCGGCGATCGCCGAGCTGACGGACAATCCCGTCGACTTCGTCGTCAACAGCCACTGGCACTACGACCACTCGGACGGAAACGAGAACTTCGGGAGAGCCGGAGCGGTCATCGTGGCGCACGAGAACAGCCGACGCCGAATGGAGACGGACCAGATCGTGTCCCTGAACGGCCGGCTGCAAGAGGCCTATTCGAAGGAAGGACTGCCGAAGATCACCTTTGGGGAGTCCGTCCGCTTCCACTACAACGACAACCAAATCGACATCGTCCACTTCGGACCAGCGCATACGAACGGCGACGCCGTGGTGTACTTCCGCGACGCGAACGTCATCCACACGGGTGATGTCTTCGTGCGCTACGGCCTGCCCTTCATCGACGGGCCGAACGGCGGCTCCCTCGAAGGGATGATCGACGCATTGTGGGGCATCGCGGGGCTCATCGGGGACGATACCACCATCATCCCCGGGCACGGTCAACTCTCCACCCGCACGGACCTGCTGCAGTATCGGTCGATGCTCGTGACCATCCGGCAGCGGATCGCCGACCACATCGCCGAGGGCCTCTCGGAGGATGACGTGGTGGCGGCCAACCCGACTCGCGGCTTCGCGCAGCCGGGCGCCGGCACGGAGCGGTGGGTGCGGGCGGCGTACGTGGACCTACGGTGACCTCGACCCAGCGCTCCCGGGAGTAGAGCCCATCCCGAACTGGTCCGGCACGTTCGGGGCGCGGACGACCGCGGACGAAGCCGTGGCGGGCCTGGACCTGTCCGGGCAAGTCGTGATCGTGACCGGCGCCAACACCGGTATCGGCTTCCACACTGCGAGGGCGCTCGCCTCGGCCGGGGCTCGTGTGATCTTCGCCTGCCGCGATCGCTCCAGGGGCACCGCCGCAGTCGAGCGCACGATCACGGCGCACCCGCACGCCGCAGCCGAAGTCGGCCTGCTGGATCTAGGATCTCGCCAGAGCATTCACGACTTCACAGAGCGTCTCGATACCGATTCGGTCGATGCGCTCGTATGTAACGCCGGGCTCTTCGGCGGACCTTACCAGGAAGTCGACGGAGGAATCGAGCGGACGGTCGGAGTGTGCCACGTCGGCCACTTCCTGCTGGTGCGGGCGCTGCTGCCGAAGTTGCTCTCACGAGGGGGCGGACGCGTCATCATGGTGTCGAGTGAGTCGCATCGCACGCCGCGGAGGCTCGACTTCGACCGGCTCCCTCTCACCGCCAGCAACTACTCCTCTTTCGTGGCATATGGTCAGGCGAAGCTGTGCAACGTGCTCTATGCGAGCGAGCTCCAACGTAGACACGGTGGCGAGGGGCTTACCGCATGCTCCCTGCATCCCGGGACCATGGTGACCACGGACATCACGAGATTCTCACGGATGGCGAGCCTCGCGATGAAGCTCATCAGCCCATTCACGAAGAGCCCGAGCGTCGGCGCGTCCACATCGATCGTGTGCGTGACACACCCTGATCCGCCAGAACTGGCAGGCCGGTACTTCTCCGATTGTCGACCGAAGCAGGCGAGCGACGAAGCCCGCGACGAGGCAGTCGCCGAGCGTTTGTGGGCGTGGACCGAAGACTGGGTGGGCACAGCCCGCCCCGCATAGTCTCATGTTTCTGTCCTTCCGACCCGAGCGCGGCAAAGGAGAGGGTCGATGGCCGGCACTGTGGCCCCGCAGGTTGCATCGAAGTCCGTCTGGCATGACCTCGGGCATCGCCGGTCTGCTGACCTGGAGCAATGCGCTGCGAGGTGGCGTGGGAGCGAGGGCGCTGCTGGTCGCAGTCACAGGGACGTACCTCGAGGGGCGACGCGTGGTGCTGTCACACATGCTGAGAGGGCAGCCGCGATCGCGGCTGCGAGCACGGCCCTCCCTACCGAATGTGTGGGGACGATCATGCGCGCAAGATGTGCACACAGCGCGCGGTGGAGAAAACGGCGAACCTGCTCGCGCAACCGAACGCGCCCTCCCGTTTCTCCACACTGGACCGCGCGTGCGAAGCTCGGGGTATCGCACGTCATTACAGTGTGACCGAACCGGGACTCAATCTCCACCCAGGAACTCCATGCGAATCGCCATTCGACCACCCGACGCTCGCAACTCTGCGGTCGGGATAATGGTTCTCGCCTTCCTGCTCGCGCCGGCGGACGCTCTCTCCCAAACCCCGTCCGCCGATCCCGCTGAGATTCTCGAGGAGCTACACGACCTCCAGGAGGAGTTCGAGCGCTACCGTGAGAGTCGCATCCCCGTTGAGATGGAGCGTAGCGGTGGGTCCTGCGACGAACGGATCGGTCGCATTTGCATCTGGTTCGGCGAAGACGGTGAGGAGAGCTATCCCGCCGAGTTTCGCGAGGTCAAGCAGGCGCGAATCGAGCTGATCCGGTCCCTGTTCGACGGGTTCGAAGAGATCAACGATGCATGGGTGATCGGGCAGCTCGTGCATTATCTCGTAGAAAGTCGAAACATGGAGGAGGCCGAGCGGGTCGCGACGGAGTGCGGGATCCAGGAGCAGTGGTGGTGCTCCGCGCTTCACGGCTACGTCCTCCATGTATGGACCCGCTATGTGCCAGCGGAGGCCGCCTTCCGCGACGCGCTCGAGGCGATGTCGGACGAGCAGTGGGAGATGTGGACCACGCCTCGGTACATCTTCACCAGGGATGGCGAGCAAGAGTTCAACGGCGCTCCCGCGGCGGAGCGCGACCGGAAGTGGGAGCTGTTCTGGCAATTGTCGGATCCGCTCTTCCTCTTCCAGGGAAACGATCGCCTCACGGATCACTTCGCGCGGTGGGTCGTGGCAACGAACCGGCGAGACGCCGCCGATCCGTTGGGAATGGAGTGGGAAGAGGACCTGGAAGAGACCCTGATCCGGTACGGGAGGAACACGGGGTACAGCCGCACCCACAACCCAGGGAGAGCCTTCGGCGGTCTACAAGACACGCGCCGGATGGTCGGCCACCACCATCCGATGAGCCGGGGATATCTGTTCCCTGAGGAGTACATGGAGTCCCCCTCCGAGATTCCGCCGGAAAGCTGGATTACAGCACCGCGTGAAGCCCGCACGTGGTACGCACCGCCATACGCCCCCGAGATCCGCGGCCTCGAGACGCAGGTCGGCCGCTTCCGCAGAGGCGATGAGATGCTGGTCGTGGGTGCCTACCGTCCGACGATCTTCGACGCTGGTATCGACGGTGGTGTGGTCTCGGCCTGGGGTCCCGATGGCGGCATCGAAGGGGACGCGCACACCGCCCTGTTCCTGATTCCGGAGGACGGAAGGGAGCCCCTCAACATCCGGGGGACCGAGCCCGAGGGCGTGCTGACCCTGCACGCGCCCCCGTCGCGGTATGTGAGCGGACTCGAGGTCGTGGACCTGGAAGGGCGGCAGGCGTGGCGGGCTCGGCAGGGCGTGATCCAACGCCCGCTGGTACCGGGCTTGGTCGACGTATCGGACCTGATGGTCCTGAAGGAAGGCGTGCCGCTCCCGGAATCCATGGAAGAGGCCATCCCGAACGTGCGGCCCGGCGTTCGGCTGAAGGCGGGCGAGCGCTTCCCCGTCGTTTGGGAGGTCTACGGGCTACGGATCCAGGAGCCGATCCGCGTGACGATCGGATTCAGCCAGGGTCGCCCCGGCTTCCTGACCCGCGTGGGTGAGTTCCTTGGGGTGATCGAACCCGACGAGCGCATCGACATCACGTTCGACGAGAGGGGCCCGGACCAGGTGCAGACCGTCTTCCGCTCCATGGAGTTGGAGCTGCCCGACCTTGACCCGGGCGAGTACACGCTCCACCTATCACTCGACCTCCGCGGCCGTTCGCCGGTCGTGACGAGCCGACCGATCGTCGTGGAGAGGTGAGGAGATTATCATGGTGACGATGTTGCGAGGACTAGTCCCAGCGCTCTGCATTTTGGCGGGGGTACTTCCGGCCCCTGTGGCCATCGCACTCGCGCCTCCACCCGCGCCGGAAGTCTCCACGCCGCCTCTCTCTGTGCCCAGGTCGCTCGAGTTCTTCTACGACCTCTATTCGGTCCGCACCGACGGAGGCGGTACCAACGTAGTCGCGGCGATCGCCGTGCCAGTAGCGAGGCTTCGTAGGGAAAGAAAGGACAATCGAGTCCGTTATCGGTTCGATGTCAGGTTCGTTCTGGCCGACACCGCGAGCCGCGCGGTATTCCACACGGAGGACTCCGTCTTCGTGAGTACACCGCGGGCACTCTCGCGGCAGCACCTTCTGCACACGTACGTCGAGGTCGAAGCGCCTCCCTCCGCCGGAACGCTGCAGCGCGTCGTGGTGACCGACGCCTCCAGGCCCGGGGTGGGACAGCTCTACACGACCCCCTTCCCCGTCCCCGACTACAGCGGTGACGATCTAATGCTGAGTGACCTGGCATTCGGGCTGCCCGACGCGAGTGGGGGCTGGACTCGCCGTGGCGTCACGCTCGCGCTCCTGCCCACGAGCCAATTCCCGGAAAGCTCGTTCGACATCTACTACGAGATCTACAATCTCCCAGCAGGCAATTCCTACGAGACCGAGATCTCGATCCAGCCCCTCGAAGACGACGGCAACGACGACCCGGATGAGCGAGCGGTCCGCGCGCTCTTCTCCGGGGAATCGGCTGCCCGAGCGGACGGCTCCCTGGCAGAGTTGCGTCGCGTCGCCTCGGCCCTCGACAAGGGAAGCTACCGCTTCACCATCACCGTTAGAGACATGGTCACCGGCCAGAGCGCGGCGCGCTCACGCCTCGTTCAGGTCAGGGGCTGGAGGCGCGGAACGACCATGGTCGCCGCGATGCCTCGAGGACTCGGGCGTTAACAGGTCGCTGAAGAAGTACAGCGGGCCACGGCGCAGTCGATTCGCTGGTCAGCACCTCGCGCGGGTCGATCTTGGCCACGCGTCGGGCCGGCACCAGCACGGCGACAAACATGGCAAGGTCCGTCGTTTCGACGCCGTAGAGGGAGACTCTCTACGTAGCCGCCGAGCGCGAGACGAATACCCAACTCCTTCGTCCGCTGTGACACGGTAAACGCGATCACGCCTCCGATACCGGCAGCCGTGATGGCCACGGCCCGCCCGAGCATCTGCGCTCGGACAACGGGCCGGAGTTCGCGGCCAAGCTCGTGCGGCGATGGTTGGCTAGGCTCGGGGTGCAGACGCTCTTCATCGAACCGGGCAGTGGAGGCGCCTGTACAATACGGTCCGACCCCACAGCGCCCACGGTGCTCGCCCCCCGGCTCCAGAGACGGTAAATCCTGCCGACTCGTTCCTTGGAACGCCCCAGCTTCTTGGACCTCAGACGCCTCAAGGTCTACATAGGATGTCGTACCGCACTGAGGGGCGAGTCACTGCCGCGCGGCCTCTCGCGAGCGGCATCCCACGCGCCAGCCCGTTCGCCGTCCGGCGAAGGCCAGTCCATTTCGTTCGTGATGTCTGCAACGACCGCACCCCCTGCCCTGCGCCGCACGATCGATAGCCGTGCATCGATGTGATTCACGATGTCGAGGATGGAATTCCCTCCGACCGGCCGAGAAAGTGCATCGTGTTCGCAGATGTGCGAGAGCAGATCGAGAACGGGCCTGCCGTGCCACGCAGCTCCTTCGAAGGCACGCGCGAACTGATCCTGAATCCTCTCCGTCTCACGCTGCGCCATGACCTTTATCTAGCGCTTCAGCCACATCAGGATCGCCTCGGTCACCGCTTCTGACGCCTCGAACTGCACGAAATGGTTGATACCGGGCAGCGTCACGAGCGTGTAGTCGGCGTCGAGCCAGCGCCATGTGCCGTCGAGCGCCGCATGGAGCAAGTACTGGTCTTCCAGTCCGTGGATCTGGAGAACCGGCACGCCGATGCGGACGACTTCATCGTCGGGGAGCTCCTGATAGGGAGGCCTGGGGTAGTTGGCCTTGTAATAGGCCATCATGCCAAAAAGACTCGACCGCTCGAAGGCCTCGACGTAGTGGGTGCGGGCGGCAGCGTCTCTCACCCACAGTGCCAGACCGGCGGCGCTCAGCCGCTCGTGGGAACCCTCGGCCTGGAAGTTCCGCGCGTACTGGCTGTTCCGCTCTTGATCCGGATTGTTGGCCAGCTCCCGCGTGAGCCCTTTCGGGTGGGGAAGGTTGAGCACGATGAGGCGCTCCACGACGTCCGGCCGGGACATCGCCACGTTCCAGGCGATCATGCCGCCCCAGTCGTGCCCGACCACGATCGCTTCACCGAGGCCCTGGTCGGCGATCACCGCCGCGACATCGCCCACCAGAAGGGGCATCGCATAGTCCTCGACCCTCTCCGGTTGGTCGCTCCGGTTGTAGCCCCGCGTATCCATAGCGGCCACTCGATAGCCCTGGGCGGCGAGTGCCGTCATCTGATCGCGCCACGTATACCAGAAGTCGGGGAAGCCGTGGATCATGACCACCAACGGCCCGTCGCCCAGGGTCACATAGTGGATCGACGTGCCGTCCGAGTCGGCGTAGTGGTGCTCCACGCGGTCGAAGACGTCAGGCTGATTCGGCGCTTGGGCGGACGCCGGGGCCACGAGCAATAGGGCGCTGACCGCCCCGACCGCTACGAGTCGCTTCCACATGTAGACCTGTCTCACTATGCGTATAGAACTGGGGCGTGCACGGTGGCGCCCAGAGCCGCGCGCCGCAACAAGCGAGGAGGTCCGTAGCCGTACATCGGGCTGGGGCGGCCCGGAAGTCCGGGGTCGGAGCCCCTCACTCTAGCCACCCGCACCTATGTCGGAACCCAAGACGAACGACGACGAGTGGGCTATTGCGACGAATCGCATCGATCCGATCACCTGGAAGAAGCGTCGAGAATAGAGAGTCGCTGATGACGCTGCCACCATCGAGGGCCCACGCCGAGTGATTTTTCGATTCCGGATCGCCCGCCCTAGGTTGCTGGCACCACAGATCTCAGTCGGGAGGCTGTAGTGAAGCACCAGGTACCCAGACCGGATGTTTGGGCCCTCGCCCTAGCGCTGACGGTTGGACTCACAGCATGTGCTTCCGCCCCCCAGATGCCGACGCTCCGCAAGCGTGCATCACCATTGACAACAGCGAAGGCGGCGGCGCGGCGGGTCGGGTGTACCTCATCAGGGACGGGGGCGACTAGAGCCTGGAGGCTCTTGGGGGCCGGCAGTCACCGGCCCCCAAGGATGTGCCAAGCGGTCGGGGGCCCCTACCGCGCGATGTGCTTGCGCAGCATACGGGGACCGACTTCCGCACCGTAGACACTTCCATCGTTGTCCACCGCGACGCCCTCGGCTGCGCTCGTTCCGACAGCTTCGGCTTGCGGATCGGGGATGAAGGCGATGACGTAGCCGCTGTCGAGGTCCATAACGCGGATGCCACGCCTGAAACCCGGGTTGCTCCCGAAGCTGGACTCCGAGTCTGCCACGTACAGCTTGTGGTTGTGGATCGCGATGCCGCTGGCGCGGCCCATGTTGTAGAAGTCCCGCACGAACGAGCCGTCCTGCTCGAACACCTGAATGCGCCGGTTGCTGCGGTCTCCTACGTAGAGCAGTCCGTCACGATCCATCGCCAGCGCATGCGGCGTCCTGAACTGCCCGGGGTTGGAGCCGGTCTCGCCCCATTCCATGAGGTAGGTGCCGTCGCTGGAGTATTTCACGATTCTGTTGTTTCCGTTTCCGGGGTGCCCATCGCCCACGAAGATGTCTCCGTTGGGCGCGACCAAGACGTCGTTGGGCTGGTCGAGCGTGGCCTCGGTCCGCCCCGCCATGCCGGCGGTGCCCAGACGCATCAAGACCTCGCCCGTCGGGCTGAACTTGATGACCTGATGGCCGCGGCCGCGCTCCTCGTTCCCCCGGGCATCCGCGATCCAGACGTTGCCCTCGTCGTCAACGTCGATCCCGTGGGGCCACTCGAACATCCCGGCTCCGAACTGCGTGAGGATGCGCCCCCGCTTGTCGAACTGGAAGACGACGTCCAGGTCGTCGTGACCCACACAGTTGTTTTCGCCGCAGCGGTCGACCGCCCAGATCGTCTCGCCGTCGGGGGAAACCTCGACCAGGCTGGTGGAGCCCCAATCGCGGCCGTCGGGAAGCGGCGCCCACACCCCGGGCACGGTCCGATACGGGTTGGGCTCGGCGTTTTGCGCATCCACCGACACCGCGGTCGCGCCCACTCCGGCGCCGACGATGAGAAACATCAAACCCACTCGACTCGAATACGACATGGAAACACCTCGCTCGACAGATGGACCAGCACCGGTGCCTAGACGCACCAACACTCGGAGTACCCGGGGGCTCGAGAGCCCGACCGACTGGCACCATAGGGGGGGACATATTGAACCGGCAAGTGTGAACGGGCGGCTCCGCCGCTAGACGCCCGTGGTCACGCTCCTTCTCCGCTTTCCACAACGGCTCCCAGAGCGGCCAGGTCCTCTCGATGGCCGCTGGTCCACAGCCATTCTCGCCACCTGTATCGCTCTGCGATCAGCTCGACGTACCCGTCCCGTCCGACCACGACATAGTCATGGTATCCGGCGTCCTGCATGGCCGGGAGGCCGGACAGCCATTCCGACTTCTTAGCCACGTAGAACCCAGGGCTGGGGCAGAAGCCTGTGGCCTTCCACTCACTGACGTGACCCCCTGAAACGAGACCGGGCCGAATGTAAGGAGAACCGACTTATGGAGCAGGCGCATCGCGACAGCCAGGAGGCCCTGATGATCGAGCGAGTCGAGTTCACGAAGAAGCTCGACCTACAGAGGGCGGAGCTCCTTCTCGCGAGGGATCGGCCTCCCGAAGACCTAGCGCCCTGACTTCGCGCCCCAGGTCACGCCCGCGCCCGGACAGAAGTCGCCCGTGTCCAGGAAGTGCGTATGCAGGCACTCCAGCGTAGAGCCCAGGCCCTGCAGAAGAGCCACGGTCTCCGGGTACGCCACCCTCGTGAAGAATCCAGCCCGACCCCCGCGAGCCATATCGGCCGTGGACTGGCCTAACCGTGTGATCGCCGAGACGTCCGCACCCTGCGTCACCAGGTAACGGATCATCTCGTTATCCCCTCGCGAGGCGGCATAGTGGAGCGGCGTGTAGCCCCATGAATCCCTGAGGTCGACGTCGGCGCCGTGCTCGTCGATCAAGTACCGCAAGACCGACATGAACTGGTCCGGCACGCTGCGCACGCTGAAGGCTCCGAGTCCGAGCCATCCGCCTCCCGCGGCGATGTGCACGGGGTAGGCGCTCGGCATCCCCTCGGGGAGCGAGGGCAGCCCCGAGTCCTCCTGCTGACGACCGTCTTGCTGCCTGCGCTCTCTCATTCCCACCGCTGGCCAGGACGTGGGGATGTTCGGGTCCGCGCCATACCCGGCCAGAAGCTTCATGGCTTCGAGATCCTGCGCGAAGGTGGCGCGCCAGAACGGCGTCGCGCCCTGTAGGTCGATCCCCAGCTTCGTGAGACCGTACTCCCAGTACCACAGGTGTGTGTTCAGTCGCACGTTGGGGTCGGCGCCGGCCTCCACGAGGGCTCGCAGCACGTCCAGGTGTTCGGCTTCCTGGCGGTCGTGCGCCCGTGGCTGCGGGTAGTTCGACTGCGGAGCCCATTGCGTCTGGAGTACCGCGAACAGCGGCGAGGCACCGTCGGTGGACGCCGCCAAATCGGGATCCGCCCCCTGCTCCACGAACAGCAGTGCTACATCGAACTGGCCGTTCAGCGCAGCCATCAAGAGAGGGCTGGTTCGGTCGCCGACGCTCATCTGATCGACATCCGCCCCACCCTCGAGCAGCACGCGAGCCGACTCGACGTGGCCCTCTCGAGCCGCGTGAAGCAGCGCGGTCATGCCTCCCGTCTTACCCACGAGCGTCTCTCGGTAGGGAGGGCGCGCGACGTCGGGACCGCCCGGATAGTCCGGCCGGTAGTTCACCAGGTCGGTCGCGTCCACCTCACCTCCTGGATCGTCGGAGAGCAGGAACTCTCGTTGGGCCCGGATGGCCGCCTGTACCTGAGCGGGACTCGGGTCCCAGTCGGCTGCCCCACCAGCGCTGTCCCGCAGCGAACGGACCATCCGCCTGAAACGCCCATTCGCTTCCCGATCGATCGCGACGCTACGCAGCACATCGACCACCGTGGTCGTGATCGCCGGATCGGCGCCGCGGCTCAGGAGCTCACGGACCGCCGCCGCCCGGTCGTACGCCGCCGCGAACATGAGAGGGGTCTGGCCCGCCGAAGCCTCCCGGGCGTTCACAGCAGCGCCGTGGTCCAGCAGGGTCGCCACGGCCCGCTCTCCGCCGACCGCGGATGCTGCGAGGTGAAGCGGCGTGACCCCGGTGTTGCTCGTGGCGCGGCTCACGTCGGCCCCAGCCTCGGCGAGGGCCAGCACGACATGCCCGTGCCCGCCGCGACCGGCGAGGTGCAGAGGCGTGTAGTGACCGATTCGGGTCTCGGCGTCCAGATCGGCGCCAGCCGCGATGAGCAGCTTCGCGATCTCGACGTGACCGCGCTCGGCTGACGCGTGCAGTGCGGTCAGTCCATCACCCTGGGCCGCATTCACGTCCGCACCGTCGTCGAGCATCGACCTGACCAACTCGACCTCACCGCGACGCGCGGCGTCCACCAAGGGCGTGCCGGAGAGGAGCGTCGCCCCCATCAACAACGCCGCCGCGCAGGCGGCGCCGATCACGCGCTGCAACCGCCGCTCAATCACGCGCCACCACCCCTGGGACCGTCTCCGGCCCCCGAAACGCTCCCGGGGCCACGGGGGAATGTCAGGGCGAACTCACCCGTGCTGTCACCGAACCCGCGCATATCATCGTGCCCGATGCCCTGCATCAGATTCACGAAGGCGTTCGCCATCGGGGTCCCGTCCGGGGCTCTCAGATGGAGGTTGCCCTCCAGGGCGCCGTTCGCGTGGCCCATCAGGATGAGCGGGCAGCGGCGGTGGTTGTGCAGGTTGGAATCGCCCATCGGCGAACCCCAGACGATCGCGGTCTTGTCCAGCAGCGAGGACTCCCCGTCCATCGTGTTCTTCATCCGCTCCAGGAAGTAGCCGACCTGACTCAGGCGGTACGTGTTGATGAGGTTGTAGTCCATGATGTCGGCCGGCACGTTGCCGTGGTGCGACGCGCCGTGGTGCGACTTGGTGGTTCCGCTGCCCGGGAAGGTGCGGTTCGACTGATCGAACCCGGTTTTGAACGTGATCACGCGTGTGAGGTCCGTCTGCAACGCGAGCACCTGAAGGTCGAACATCAGCCGCATGTGCTCCTCCCACGAGTCCGGGACACCCGACGGAGCCTCCGGCATTTCCCGCACTTCGCCACTGGTATTGCGCGCCTCGACCAGCTGGATCCTGCGCTCCATCTCGCGGATGTGGTCCAGATACTCATCCATGGCCAACCGGTCCACTGCGCCCAACGTCATGCGTAACCGTGCGACCTCGGTCGCGATCCAGTCGATCACGCTACGGTCGGTGCGTCGCCTGGCCGCCCGATCTTCGGGGGTATCACCCGCTCCGAAGAGCCGCTCGAATACCGCCCGCGGCTCGCGAATCGCCGGGAGCGGCTGCGTGGGGGACGCCCACGCGAGGGACGTCGTATAGGCGCAGTGGTAGTTGTAGGCGCACCCACCGCCGCGGTCGATCGGCTCGGTGCACAACTCGAGCGAGGGCAGCGCGGTATCGAGTCCGAAGCGCCGAGCGTGCAGCTGATCGAGCGACGTGCCGAGGTAGAGATCCGAGCCCTGGGTCTGCTTGGGATGGGCTTGCGTCAGGAAGACGGCCGTCGAGCGGTCGTGATCCCCGCCGATCTCAGCCGCCCGATACGGCTCCGCCATGCGGCAATCGGTGTTGCTCACGATGGTGAGGTACTCGCGGTATTGCTCCAACGGCTTGAGCTGGCTCGTCGGCGCGAACTCGAAGTCTCGGCCCAGCTTCGCAGGGGCGAAGAGGTGTTGGGCGTCACCCCATTCACTGCCGCCGGCACACCCCATCGATTCCTCGATGCAGACGAGCCGAGCCTGCCCCGGGGCCGCAGAGCTGTCCCGCCAAGAGCGCCCGGCCGGTACCATCGCGTCGAGGAAGGGCAACGCGACGGTGGCGCCTACGCCACGGACGAAGGTGCGCCGAGAAACGTGCTTACTGGTTATGAACTGCATCGCTCTACATCCCCTTCTCGGCGTCCGACTCGCTGTTGAGCGGCGATCGCCTCATTTGGAATGGATCACTTCTCACGACGCCCAGGATGAAGGACGACATTCGATAATCGTCGGCCTCGGCCGCTCTCACGATGGCCCGGATCGACGGCTGGTCGTAGTACTCCACGCGGCGGCCCATGGCATAGGCCAGCAGGTTGGCGGCAAAGTTGCGTACGAGCGGGACCGGACGCTCGAGCAGGACCTGGGTCAGATCGCTCAGATCGCTCACGGGGGTACCGTCGTAGTACGTACCCCGTGTGTCGAGCGGCATCATGTTCTCGCGCGTGCGCCAACGGCCGGTGACATCGAAGTTGTCGAGCGCCAGACCGATGGGGTCCATGAAGCGGTGGCAGGAGTTACACGTCGGATCCGATCGGTGCCGCTCCATGCGCTCACGCGTGGTCAGACGCCGCCCGTCCGCGATGCCCGCCGTCTGATCGAAGGCGGGGATGTTGGGCGGTGGCGGCGGGGGTGGCGTGCCCATGAGCACTTCCATCACCCACTTTCCGCGCAGAACCGGGGAGGTACGGTCGGACATGGATGTGAGCAACAGGACGCTTCCGTGCCCGAGCACGCCACGCCGCGAGTCATCCGGGTAGCGCACGCGCCTGAACTCGTGGCCGGACACGCCTGGGATGCCGTAGTGGCGGGCCAGACGCCCGTTCATGAAGCTGTAGTCCGCGTCCAGGAGCTCGAGGAAGCTCCGGTCTTCTCGCACGAGATGGTCGAAAAACATCTCGGTCTCCCGCACCATATCAGCACGAAGCTGCCCGTTGAAGTCCGGATAGAAGAACGGCTGAGGTTGGTTCTTGCTCGCGTCCTGAAGGCGTAGCCACTGATGCGCGAAGCGGGTCGCAAGCGCCTCCGTGCGCGGGTCCGCAAGCATGCGCTCGACCTGCCCTTCCAGCACCCCCGGCTCATCGAGTCGCCCCTCGGCTGCCAAACCGAGCAACTCCTCGTCGGGCCCCGTCGCCCAGAGGAAGAAGGAGACGCGGGTCGCCAAGTCGAGATCGTCCAGGCGATAGCTGACGCCGGCGGTGAGGCCCGCCGGCTCCCGTTCCAGCCGGAAGAGAAACGATGGGCTCGCGAGGATGGCTTGCAGTGCGGTGCGGACTCCGATCTCGAATCCTCCTACCGCCGCGCCACGATCGTAGAACGACATCGGACCGTCGATGTCCTCGACGGTGACCGGTCGCCGATACGCTTCGACCAGGAGACGCTCGACGATCGATTCGGCGCAGGGACGCTCCTCGGTGGACGTCTGGGGCCTGCACGTGAAGACCTCGCCGCGGCTGGGCGTCTCGGACACACCAGTGGCCCGGCCCGGCCCCGTGATCATGAGATCGGCGAGGTGGGGCAGAGCGGTGATTCCGTAGTTGGCCCACGCTTGCGAGTCTTCACCTCCGACGAACGACCAATCGAAGGGACTGAGGCGATCCTCGTAGGGCCCGTCGATCTTGCGGACGAACGCCGCCACTACGCGGTGCTGACCGGCCGTGACGATGATCGGCTCCGTCCGGATGGGGACGCTGCTGCCACCATTGTGCTCGAGGGCCAGTAGCGCCACGGCTTCGCCGTCGATGGAGAGATCGACGTCCTCGAAGGACGTGCCCCGGCCAAAGAGCGTCTCAACCTCGAAAACATACGAGCCGTCGACCGGGAAATCGTGCGCGACCACGATACCGCCTCGTGTCCCGTACGGGGCGCCTTCGAGCTGATCCCACGCATGTTGCGAAACCTCGATCGGACTCGTGTATTTGGTGGAGGACGTGGTTGCGTCCGGGACTCCGACAGCCAGGCGGCTGACCTCGGTGGCCGCCCGCATGTATGCCTCGA
Organism: Gemmatimonadota bacterium; assembly: GCA_036338615.1. Classification (GTDB taxonomy): domain Bacteria; phylum Gemmatimonadota; class Gemmatimonadetes; order Longimicrobiales; family Gaopeijiaceae; genus UBA1138. Next base: position 27,166 of record JAYZBT010000168.1, read on the forward strand.
GCAGTGTGGTCGAGAGCCCCTGCGCGGCGGACAAGTTGTCGAAGCTGCCCAGATAGGTGTCTGGGGGAAGCCAGCGACCGGCGTCCACGTCGAGCGCCAGCAGGTCACGGACTACCCGCTCGTACTCGGCGCGGTTGAGCCTCTGAAACCGCCGCAGGCCGGGATCCGGGTCGACCATGGCCCCTTCGTCGATGACCGCCTCTAGCGTCTCGACCAACGCGAGGAGCGTGTCACCAGCTGGACGCCGGGCCCCGGGAGGCGGCATCATCCCGGCCCGCAGCTTGAGGATCATTTTCTCGGCGGTTTCCGCCCGCTCGTGCGCGCCCCCGACGTCGAACGCCTCCAGGGTCATGTTTCCGGCCAACCGCCGCTCATTGTGGCAGCGCACGCAATACTGTTCAATCACCTCTTCGTGCGTCCGGGTATCCGCCGAAGTGGCGGGGGCGGAGCGCGAGGGGCTCTGCGTCGCTTCTAGCCAGGGCGTGCCGGTCCCAGCGGTGTGGCTCCCGACCGCGAGCCACAGCCCCAACAAGGCGGCACTAGCAGCGATTGTCTTCATGCTTCATCCCCGTGGGATGCAATCTCTGATGAGCAATCTACGGTGCAGGTCACCTAGTTGGCGAGCACGAGCGACCTGCCGATCAGCTTGCTCGGATCGGCCCCCGGCCTCGGAACGAACTTGTCCATCCACCCGCCGTCCCAGCTGGCGATGTACAGGTTTCCCTCCTGGTCCACGTCGAGTTGGTGCGGGCGCGACAAGCCACCAGCGAAGCCACCCCGCGTCCCTCCGAACGCACCGAAGTAGTACTGGAGGTCACCCTCCACGCTGTACTTGAGAATCCGATTGAGCCGTGCCGAGATCACCCAGACCCCGTCGTTCTCGTCGATGAAGACGCCCACGGGGTCGGAGACGTCGGGCCATTCCTCGATGAATTCACCGTCCTCGGTGAAGATCTGGATGCGGTTGTTGGTGCGGTCGCCCACGTAAACGCGGTGATCGCGATCCACAGCGACGCCGTGCACGAGATCGAACTGCCCCGGACCACTCCCGAGTGCCCCCCACTCCATCAGGTACTCGCCTGATGCATCGTACTTGACGATGCGCGAGTTCCAGTAGCCGTCACCGAGTAAAAAGCTGCCGTCCGGCAGGAACGCCAGCACCGCCGGATCGCCATAGGTGAACGGACCAGGGTTCGGATTTGCCCGTGCCTCCGCTCGGGTCGTCGGGTGGTCGGGATCGACCAGCCGCATCACCAACTCACTTCCGTCGTTGCTGAACTTGAGAACCTGCATGTTGACCCCCTTGCCGCCGCCGCGCTCGACCACCCAAACGTGGCGCTCAGGATCGTAAGGGCTGATGTAGACCTGGTGCGGCTTGTTGAAGATCGAGTCCCACTGCGTCCAGTTCTCCACGATGTTGCCGTTGCGGTCGACGGCCACGAGGTAGTTGGTGCTGCCCTCCCGCTCCCTTCCCTGCCGATCCCGGTCCCCCCAGATCGCCACCAGAATCCGGTCCGGAGTATCGACCGCCACACCCGACACCTGCCCCCAGGTCCAGGGCCCCTCGTGGTCTGGCGCCGGCTTCCACCAGTCCTCAACGGCCTCGTATTCGCCGGTCCGGTCGTCCCCGCCCTTCACGATCGCGACCTGCGATCCCGATTCGGGCGCAGCCTGATCCTCTCCGGTGCAGGCCGGAAGTGAGGCCAGCGCAACGAGAAGGCAAAGGGCCACCGATGGGCGACTCGGTCTCATGATGCCTCGCGTTCGGGAGGGCCTGCTTCGAACCATCTCAGGGTCTCCATAGTTTGGAGCGTCTTGGCGACGAATGCCAGTTGACTGCCCCCCTCAGCCAATCAGCGTAACCCCGAGTTCATAGTTGGCGGCGCCGAGCGGGCCACTGCCAAGTCGACCAGGGAGGCCAACGTCGAGCCGCGCGTCCAAGTTCACATGATGGACCTTGCCCCCGACATCTTGTTCCCAGACCGGGCCGAAAGTCAGCCACAGGTAGCCGCTCGACAACTCCGGGATATCGAGGAATAGAAGCCCGGCTGGTCCACCCAAGAAGCGGTTCAAACACCTCGCTTCCGCATGCGCGGCCACCTCTGGGAAGATCTCGTGCAGACCGTGCGATGCACCGCTCAACTCCTCGAGCACCTCGACCAGCCGCACCGGACATCGTCGTCTGTCGAAGGCCGGCCTTCCGAATAGCTGACTTGAATTGGTTCATGGTTCGTCCGTTGGCATGCGAGCATACATGGCGTAGACGAACACGTCGTCCAGACTTCCTGCCGGTGCGGCTCTACTGCGCCACGAGTTCTTCGGCATTCAGGGTGAGCGAATAAAGCTCGCGTCCGGCGGCGTTCTGAAACTGTGCGGTAAGGGTCGGCGATGCCACAGTCGTATCCACCGTGAGCAGCAGAAAGCAGTTGGGCTCCCCGGAATCGTGCACCAAGGCAGGATGCGGTGCATTGGCGGTGTCGATGACCCCCGCGTGGATGGGCGACGTGATGAGCTCCGTAATCGGATATCCCGCTATGTCCGTGGTCTCGTATCGAAGGACCCGGGTCCGGTGCACGTCTCCACCTGCCAACACGACCCCGGAGATGTCCTGCTCTCCGATGAACCGGATCAGCGCGTCTCGCTCGTGTGGATAGCTCCCCCAGTGGTCGGGCTTACCGGGTCGCACGGCTGCGTTCCAGATCATGCCTGAGGCCAAGAGCTTGAAGGGCGCGGTCGACGCCCGTAGCTCCCGCCGCAACCACTCCCACTGTCGACGCCCGAGCAGCGTCGGTTCTTCGGCCGCCGCCGGTGACGCCTCGGTGCCCGCGAAGTAACGCGTATCCAGGAGGAACACCTCGATGCCACCGCGCCGGAACTTAGTGTAGACGCCCTCGTCCCCCTCTCCGTACGACGGGTTGGCGTGATACTCGATGAAGGCCCTACGCGCGTCCTCCTTACCGTCGAGTCGCCCGTCGGTGTCGTTCGCCCCGAAGTCGTGGTCGTCCCACGTGGCGTAGAGGGGTCGGTTACGCAACAGATCGGCGAATTCAGGGACCGCCGCGAACTCGCCGTACCGCGTTCGCTGAATCTCCAACACCGTCGAGTCGATGTACGGCGTGTCCCCCAACAGCACCACGGCGTGCGGCTCGACGGCAGCCATCCGACGCCACACTCGCGCCGACCCAGCGTCTTCCCGCGCGCACGATCCGATGGCCAGTCGCGTGACGCTGGGGGCGTCCTGGGCCGAGGGCGTCGTGAAGAACGTGTCTTCGTCACCGACGATCCGCTGGCCTTCATGGGTGACCTCATACCGGTGCGTGCTTCCCGCCCTCAGTCCGGTCAAGCGCCAAACGACACACATGTCGGTCTCGGGTGTCGCCTCAGCAGTCGCCGCCACCTCGTCCCGCCCACCTATGCCGCGGGCCGTGAGGCCGTAGGGCCCGGGCGCCGAGCAGCGGGCCCACACCATCGCGGTCGTAGACGTCACATGACCGACGAAGGGCCCATGTGTCATGGAGTGCGGAGTTGGACGCGCGGTTGGCACGGCCGCGTACGCTGCAGTGGAACCGCCGGTCAGCCTGGCCAGCACGCGCCGGACCAAGCCGGCCCCAGCAACGGCGGCCGCCCGCATCAAGAAGCCCTTCCGAGTGGAGTTCATTGGCCACGCCCCTCCTGGTGCGCGGAGACCGGGTCAACATCCGGGGGCGGGGGCGAGCGGCGCAAGCGGCGCCACGCTCAGCGGATCACACCCTCCAGCCAGGGCAGCAAGTCGTCCCAGTATGGAATCCGGTCGTTGCTCTCGACGTCCCGCGGGCCGTGGCCGGCGTTTTCATGCCAGCGGCTCCAAGGCGGAACTGCACGACGCCGCGAACACGAGGCCCGTGAGCGCCGGCACTGAAATGCGCGGACCTACGCCGCGCCGATGCACACCACCAAACATCCCCACCCCCATCTAGATTCTCCATGAGTATATTCATTGGGCATGTAGTGCCAGCCGCCCCCGTTGTGAACAGGAGGTGAACGGTCCCTACTGGACAGGGCCGGCATCAGAGCCGAGCGTCCTGTCATGATCCACACTCCCCGGCACGACCCTCGGGTACTGACCACCACTACCTGGCTGACGCGCGCACACGCGCACCTCGAGCGCGTGCGGGAGTGGACCGAGCCGCACAAGGAGCGCCGCTCACGGGGAGAGCCGCACCCGGTCTACGACTTCCTCTTTCAGTACTACACGTATTCGCCGGGCAAGCTGGAGGCCTGGCATCCGGGAGGAATAGATGTCTTGGCCGACTCTCCCGAGGCGCGGCAGCGCTTCGGTCCGCCGCTGTACCGGGCGGACAACGGACTGATCCGCCACGACCCCCGCGAGCTGCGTGATAAGGACCTGAATCGGCAGCGGTCCGTGCTGGACTTGCTTCTTACCACACAGCGGCAGCACGCGAACCTGGGGTGCTACGGAGTGCACGAGTGGGCGATGGTCTACGGCGGCCACGACGTTCGGCACCGTGAGAGCGCCCCGCTCCGCCTGGCTCAGAAGCAAGTGGACGCCTTCGTCGAGAGCAGGCCGGTTGTTTGCAGCCACTTCGACGCCTTTCGCTTCTTCGCACCCAGGGCCAAGCCACTGAATCGGATGGAGTTGGAGTGGTCGACACGTCACGAGGTGGAGCAACCCGGCTGCATCCACGCGAACATGGACCTCTATCGCTGGGCGTACGGGGCCATGCCCTGGATCGGGAGCGACCTGCTCTGGCAGACCTTCGAGTTGGCGACCGAACTCCGAGTGCTCGATATGCAGGCCAGCCCGTACGACCTCGGAGACTTCGACATGGAGCCCGTTCGAGTCGAGACACCTGAAGGGAGGGGCGAGTACCGACTTCGCCAGCGGGAACTCGGCGAACGGGCTCAAGTGCTACGCGCGAAGCTGATCGAGGCACTGGAGTTTTTGACCGGTCCGGTTGAGCTCGCAGCTACTTCTGGGTAGCTCGCGCCCTGGACCACGCGAGCCTACAATTGGGGTGGAGCGGCCGGTACATGGTTCTGGATCGACCCCGCCGAGGATCTGATCTTCGTCGGCATGATTCAGCAGCGCGGCAGTGCTCGGCACCCCAACGTGCGCTCCATTTCGCACAGGCTCACCTATCAGGCTATAATCGAGCCGTTGGCGGAAATGGAGAACAATCAGTAGGGCGGGAGAGTCGGGAACGAGACCTCACACCACGGCAGTTTCGCTGGGAGATACCATGTCATCATCACGAGTCCTGAAGTCCACGTTGTTCGCATGCGGTGCCGCCCTGTTGGCGGGTTGCGCCGGCGAGTCCGGAGAGTCCGGCGAGGCGGCCATGGCGGCCGGTAATACCATCACCGGCGAGGGACTGCCGAACCCGGCTCCGACCGTCGTACAGAATTGGGGAGATCTGCCGGAAGGCAGGGAGTGGGGCTCGACCGCCGGTGTCGATCTCGACCCGTTCGACGGCAACATCTGGGCGTACGAGCGGTGTGGCGCCAGCAGCTTCGGCGGGGGTGCTCCCGTCAACTGTGACACCAATCCCGTCGACCCGATCTTCAAGTTCGATCGCAGCACCGGAGCGGTTCTCGCGAACTTCGGCGGCGGCATCTTCCAGACCCCGCACGGCATCCACGTCGACAGCGACGGGAACGTCTGGGTGACGGACTTCGCGGGGAACCGAGCGGGGACCAAGGGTCATCAAGTCCACAAGTTCAGCCCCACGGGTGAGCTCCTGATGTCGCTCGGGACCGCCGGACAAGCTGGAAGCGGGCCGGGGCAACTGAACCAGCCGAACGACGTGATCACCGCGCCGGACGGCAGCATCTTCGTCGCCGACGGACACGGCGGTCAGGGCATGACCACGGCTCAGGCGATGGCGGCGGGACGTGAGTCGGGTGCGACCGGCCGCATCCTGAAGTTCACGGCCGACGGCACCTTCATCACAGAGTGGGGCCAGATCGGGACGCTGCACGGCGAGTTCCGTACCCCCCATGCGCTGGCGTTCGACTCGCAGGGTCGCCTCTTCGTCGCGGACCGCGGCAACCACCGCATCGAGATCTTCGACCAGGATGGGAATTACCTGGACTCGTTCTACAGCTTCGGGCGCATCAGCGGCCTCTTCATCACCGCGGACGACATGCTGTACGCCATCGACTCGGAATCGAGCATGACCAGTCACCCCAACTGGATGAACGGCGTCCGGATCGGGACCACGTCCGAGGACCGCGTAAACGCCTTCATACCGCCGTTCGATGCAGACTCACGGCCCTACCAGGGCGCCGCGGGCGAGGGCGTGGCGGTCGACGCGGACGGAAACGTTTACGCCGCGGAGGGCCCCAACTCGCTACGGTGGGCCGGAGGAGCGCTGACGAAGTACGTCGCGGGCGGCTGAGCCCGGCTAGGGGAGGTCCGAGGGCTCGGCCAGCTCGGGTTGGGCCCTCGGCGCCTCCAGCAGCTTTTCCGTGAAGTCCACCCGCTCGTTCAGCTTCGCCATCTCGTCTTCAACCGCGAAGAGTTGATCGCGCAGGGCGTCCATCTGCTGAGAGATGATGCCCAATTCCGAGCGATCCCCTGGTCTGCTCTCGAGTTGTTTCATGCGACTCGTGATCCATCCCAGAATCGCCACCATGGTGCCGCCACCCACAACCGCCAACAGCATCAGAATGAGGATTGCAATACTCATAGGGGTCTCCTAAGGGGCGCCCTTGGGCGCGCGGCCCCGTGGGCTTCTCGCAGTTCGCCGTTGAGGTCTTCTGGACGGAAGAAGCAAGTCGGCTCTCCTGGCGTCTGGTGCAGGCTACCGCCCCGCCAGGCTCTTGATGTAGTTGACGAGGTGCCAGATGTCTTCTTCGGGGATCTGGCCTTCGTAGCCCAGCATGTCGGCCGTCACGCCGTCTCGGATGACCAGGAAGATCTCGCCGTCGGTTTCGCCGTGCTGCCACTCGGCGTCCGTGAAGTCGGACGGCACGCCACCGGCGTGTGACATGTCGCCGTCCCCCTTGCCGCGGTTGCCGTGACACTGACGGCAATCGAAGACGTAGCGCTGGCGTCCCTTGGCGATCGATTCGCGTGTGGCCTCGACCGGATTGCTCAAGGCCTGGCCGGCCGGATGGCTGTGGGGCTCCGCGGGGTGCTCCTGAGCGCCGAGCACCGTGGGTACGGCCCCGGCCAACGAGGTCAGGCACAGCAGCCTCACAGAATTCAGGCAAATCCCCCGTGTGGAGTGTCGCTGGAGCCCGAGCCGGCGTTCAGTCCTGCGATACATCGTAGTTCTCCCAGAGGTACTCCGGGTAATAACTGTGCAGATGCAGATAGACCTCGTGCATCAGGTTCACCACGCGGTTCGCCGCGTAGACGTGATGTCCGCGAAGGGCGACCACCTTCAGTCGCAGCTCACCGCGCCGCACAAAGGCCGAGACCGTCGCGCGCGCCGGATCGACCCGCCGATGCTCGGGCAGCGACTCGGCCGAGCGGCCGTTGACGAACGCTTTGAGCGCCCGCGCGATCGGTGTGCGAGCGGCTACGTTGGGCAGCGCATTCAAGAAGACGAAAGTCCCGGTTCGCGCCTCGTACTGGAGGTCGTAGGGATCGCGCGCGAGCCAGGAAAATCGGAATACGACGCGTCCCAACCTAGCCGGTCGTTCGCTGTACCCGCGAAACACGCCGCGATCGGCGTACGCCTTCAGGCATCGCCGGACCGCGCCCACGCCATCCTCTTCTTCAGTCGGAAGCGCCACGCTTCCGATTCGGGCACCCACGCTCTCTCGGACAGCGCTAATGGTAGTAGGACATGACGCCCGGTTCGATTTTGCCCAGGAATCCCGGTGGCTGCTCGCGCAGCCAGAACTCCTTGCGCGCCTGCACGTTGATGACGGCCGGCCGACTCTCGTCTCGGGCGATGTGGTAGGCGCGCTCGAGGGCCGGTGTGAAGTCCCCGGGCGTGGTCACATACTCCCCATGACCGCCCAAGGCCTCCGCCATTTTGTCGTATCGGACGTTCTCCTGGAACAGATGAACCGGTAGCCCGACCTGGTTATTCACCTGACCGGACCACGTCCCCCAGGCGTTGTTGTTGTAGACGATGACGACCACCGGCAGGCGGTACTTCGACAGGGTCTCCACCTCCATTCCGGTAAATCCGAACCCGGCATCGCCTGTGATCGCGACCACCGGATGCCCCTCGTACCCTGCCTGCGCGCCGACACCGTGGCGCACCGCCGCGGCCACGCCGACCGCGTATCCGACATCGGGTCCGATCGCACCGTACTGATAGGCCCCGTTGATGATCTGCCCCGGCCGGTAGGCACGTAGATAACGACGCGTGTATCGGGCGATTCCATACCCGCCCTGCATGATGGTCGTTCGATCCTTCGGTAGGGCTCCGCCGTAAAGGAAATCAGCCAATTCCTTCCCGATCACGGCGGGGTGTACCACGTCGGTGTAGCTCAGCCCCGTCTGGTAGAACTGCTCGTTTTCCGCCTCGAAGGCGTGGCGAGCATTGGCGATCTCAGCGACCCAAGCCGCTCGACGCTGTGGCGGCATGGCCGCCGTGAGTGCCTCGAGCGCGGCCTTCTCGTCACTCACGATCCCGAGATCGATCGGGAGATTGCGTCCTATGTCCTCGGCTGAAGGATCGATCCGGATGTATCGGGTGTCGGGCCCAAACGCGAACTCGCCCAGGGTGGGCATGCAGTATTGCCCTACCAGCAAAACGACATCAGCGCTCATGAGCGCCCCGGGTGCCGCGCAGGCGGAGAGCTCATGGTCGGCCGGGAATTGGCCTTTTGTCGCTCCGGACTCGACTACCGGGATGTGAGCCTTCTCGGCGAGTTCCCGCAGTGCCTTCCACGCCTTGCTGTAGAAAACGCCGTTGCTCGACACGATCATCGGCCGCTCAGCCGACCGCAGCATCTGGGCGGCCGCGTCGATCGCCGCCGGATCCGGATGCGGCTTCGTCTCCGTCCGGTACTTCGTGTTCTCGAAGAAGTATTCTAGCTCGCTGGCGTCATCGAACCTGGCGCGCGCCACCTCGGCCGGGAAATCGAGGTGAACCGGCTTGGGAACGCCGCTCTTGAGTTGCCGGAACGCATACCCCGCGTACTCCCATACCCGAGAGGGCGTAATCATGCGCTTGCCGTACTTGCGCAGACCCTCGGTGGTGGGCTGCTGATAGGCATCCTGGATGCCCTGTTCCGAGTCCTCGGCGAACACCGACTTATTGCTGGCAAGCACCAGGACCGGCGACCGCGCCGCGTTGGCGGTTGCGATCGCACAAATCATGTTGGTGAACCCAGGCCCCTCGGTCCCGGAGGTGGCCGCGACCTCACCCGTCGACCGGCAAAACGCGTCGGCGGCGTGGCACATCGATCCCTCATGGCGCCCGCCGTACGTCGGGATACCGGTGTCCGCGATCGCGTGCACCACGTCGTAGTTGCCGGGGCAACAAAACAACGCCTTGACCCCCTCTTCGTGGCACGCGCGAGCGAACACCTGCGCGCCCCTCATCGGGAAGTCGACGGTCGGCAAGCTGGCGGCTCTGGCCGCCTGGAACTCGGGCGGGATGGTAACCGGCTCGGCCGGGGCCTCCTGGGCTCCAACCCCTACGCCCGTTGAGCCCAGCGCTGCCGTGGCGCCGGCCCCGAGCACTGCGGTCTTCACGAAGGCGCGGCGCGACGTGTCGGCGCCGGTTCCTGGCGGTTTCCTACTAGTCTTGCTCATGGTCAGTCCTCCGTCGGCGACGCTACCCGTCCGCTGGAGGCTCGTCAAGCGGTGCAGGGCCGCCCAGGGGGCTCAGTCCTCGGCGCCCTTCCCTGGCAAGTCGACGACGAAGGTCGCACCGCCGCCTGGGCGGTCCTGTACGGTGACCGATCCACCGTGCGCCTTCATCACCAGCTTGCAGAACGTAAGTCCGAGCCCTGAGGAGTACGCTCGCCCCGCGACCGGCCCTTGCACGAACCGTTCGAAGATCGAGTCCTTGTGCTCATGAGCCACGCCCGGGCCTCGATCGAGGACCTCGATGCGAACGTCGCCGTCCACGACGTGCGCGCTGACATCCACACGCGTGTCAGGCGACGAAACCGCCATCGCGTTGGACAGGAGATTCGTGACCAAGCGGATCATCAGATCAGCGTCACACGCTACCGTTGCCGACGCGTCCACGTCGATGTCGATTCGCTCCGCGTCACTCCCGATAATCGATACCGCGGTCTCGATCAGATCACCCAGCCTCGTATCGGCAATCTCCAGCGGGAAGGCATCCGCCTCCAGCTTGGAGACTTCGAGCAACCTCCTGATCATGCGATCCATCAGCCGGGTATTCACTCGCGCTCGTTCCACGAGCTTCCGCCCCGCACCCGAGAGATCTTCCTCTGGGCCTCTCAGCGCGTAATCCAGAAATCCGCTGATGCCCACAAGTGGCGCGCGGAGGTCGTGGATCAACATGTCCGTCAACCCGTCACGCGTCTGCTCCTGTCGGCGTAGGTCCCGCAGGTTATCCTCCAATTCCTGCCGGACATGCCGGGCGAACACGTAGTTCCGCGTCCTGAGGGTGATCTCCCTCGCCTCCACCGGCCTCGACAAGAAGTCGGTGGCCCCCACCTTGAGGGCCTCCAGCCTGTCCCGCGGGTCGAGCAGAATGCTGACCACGAGGACCGGGATATCGGCGAGATTCGGGTCGGCCTTCAAGGCGCGGCAAACGTCGTACCCGGAGATGTCCCCAGGAAGTAGCACGTCCAGAATCACGCAATCCGGTACGACCTCCTTCGCCATCTCGATGCCGGCCTCGCCGGTCGTAGCCGCGGACACCTCGTGCCCGTCGCGATGCAGGAGGAACTCGAGCAGGTGGTGGTTCGTCTCCTCATCCTCGACGACGAGCACCTTGCCGCGACTCATTCGCCAGTCGGGGGCCAGCAGACTGCCTCGGGACGACCGACGCTCGACCAGGAGGTGTGAGACCTCGCGCCAGAACGAGGCATGATTCACAGGTGCGGCCACGTATCCGTCGTAGCCGGCTTCGAGCGCTCCCGCCAAGGCGGCGCCCGATCCAGTGGTCACCCCAAGCATCGGGAGCTGGGTGTGGTTGCCTGACGCTCTCAGCTCCGTTGCGATCCGGAGCGCGTCCATCCCGGGCGATACCAGGTCCACCAGGATCGCGTCGAGGCTCTCCTTCGCGATCATGTCGATGGCCTCGGCAGCCGATTCGGCGAGTAAGACCCGACATCCCGCCTGCTCGAGACTCCGAAGCCCGTCCGCAGTTTCGGGACCGGTGGCGCCGATCAAGAGGATTCCGGGACCTTATCATGTGCGCGGGGGACTCCTGTGGCCCTTGGTATCGCTGGTGGGTCTCTGGTATGAAAGCGTATTGAGACGTAGTCGGCTAAGTGGGCTAACGAAGAAGAATGGCTCCTTTGCTGCGCTCCGACTAGATAGTTGAGTCGGACCCGGTTGGGCCCGCGTGTGCAAAAACCGTCAGACCTGGCAAAATGTGCCGAACTCCCCTCCGGATCGTCTCCAGTTTGCGGACGTTTCGGCGTGGTGCGAATCTAGCAATAGACCCCGTGCAGAACCATTGGATGATCGGTTCCCCAACAGAATCTGTGGGTGATATGGCGGCGATTGGGGTGATCGTCGTGGGTCGAAGAGGAAAAGCGCGGTGTGGGGAGAGCGGGAAAGAAGTGCATCCTGGGCGGCGAGTGGCGACGATGTGTTTGCGAAAACGGATCACCACCAACCCGCCACGCCAGGATGCACGTCAAAACTATCCTCAACCCGATCCACAGGCTCGGGTCGTTCGTCTACGAGAAGGTTTGGTTCGTGGAGGTGGGAGTACGTGTCCCCGTCCTGGGCCGGCAAGTTCCTCGACCGTTGGTGCACACGTACCATGTCAAATTGCTCCCGGGGAAGGGAGTCGCGTCGATGGCTGTGTGGAAGGTCAGCGCACCGCGAACCGGGCTATGCGCGTGCCGCCAGCGATGCCGCCGACCCAGATCTCGTCGCCGACCTCGATGGCGACGGTGCCCAGGATCAACAGGTCATTGGACGGATACCGGATGATCTCTTGGGCGGTGAGCCGCTCCGGGTCGACACGCGTGACCATGGAGCGCACGCCGTCGCACCGGAGCTGACCGAGGCACTGCCCGATGGACGCCTGCGTAGGCCCGACGTGGCCAGCTGCAAGCAGGGATCCGTCGGGCGCCCAGCGAACATTGTCGATGTGGTGGCCGACCTCGACGGAATTGACCTCGGGCGGCTCCTGCCCGCGCGACAATCGAATCAGCGATCGCGTGCCCCACCCCCCGATGTAGAGCCAGCGTCCGTCTTCCGAAGCGACGACTCCATTGGGGCCAGCGGTGTCGCTGCCTGGGACCTGTGCCCACCCTTGCCCCGGCTGCCACTCCCACAGTCGACCGGTCGGAAACTGAAAATGCGTCACGACGAAGCCACCATCCGGCAGCGCCGCGACCGAGTTCATCGACACGCCCTCGGGTGCCACGACGCATCCGACCCATACGAGGCCGGGCGACGCCGAGCCGGCATCGAGCTCGAAGACCTCGATCGCTTCGCGCTCGCCATGGCGGACCACATAGAGCGTGTGCATCCCGTTGTCACCCGGTCGCAGGCTCACCCCGTGCGGTCGGAAGCCGCCCGTCACGGGCCCGGGGCAGGAGCCGTATGTCTCACGGTCATGGCTCGGGCGCGCGGTCTGCGTGGGAAAGAGCGCCCGCGACGTGAGGTCCCGCGTATCGACTGCATAGAGGTAGCCGTCGTCCTCCATGCCCGACGCCAGAACCCAGGGCGACCGCGGCACACGGACCAGGTCTTCGGGGCTCACCGGCCCGCACACGAACTCGACATCACCGTCGGGCGCGCATTGGGCAGCGCCCGAGTTCGCCGATCCGACGAGGCAAACTACCGCGAGCTCGAGAGTCGTGAAGGTTCGAAGCTTCATGGGGCCTCCTGGTGCGAGCAGGTCTAGCTGGCGTCGTCTCCGTGAATCTGCTGGGTGAGGGCCGGCACCAGCCCCATGGAGCGGGCGTAGGTCGCGAGCTGACCGCAGTGGTAGTACTCGTGTGCGCCCGCGTAGAAGAGGTACGTCACCCGCTTCCACGTCTCCCCATCGAACCGCTTGATGTCGCCCGACCAGTGGTCCTCGCCTAAATCCCGCATGCGCTCGGTGCAGGTCTCCAAGGAGGACTCGAGGGCCTCGAGCAGCTCACCCGAACTCAAGGCCTCCGGCATATCTCCAGCATGATGCGACACGTGGGCGGCGGGCGAGCGACGCGTGAAGTCCCCCTCGGGGTCCGCCGCCTCCCCAATCAGCATGAGACTCGCCTCGATGATATGGCGCACCAGTTCAGAGACGCTCTTCGCGTTGGCGTCGGGTCGGAAGTCCCATCGCTCAACGGGGATATTCTTCGCTTCGCCGATCGTGCCCATTCGAGCGTATCCAAACGCCTCTATCGCGTCCGCGTGGACTCCGTCGCTCATGTCGATCTCCGTCGGTTTGCGGGCGAATGTGCCGGCCCCGCACGATACGCCGGGATGGGCTGGACGCGCCACCGGGCTCCAACCCGCTCGCCGATGATCCCAGAGGTTGGTCGCTTGACAGGTTGGTAAGCGAGTAGCTCCGGTAAGCTATGGCTTACGCAGAAGTGTTCACAGCCCTGGCAGACCCAACACGCCGCCACATCTTCGAGGAGCTTCGTCACCCAAACCGCGAGGATGTCGTGGCCAAGCCGCGGTCCAGCCCCTGGGGTGTCGCCCTTTGGACTCACACGCCGAGCGCCAGGTCGAGCCCTTCAGACAGATTCGCGATCGCACCCTGTGACTCGCGAATTGCGTCCAAGCCCTGCTCGGTTACGACGAACCGGCGTATAGGGTGCCCCGCGAAACCGATCGTCCCGTATGTTCGCGGAGGCAGGACCGCCCCTCTATCGCGTAGGCCTCGCCCTTCTGCCGAAGCACTCGCCGCTTGCCTCCTCCCCCGCCCGCGCACATCCTGCGAGAGGACGGAGCAACCCTCTAGCAAATTCTCAACACACCCTTGATGAACGTTCCCATCTTCGTCATCGGCAGCATCAACACCGACATGGTAGTGAGGACCCCCGAACTGCCGCGCTCCGGTCAAACCGTCATGGGCGGCGACTTCCTGGTCACGGCAGGCGGCAAGGGCGCCAATCAAGCGGTCGCCGCGGCTCGCCTCGGTGGCGACGTCACCATGGTGGCGAACGTCGGGAGCGATGCCTTCGGCGATCAGGCCCTCGCGGGCCTGGGAGACGACGACATCGGCTGCGCGTTCGTCACGCGCGACCACGACGCACCGTCCGGCGTCGCCCTAATCAGCGTAGACGACGCAGGGAACAATCAAATCGTCGTCGCCCCGGGCGCCAACGATACCCTGGGCATCGCCGAGGTGGACGCGGCGCTCGCCCAAATCCCGGACGGCACGATCGTGCTCCTTCAGTTGGAGATCCCGTTCGAGACCGTACGCCACGTCGTGGAGAAGCTGCGCCCCGGCGCCTGCCACGTTCTGCTCGACCCCGCGCCGGCTCGCGCGCTTCCAGCGGAGCTGCTCGGCGGCGTGCATCTCCTGACGCCGAACGAAACAGAGGCGGAGCTCCTGACAGGTGTGGCGGTGCACGACGAGGAATCGGCGCGGCGGGCCGCGGCGGAACTACTGGCCTCGGGCGTGGAGAACGTCGCCGTCACCCTGGGGGCCCGCGGCGCGCTGCTCGCGAACGGGTCCGGCAGCGACCTGATTCCGGCTCCACAAGTCGAGGCGATCGACACGACGGCAGCCGGCGATTGCTTCAACGGAGCCCTCGCGGTAGCGCTCGCCGGGGGTGCCTCCTTGCACGACGGGGTCGCTCATGCGTGTCGCGTGGCGTCGATATCGGTCACACGCCGGGGCGCGCAAGACTCGATGCCCTACGCCAGCGAGGTCTAACCATGTACATCATTCCGGATTACGCGACGGCGGTGGCCGCGTGCGTCGTGACCATGCTCTGTTGGGGCTCCTGGGCGAACACACAGAAGCTGGCGAGCAAGTCGTGGGCGTTCCCGCTCTTCTACTGGGACTACGCACTGGGCGTCGTGCTGCTGTCGCTCCTGTTCGGGCTCACGCTGGGCAGCATGGGCGAGGCCGGCCGACCGTTCGTCACCGACCTGCAGCAGGCGTCCACGACCGCCATCGGCTCCGCGTTCCTGGGTGGCGTCGTCTTCAATCTCGCCAACCTACTAGTCGTCGCGGCCATCGACATCGCCGGCATGGCGGTCGCATTTCCCGTCGGCATCGGTATCGCGCTTGTGCTCGGTGTCGTGGTCAACTACGTCGCCGAGCCTCTCGGCAACCCTGTGCTGCTCTTCTCGGGCGTAGGCCTGGTCACGCTCGCGATCGTACTGGACGCCCTGGCTTACCGCGGGCTCTCGGCCGGCAAACAGCAGACGCCCAACAAGGGGATCGTGCTGTCCATCGCCGGCGGTATCCTGATGGGCTTCTTCTATCGCTTCGTCGCGGCTTCGGTCTCGCTCGACTTTGCCAGCCCCGAGGTCGGTCGGATGACGCCCTACGCCGCGGTGTTCGTGTTCTCGATCGGGGTGCTGCTCTCCAACTTCGTCTGGAACTCCATCTTCATGTTCCGCCCGGTCAGCGGCCAGCCCGTCAGCTACGGCGACTACTGGCGCAACGGCTCCCTGCGCCTGCATGCGGTCGGCCTGCTCGGCGGCGCGATCTGGTGCATCGGAATGTCCCTCAACATCCTCGCTGGGGAGCAGGCTGGCTTCGCCATCTCCTACGGCCTCGGTCAGGGGGCGACCATGGTCGCGGCCATATGGGGCGTGTGGATCTGGAAGGAGTTCGAGCACGCGCCCGCGGGGAGCAAGAAGTTGATCGGCTGGATGTTCGCGAGCTTCGTCGCCGGACTGGTTTTGATCATCATGGCGCGGGTGTGACTCGCATGAACCCGAGAGGACCGGCGCGACCGCGCTCACGAGACAGAAGGAGAACGATGATGTCTAGATCACACGACGTCGGATTGGGTAGCGGTACGCTGATGCGCCTCGCGGCCCGCATGATCTGTGCGACTGCACTGCTCGTCGCGCCGACGGCGTGTGCCGAACAGGCGTCCGATACGACGACCCTGTCGAGCGCTGTCTTGAAGGACAAGATCAAGGGCGCTTGGGCCGCGCAGACCATCGGCGTGACCTACGGCGCCCCGGTCGAGTTCAGGTTCAACAGCATGCGCGTGCCCGACGATCGGGAACTCGAGTGGTACGACGGCTACCTGCAGACCATGTACGATGAGCGACCGGGCATTTACGACGACATCTACATGGATCTGACCTTCGTGCAAGTGCTCGAGGACGAGGGTATGGACGCCCCTGCACAGTCGTTCGCCGATGCGTTCGCCAACGCGAGCTATCCACTGTGGTTCGCCAATCAGGTGGCGCGCTACAACGTGCTCGCCGGTATCAGCCCGCCGGAGTCGGGCCACTGGCTGAACAACCCCGCCGCCGACGACATCGACTTCCAGATCGAGGCCGACTTCGCCGGAATCATGAAGCCCGGCATGATGAACAGCGCCGCCGAGATCAGCGACCGGGTCGGTCACATCATGAACTACGGGGACGGGTGGTACGGTGGCGTCTACGTCGCCTCGATGTACGCGCTGGCCTTCGTATCCGACGACGTCGAGTCCGTGGTGACCGGGGCGCTCGATATGATCCCCGAGGAGAGCAAGTTCCATCAGATCATCTCCGACGTGGTGCGCCTCCACCGGGAGAATCCCGATTCCTGGAAGACGACCTGGGACGCCATCCACGAGAAGTGGTCCGATGACGATCTCGGGCCCCGGGGCATGCTCACGCCCTTCAACATCGACGCCAAGATCAACGCCGCCTGGGTCGTGCTCGGGCTGCTCTACGGGGACGGGGATTTCGGGCAGACCGTGGAAATCGCCACTCGCGCGGGGGACGACGCCGACTGCAACCCGTCGAGTGCCGCGGGCATCCTGGGTGCGATCTACGGCTACGATGCCATTCCGGACTACTGGAAGCAGGGACTGGGCGCGGTCGAGGCGAGGGACTTCGCCTACACGACGATCTCCCTGAACGACGCCTACGAGCTCTCGTACCGGCACGCGCTGGAGATGATCGAACGCGGCGGAGGTTCGGTCGACGGCGAGGAGATCACGATCGTGGTGCAGGACCCCGTGACGGTGCCGCTGGAAACCGCGTTCGCCGGTCACTACGCCAAGGAGCAGAGGGATTTGTCCGCGTCCGGAGGCGGTTCCGGTGGTGGTGAGTTAGTGACGGGCAGCTACACGTTCGAGTTCGAGGGCGTCGGCTTCGCACTCGTGGGTAGCGCGTCAAGGACCGGTGACGAGGACCACGTCTTCAACGCCGAACTCCACGTCGATGGTGAGCTGGTGGAGACCGCAACCTGGCCGACCGCGATGACTACCCGGCGGTTCTACCTCTTCTGGAAGTACCAGCTACCCAAGGGTGAGCACACGGTAGAGGTGCGCGTGCTCAACCCCACCGACGCCGCGCGGGTGGTTCTGAACTCCATCGCGGTCTACGACGACACCGCCCCGCCGGGATAGCACGCTCCTAGCGGCGCCTCGTTGGCTTGCAGCCACAGAAGAAGACTGAGGGCTGAAGTCCTGCTCGAGTCCGGCACTGTCACGAAGATCCGGCTACCGAGTTCATGCTGCGCGATAAGGACGCAGGGGCTTGGGAGCTCAAGTACAAGCACGGTGCGCTTGCTTCATCGGAGTTTACGCGCAAGGGTGGCGCAGGGGCTGTTCCCGCTCACCTCCGCAGCACGGTGATTCATGGCGTGCTGGAGCGGTTCGAGGCCGAGGCGGAGCTGTCGCGGTTGCTCGACGAGACGATCGGGTCTTTGGACGATCCCGATATCGGGAATGCTTCTTGGGGGCCGGGTCAGCCTATCGGGAGGCTCTGGAGCGGGAGATCGCGAAGACCAGCGCACTACCAACACGGCGCGGCAGCGCGCGCAGTACACCCACCACCGCCTTGGTCAACGGCGTCACGCTCTCCCGGCCCGTCTTATCGGTCTCCCGACGCCACCGTACCGTCTCGCGACAAAGGTCGATGTCTGACCAAAGCAGCTGCCGAATGGCGCTGTTCCGGCGCTTGGTCTCGCGCTCCAAGATCAGCATGGCGCCGAACTCGTCGTTCGTTCAGCCATCCTAGCCCTCCGCTCCTCTCATCTTCCTCTCTTCGGCCCGCGTCGGACCAATCTCCTGCAGGGTCGCCAGGCTCGGCGCCATCATGGTGCGACCCACCGTGCGCTCGATCATGGCGTGGAGTTCCGGCAGCTTCTCGGCCTGGTCGGCAGAGTTCGTGATCGTCCACTCTGCCTCGCCCACCGGCCCATAGGCCTCCTGGAGATCCCAGTATGTCGAGATGATCCAGTAGGCAAACTCCTGGACCAGCACACGGTGGTGCTCGTCTCCGTCGCGCCCCTCACCCTCGTACTGGGTCACGTCGTAGTAGCCCAGATCGATCGCCTTGGCCATTCCCTGGCTGACGACCGAAGTCTCCTGGAAGCCCCAATCCTCAGGGAAGGTGTAGCTCAGGCCCATGTCGCTGACGTAGTGGAGGATGTGCTCGACCACCTCCATCACCTGTCCCGGCACGTCCTGCATGATGATGTCGCAGATCGAGTTCTGACTGGCGGTCTGTTCGAAGTCGGGGTGCTCGAAGAAATCGAAGTTCTCGCCCACCGGCACCGGTATGACGGAGTTGTAGCGATAGTGATTGCGCAGGATCTCGGCCTGCGTCTCCAGATCGAGACCCTCGCTCTGCGAGAAGATCTCCGAAATCGCCCGAGAGACCAGTCGCATGAAGTCGTCCGAGGCGTCGTCGCCAGCCGCGAGCACCAGGCCGCCGACGGTCAGGGTCTTGGTGAAAGGCGAATAGGCGTCCGAAGCAGCGATCTCGCTGACCGCATAGACATCCTCCGGAACCTCGCCGACAGGATTCCTCTGGATGCAGCCGCCGTAGACCGCAGCGTTGGCGTCCATCACCGCTTCCTCGGCCTCTCCGTTCGAGCCGGTGTCGGTATCGGTGGCGGCGCAGGCGGCCAACACCAGGATCGCGGGCAGAATCGTCGAATGTCTCTTCATGGCTGTCCCCTTGATTTAGTGGCCTGCCCTCCAGGAAGGGACGGAGCCGCTTCGGAAGGCTCAGTACCCACTGTCGCACAGGAAGGTGAGACAGAACGTGATCGGTGACGTGGGCGGCGACCTCGGCCATGCGGCGCTAATTAACACGAGGGACAGATGCCCCGACCCGCACATGAGAACCGAGGGCGCGGTAGGCCGTCACCGAGTGCGCGAACATCTGAATCGAGTGAGACCGCGAATATACTGATGTCGCTGTCAGCCAGGACTGCTTGCCGTAGGACGGTCGTTGTGGGCAACTTCGTACCCCTCTGGGGCCGGTGGGCCGAACCACCTGCGGCCTACACGTCCCGCGCCGACTTGGGGTGCGTCGAGTGATCTCATTAGCCGGCAAGACCGCGATCGTAACGGGTGCGGCCCGTGGCATCGGCGCGGCATGCTCCCGTGCCTTTGCCGAGCACGGCGCTCGGGTGGTAATGGCAGATGTCCTGGCGGAACTGTGCGCGGCAACCGCGGAGTCCATCTCCAGGGATACCGGCGCGGACACAACAGCGATTCAGACCGACGTGAGCCAGGAGGCCGAC
>JAYZBT010000169.1:0-15292 GCA_036338615.1 Gemmatimonadota bacterium
ATATGCGCATCAACCTCCTTCTCCGATTGAAAGCATGAAGCGAATGCAAGGCACGACCTTCCCGGTGCTCGTGGCATCCGCCCTAACGTTGTTGGCAGCGCCGCCGCTCGCGGCGCAGACGGCGCTGGGCACGGTGGAGCAACGCAACGCCTTGGTGGACCATATCCTGCAACTCACCGCGGCTCGCGAGGCTTGGTCCCCGGTCAAAGAGGCCAACATGGAGTACAGCCCATTGGTCGACATGGAAGCGGTCCGGTCGGACGTCGTGGGGGCGAGGACCGAAGAGGAGTTGTTCTTTGCGCTCGTGAAGCTGAGCAACATGCGCCGGGACTCGCACCTGTCGGTGTCCGCCGTCGACGGCGGGCTGAGATTGCCCGATCGGCCGGTGCTCCGGGCGGCGGTCAACGTGCTGGCGGACTTCTCCGACATGGACGCGCCGTCGTTCTTCATCTCCGGGGTCGATGTCGCGGCTGCCGGTAACGACAGACTGCAGCCAGGCGACCTGATCCTCAGCGTGAACGGTAGGTCGACGCCCGAGCACGTGCGCACCTTTCGGGAATGGATCCGCTACTCGTCGATCCCGGGACTGTATTGGAACCTCGCCCGCACGCTCCCCATGCGCCCGGCGGACACGCCGCCCTGGTTGTACTCCGAGCGCCTGGACCTCGAGTTGGAGAAGAACTCGGGAGAGCGTTACTCGGTCTCACTCCCCTATGTGGACTCCGAGGACGTCCACATTCTGGACGGCGAGAACGAACTCTATCCCGGATTTACGACCGTGATGGAGCGCTTCAACTTCAACGTGCTCCTTGCCGACGACGGGAGGAAGGTCGTACTGCTGCAGTGGCTCGACTTCGAGTTCGAGTTGATCCAGGACGTCGTGGACCTGATGGAGTATGCCGAGAGGGAAGGGCTGCTCGAGTACATGCTCGTGATCGACGTCACCGACAGCAGCGGTGGCTCTCGCGGGGCCTACGCGATCCAGCGGCTCGTCGACCGTCCTTTTCGAACCACTTTCGGCAACATCCGCCTCAGTGATGGTGCGGCGCCGCTCATCAGGAGATGGGCGGCCAGAGAGGATCGAGCGGATGCACCGGACATCTTTGGGCTGAACGAGAGCGGTAGCTGGCTGAACGAGTGGGCTCGCACGGACGCGCTCGCGGCCCTGGAGCGTGGCGACGACTACACCACGCCCGTCCCGTTCAAGCTTGCGCACCTGCCAAAGGACTCGGACGGCATCCTCCAGCCGGCGCCGGTGCACTTTTCCGGACCCATCGCCATCATCGGCGGGCCACGGGGTGGCTCACATCTCGACCAGTTCATGGCGATGTTCGCCGACAACGACCTCGCCTTCACCATCGGGATGCCGACCGGCGGCTACAGCAACACCTGGGAAGCGAGCGAAGTGCTCACGTTCCCGGGTACCGATCATCCGGTGGTCGAGTTCATGTGGAATGTCGGCCACACGCTGCGCCCCAACGGTGAGATCCTGGAAGGCAACGCCGTGATGCCGCAGGTCTACGTTCCGCTCACTCGGGAGAATTTCCGGACCTATCACCGAGATCTGCTGAAGGCCGCGCTAGACCGGCTGGCGCGGAGCGTGAGCTAAGTCCGTCGCATTGAGGTCAGTTCCAACCGGCTCGTAGCGCCTGAATCGCCTCCACCGTGAGCTCGGTGCGGAACGCGATGAGCTTCCGCCCGAGTTCCTGTGTCTGCGAGAGCGGTTCCAGGCTGATGCCGTTGATCGAAGCCCGCCCCGCCTGAACGCGCTGATCGAAGCGGATCGAGGTTGGATCGATCACCGACATGATCGAGGCGATGGACAGTTCTTCGTGGATGCCATCGGAGCCCTGGCTCGCGGTGTATTCCATCTCTTCTGGTATCCCGAGCGTCTCCTGGATGTATTGGCGGACCTTGTCGTGGTTGTAGAACTCGGGCACGTGGTGGAAGCGCGTTGGCTCCCCGTTGTACCGCTCGTTGAGCGCATCCGCGGCCGCCTGCATCCCGCGCCTGTTGCCGCCGCTGTCGCCCAGGTAGTAGACCTCGGTAAAGCCCATTCCTCGAAGACTGTCGCCGATGTCGGTCAACCAGGCGATGTAGGTCTCCTGTGAAACCATGGGACCCGTATTTCCGATCATGACCGGGCCGCTTGGACGGCCCGGCTCCAAGGTTACCAAAGGGGCGATCAACGTCTGGCCGAGCGCCCGCGCCACCGATGCCCCCATGAGCTCGTTCGAGTAGTTGTGCTTGCCGGACGCGAGGTGAGGGCCATTGGACTCGACTCCTCCGGTCAGAACCAGCGCCGTGGTATTGCCGGCCCTGATCGCGTCGCGGATTTCCATCCACGTCAGCTCTTCCAACCACACGCTGTTGACCGCTTCGATCGGCCGAGGCGCATTCATTGCGGCTTCGCGTGCCGCCGCTCGTTCTGCCCGCTGCTCGGGCGTGAGTTGTTGGCCACCCCGCCGTTGTGCCTCGGCGGCTGTCGCGGTGACGACGAACAGGCAGGCCGAAAGCACGACCATCAACGTCGTCTTCATTGCAACTCCTCGCGTGCGGTGAATTCCCATCGCCCGAGACTACGCGATCGTACGCGTGCGGGACAGGCACACGGCCTGCCAACCGGGTGCGCCCGGCTCTCAGGCTCCCTATCATGGCGGAATGACTGAGACTACGACGCACGTTCCGACAGCTCGAGAAGCGGATCGCAAGGCGCATCTGCACCCATTCACTTCGGCGGCCGACCACGCCGAGGCGCCGCCCAAGGTGATGGCCGCAGGGGACGGAATCCACGTTACGGACGATACGGGCAAGCGGTATTTGGACGCGATGTCTGGGCTTTGGTGTGTCAATGTCGGCTACGGAAGAGACGAAATCGTCGACGCGTCTGCGGACCAGGCTCGGCGGCTGCCTTACTACCACACCTTCTCGGCCATGGCCAACGAGCCGGTGGCCCGCCTGGCCGCCCGGCTCACCGCGTTGGCACCGGGCAACATGAGTAAGGTCTTCTTCGGAAGCTCCGGTTCGGATACCAACGACACCCAGGTCAAAATCGTCCGGTACTACCACAACGTGCGGGGGAAGCCGGAGAAGAAGAAGATCATCGGACGGCAGGGCGGATACCACGGCTCGACGCTGGCCGGAGCCAGCATGAGCGGGCTGGCGCATATGCACCACTCGTTCGACCTGCCCCTGGACGGTTTTCTGCACGTGGACGCGCCACACTACTGGCGACATGCCCCGGAAGGGAGCACCGAGCTCGAATACTCCGACCTGCTCGCGCGCAACCTCGAGGAGTGCATCGTTCGTAACGGGCCCGAGACGGTGGCGGCCTTCATCGCTGAACCGATTCAGGGTGCCGCTGGGGTGGTGCCGCCGCCCGAGGGCTACTTCGAGGCGATCGTTCCCATTTTGCGAAAGTACGAAATCCTGTTCATCGCCGATGAAGTGATCTGCGGCTTCGGGCGACTGGGTGAGTGGTGGGGCTCGCACGTCTACGGACTCGAGCCGGACCTGGTCAGCACCGCCAAGGGCCTTACGAGCGGGTACGTACCCATGTCGGCCTGCCTGATCTCCGACGGCGTTTGGCAAACCTTGCGGGAGGGGTCTTCCCAGTACGGGCCCTTCGCGCACGGCTACACCTATTCAGGCCATCCCGTGGCCGCCGCCGCCGCTCTGGCGAACCTGGACATCATCGAGGGTGAGGGGCTGGTCGAGAACGCTTCCGTGGTGGGCGCATATCTCCAGGCCCACCTTCGCGAAGCCTTTCGCGATCACCCCTTCGTCGGAGAGGTGCGAGGCGTGGGTCTGATGGCCGGGATCGAATTGGTGGAGGATCGGGAGACCAAGAAGGCGTTCGATCCATCGTTGACCGTCGCTCGACGGCTCCACGAACTCCTGATGGAAGAGGGTTTGATCTGCCGGCCGGTGTTCAACACACTCGCATTCTCACCACCCCTCATCCTCACGAAGAACGATGTCGACTCGATGGTGGAGATGTTTTCCAAGGGTCTGAACAATCTGACCGAGGAGTTGGGGACGGCGAGAAGTTGAGCGACGCCCTGGGAGGGTCCACCGCACGACCGGAGTTGAAGAAGGCGATCGGCGGCTTCGGATTCTTCGCGCTCGCGTTCGGCTCCATGATCGGGGTGGGCTGGATCACGGCCTTGGGCGGCTGGTTCGAGCAGGCGGGTCCGGTCGGCGCGATCGTCGCTTTTGCGGCGGGCGGCACGCTCATGTTGATCATCGGGCTTTGTTACGCCGAGGTCACCCCGATGCTTCCGGTGACGGGTGGGGAGGTCGCGTACGCCTATAAGGCCTTCGGTACCTCCCATGCCTTCGTCATCGGGTGGTTCCTGGCCTTCGGATATCTGTCCGTTTCTGCGTTCGAGGCGATTTCGGTCGGGCTGGTCCTCTCCTTCCTGTTTCCACAGATCGACGTTTTGCCGCTGTACGAGATCGCGGGCTCCACGGTCTACGCGTCTCACCTTCTGTTGGCGCTCGTCTTTACCGGGTTCATTACCGCCATCAACTACTTGGGTGTGGGCATCGCCTCGCGTGTCCAGGTCGTGCTCACCGTTCTGTTCCTGCTCTGCGCCGTACTCTTTGTCGCTTCGGGTATCGCGGGTGGGGGGATCGGAAACCTGGCTCCCTACTTCGGGGACAGCGCGCTCGGTAGCGGCGGCCTGGCGGGCATGCTCGCCGTTTTCGTGACGGTTCCTTTTTGGTATGTCGGGTTCGACACGATTCCCCAGGCGGCCGAGGAGCGCCGTGAGGACTCGCCGCTGCACCGGCTCGGGCTGTATGTGGTGCTCGCGATCATTTTCTCGACGGTGTTCTACATCGCGATCATACTCGGGGCGGGCATGGCGGGGCCCTGGCGCGACATCGTCGGCGAAGACCTACCCACCGCCGCTGCGTTTTCGGCCGCGTTCGGGTCCCAGGCACTCGTGAGACTCGTGCTCGTCGCCGGCCTCATCGGGCTGCTTACGAGCTGGAATGGCTTCTTCCTAGCGGGATCTCGCGTGCTGTTTTCGTTGGGGCGCGGACGCATCATCCACGAATCGTTCGGTAGGACGCACGCGCGCTACGGGACCCCCACGAAGGCGGTCCTGTTCAGCGGCCTGGTGACCTTCTTATCCGCACTGCTGGGAAGGGGAGCCATCATCGCCTTCGTCGATGTCGGCTCGTTTTGTATCGCGCTGGCCTTCCTTGGTGTGGCGCTCTCGCTCATCCGATTGCGCAAGGCGTTCCCTGACTTGGAGCGTCCGTACAGAATGCCCGGCGGCAGCGTGCTGGCTTATGTGGCCGCCGCGGGGTCTCTGTTCATCCTCTGCGTGATGCTCGCCCCCGGCAGTCCGAGCCAACTCGTGTGGCCCCTGGAGTGGTTGATCCTCGGGGCGCTCAGCGTCACCGGGGTCGGCTTTTGGTTCGCGGCTGCTGCATACCGCCAGCGCGTCTCGGAGGCGGACCGGTCGCGGCTGATTCTGGAGGACTACGCTTCCTAGAGGCGCCGATTCGTCCCGCTCACGTGTCTGGCGCCGATACGCGGCCGATCATAGGATGCGGGCACCATGAACCTGCAAAGAAGACGAGCCGCTCGGGGGACCATCCTGGCGGCCGTGTTGGTCGGCGTCGCCTGCGATTCGTCGGAGTCCCGACCCCTGATCGACGACGGAGCACTCGCCATACAGTCTCGAACCCCGATCGACGTGGCGTCGCTGGGCCCGCAGGTGGGCGAACAGGTTCCCGAGCTCAGCCTTCCGGACCAGCACGGCGAGACGCGAACGCTCGAGTCCGTTCTGGGACCCAACGGGGCGCTCCTGCTATTTCACCGCTCCGCCGATTGGTGACCCTACTGCAAAGCGCAGCTCGTGGAGCTGCAAGATCGGCTGGAGGACCTCGAGGCCCAGGGGCTCGGCGTTGTTGCGATCAGCTACGACTCGGAAGAGGTGCTGGCTGACTTCAGCCAACGTCGCGGCATCACGTTCCCGCTCCTGTCCGACGACGATTCGCGGGTGATCACCGAGTTCGGCATCCTCAACACCGTGGCGGCCGAAGGGCGGGGTCCCAATGCCGAGGACCCGGAAGTCGTCGCGGATGTGGCCAAGTACGTTTCCTTGTTCGGCGCGTCCGAGATGATCGTCGGCACCCCGTATCCCGGCACGTTCATGCTCGATCGCACAGGTCGGGTGACTTCCCGATTCTTCGAGGAGTTCTACCGGGAGCGGAATACGACGGCCAACGTCATGCTGAAGCTCGGCGTCGGATTGTCTCCGATCGCGGCCATCGAAGGCTCGACCGCGCACTTGAAGCTGACCGCCTACCCGAGCAACCCGAGCGTGACGGTCGGTACCCGGTTCTCGATCGTGGTCGAGATCGAGCCCAATGCCAACATGCACGTCTATGCGCCGGGCGCTGAAGCGATGGGGTACCGGGTCGTTTCCCGCAACCACACCCCGACGCCACACGTCCGGGTCGAGCCGGTGGAGTTCCCCCAGTCGGAGATCTATCACTTCGAGCCGCTCGACGAACGCGTGCCCGTTTATCAGAGTCCGTTCTTGTTGCTGCAAGAGGCTGTCGTGGCCGCGACCCCCCAAACGGAGGAGGCGCTGGCGGAGCTCGACGCTCTCACGCTGAGCGGCTCCTTCGACTACCAGGCGTGCGACGACGAGATCTGCTTCCCGCCGGTCTCGCTGCCGCTCTCCTTCACGCTCGACCTCGACCTACTCGACCGCCAACGCGCGAACCGGTAGGGGGTCAGGGGCCGCCGCCACCACGCGACGACAACTTGTACGCCAGCAACCTGGGCGGGCTCGACCGCACCGTGAACGCAATGTACTGCTCGCCGTCGACCATGTAGGTCATCGGCGTCCCGAGTACGGGCGCCGGCACGTCGATGGCGCCGACGACTTCACCGGTCATCTTGTCGCGCGCGACCAGTTGCGGCCCGTCATCGCTACCACCGGTGTCCATGCCGGAGATGAGCAACGTTTTGGTGAGCACCGGTCCGCCCGCGCGTACCACCCTGTCCCCGAGGGGCGGGAGGTCCAGATCCCGTAACAGCTCATGGTCTCGGACGTCGTCCCCATTTCCGAGCGGCTGCATCCAGAGATGCTCTCCCGTATTGAGATCGATCGCCGTGATCCTCGAATAGGGCGGCTTGAACAGCGGGAGGCCGCTGGGCAAGCGGGGCGCCCCGCCTTGGCCGCCGTGTGTGTAGCGCGCGGTCGCTTCGTCGCCGAAGACCTCCCGCGGGTCGTACAGGTGGATCATCTGAAAAGACGACCGCGAGGGCACATACAGGATGCCCGTCTCCGGGTCCACGGCCGAGCCGGGCCAGCTCGCGCCGCCTCCGGTCCCGGGCCGGAGGATCGTGCCTTGGGTGCCGCCGTCCTCGTGCAGCGAGATCGGCTCGAAGAGGGGGCCCCACCGGAAGGGGGCGATGGCCTCGATGGCCTGCTGCCGAAGCTCCGGCGTGAAGTCGATCAAGTCGTCGATCGACACACCTTGATACTCGAAGGGTGCGGGTTTCGTGGGGAAGGGTTGTGTCGGCCAGACCACCTCGCCCGGCACGTTGGTTTCGGTATCAACGGGTCGCTCTTCGATCGGCCAAACGGGTTCGCCCGTCGCTCGGTCGAACACATAGGTGAAGCCCTGCTTGGAGATCTGAGCGATCGCTTTGATCTCCCTGCCGTCAACGTTCAAGTCGATGAGGTTCGGGTGCGTGGGGAAGTCGTAGTCCCACAGACCGTGATGGACCGCCTGAAAGTGCCAGACCCGTTGCCCCGTCTCGGCGTCGATGGCGATCAGCGACTCCGAAAACAGATTGGACCCCAGGCGATGGCCTCCGTAGAAGTCGTTCGTCGCGGTACCCGTCGGGGCGTAGAGCAGCCCCAGTTCCTCGTCCGCGCTGTAGGTGCTCCAGACATTGGTGTTGCCCGAGTACTCCCAGGAGCCGTCCTCCCAGGTGTCGACCCCGAGTTCTCCCGCCAGGGGGACGGTGTGGAAGGACCAGCGCTCCTCGCCCGTGCGCACGTCCCAGCCGCGTATCCAGCCGGGGACCGCCTCTTTGGTTATGCGGCGATCCGCGATCGACACGGGCGTAACGATCACGTTTCGGATTACCAACGGTGCCGATTGCACCGAGTAGAGCAGAGCGTTGAGGTAGTCTCGGTCTCCGCGTGGCGCTCTGGGAACCGTGCTCGTCAGGTCCACGCGCCCGTCCACCCCGAAGTCCGCACAGGGCCGTCCCGTCCTGGCGTCCACGCAAATGAGATACCCGTTGCCGGTCCCCCAGAAGACTCGCTCGTCGTCGGCTCCGTCGGTCCAGTACGCCACCCCGCGTTGATTGTAGATGACCGTCATCGACGTGGTGCCGTCTTCGTAGCTCTTGGGGTTATAGATCCAGAGCGGCTCGCCGGTCTTTGCATCGATGGACACGCCGACCGACAGTGGCGTGACGAGGAAGAGGCGGCCTCCCGCCATCAAGGGGGTCGCTTTCAGGTTGTCGATGAGCGGGTGTGCATCGCTACGCCACAACTCGGGCGTCAGGTCCTGGAGAGCGTCGAAGATGTTCGCAGAACTGGAGGTCCACTCGCCCCCTGCTAATTCGGTGCTCAGCATGGCATCGACCGTCGTCCAACTCCAAGCCTGCCCGAGCAGGCTGAAATTGGTGGCGTCTATTTGATCGAGGGGCGAGTACTTCGTGCCGCCCACGTCACCGCCGTAACTCCGCCATTCTCCGTTGAGCGCCCCGTATTGCGCCGTAGCGGGCGCGCCGAAGAACACGAGCGAGGCGAACCCCGCAACCACACCCCGAATGAATGGCCATGTGTGTTTCATTGATGTGCTCCTCTAGGCGGGGGAACGGCACGGAGCCTTCACAATGGGATGCACCCAGCGCCTTCGAAAGATCGTGCGTGACACTGCCCCAACAATCCCGCGGGCACCTGGCAAACTCGTCTGCTGGGCCGTAGTTAGCACGCATGGACGCCTCCCTATCGACGTTCGCGAGCGGCACACGCTCTCTCCGGCGGCCCTTCATGCGGCAATCGCGTTTGCCAGCGTCTTCGCCGTCGCTCTAGCGGCGCTCGTGGGGGGGGTTGGCGTCAGCGAGCGAGATCTCGTCGGTGCGGTCGCCGTTGTATGCGCGCTGCTGCTCACCGTAGGAGCCACCTGGTCGGTCTCCGTGGATCCCGGGCAGCGGTCGTTTGCCCCGCCGGTGGAAGGACTCGGCGCGATCCTCGAGCTGGTGCCCGGTTCAGCCCCCGGCCGCGAGCGATAGCCCATTCGCGACTGCCTGAAGCAAGCCCCATCTTAGGCGAAAGCGCCTAGCGAGCCCCCACCTGAACGCAGCCCTGAATCGATGAATCGAACAGGAACCGAAGCCTCCACGGGGCGCCGCGCGATGATCATCGTGGCGCTCATCGCCGCGGGCGAGGCGGTGTTCCTGCTCCCTTTCGTCTTGGCCCGTGTTTTTCGCCCGACGTTGCTCGACGTTTTCGGGATCACGAACCTCCAGCTCGGCACGGCGTTCTCGTTCTACGGCATCGTCGCAATGGCGGCGTACTTCGCAGGGGGGCCGCTCGCGGACCGATTTTCGGCTCGGCGGCTCATGTCCGCCGCGTTGTTGGCGACCGGTCTAGGAGGAGTCGCCCTGGCCGGGGTCCTGTCCCCCAAGGGCATGAACACGCTGTGGGCGATCTGGGGGCTTACCACGATCCTCCCGTTCTGGGCCGCGATGCTGCGTGCGACCCGCGAGTGGGGGGGCGTTTCTGCGCAAGGGCGGGCGTACGGCCTACTCGACGGTGGCAGGGGCCTACTGGCGGCGATCATCGCGTCGGCGACTGTCGTCGTCTTCGCGGCGCTACTGCCCACGGACGCCGCGTCGGCCACGCCCGAGCAGCGCGCTGATGCGTTCCGGGTCGTCATTTGGGTCTTCACCGGCCTGACCCTGAGCATCGCACTTTTCGTCTGGCTGGTCGTTCCGGACATCGCTCCTCAGGATGACCGCGAGCATCGGCCCAAGCTCTCACTCGATGGTCTGCGCGGATCGTTCCGGATGCCGACCGTCTGGTTGCAGGCGGTGATCGTCGTCTGTGCCTATGTGGGCTATAAGGCCACGGACGACTTCTCCCTTCTGGCACACGACGCGCTCGGCTTCGACGACGTAGCCGCCGCAGGTATTGGCACACTGTCGTTCTGGACGCGTGCGGTCGTGGCTGTCGGCGCAGGCTATCTGGCGGACCGGGTCGATTCCTCGAGAGTCATCGTTTGGGGGTTCGCCATCCACGTCGTCGGAAGTGTGCTGATTGCCTCCGGAACGCTGATTCCTGGGGTTGCATGGATGCTCATCTCGACCATGGTCGCTACGAGCGTCGGTTTCTACGCCGTCAGGGGAGTCTATTTCGCGCTGCTGGCGGAAGGCCGTGTGCCGCTCGCGTTCACCGGCAGCGCGATCGGTGTGGTGTCCCTGGTCGGGTTCACGCCGGACGTCTTCATGGGTCCCTTGATGGGTGTCCTGCTGGACAACGCACCGGGCGTGCCCGGCCACCAGCACTTCTTTTGGGCGGTCGCGGCCTTCGGAGTGGTGGGGCTGATCGCTGCCATTACCTTCCGACGGGTTGCCACTCGGACCTGAGCGAGTCTGGGCCGCGAGGTGCTCTCCCGGCCCCCACATCTTAGTCTACGATTCTCATGTTTGGACCCGTCAGAGTCTTCCTCGCGCTGAGCGCCTCTACCATGTTCGGCGTTCGCATGTACCGGCGTGACCGGGTTTGTCCGCATGAGCGAGGCGTTTAGATGGCGCCTTCTCGGCTCGGCGTTCTCTGCGCGGTGCTTCTCTGTAGCGCTTGTTCCGCTCCGGAGCGCGCGCCGCCCCCCAACATCGTCCTCATCTATGCCGACGATCTGGGGTGGCGGGACCTGAGCGTGCAGGGCAGCCGCTACTACGAGACGCCCAACATCGATCGACTGGCGTCCGAGGGTATGCGCTTCACGAACGCCTACGCGAATGCACCCAACTGCGCACCCAGCCGGGCCGCACTCCTCTCGGGGATGTACGCTCCCCGTACGGGCATCTATACGGTCGGATCGGCCCAGCGCGGGCGCGAGGAGTTGCGCGCCTTGGTCCCGGTGGCGAACGAGACAGTTCTGAGGCTCGATGTGGAGACGATCGCGGAGGCGCTTTCGCGTGCCGGGTACGTATCGGCGCATATCGGCAAGTGGCATCTGGGGAGTGACGGATCTTTGCCGAAGGACCAAGGCTTCGCGTGGTCGATTGCCGGAGATCAGCAGGGTAGCCCCCCTGGCTACTTCTATCCCTATGAGACGGGCGACCGCTACCTCCGGGACCTCGAGCAGGGCGTCGAGGGCGAATACCTCGCGGACCGGCTCGTCGACGAGAGCATCCGCTTCCTCGAGCAGCACAGCGGCGAGCCCTTCTTCCTCTACTTGTCGCACTACAGCGTCCATACCCCGATCCAGGGTAAGGCCGACCTCATCGAGCGTTATCAGGACAAGCCTCCTGCCGATGGACAGGGAAACCCAGCGTATGCGGCTATGGTGCAGAGCGTCGACGACGGCGTAGGCCGGCTGATCACCACCTTGGACCGATTGGGCCTCACGGAGAACACCGTGGTCATCTTCTACTCCGACAATGGGGGCTTCGGCCCAGTAACTTCGATGGCCCCACTGAGGGGGTCGAAGGGGATGCTCTACGAAGGGGGTCTGCGCGTGCCGTTGCTCGTGCGCTGGCCTGGCCATGTCGCTCCCGGCTCGGTGACGGACACGCCCGCCATCGGCATCGACTTTTACCCGACCCTGATGGAGCTGGCGGGAGCGACGACCGGAGTCGGCCAACCACTGGACGGCATGAGCCTCGTGCCGGTAATCGAGGGCACCGGAGAGCTCCCCGCGCGAGATCTTTTCTGGCACTTCCCGGCCTACTTGCAGGCGGACCGATCCGTGGCGGGCCCGTGGAGAACGACGCCCGTGAGCGCGATCCGGCGGGGGCACCACAAGTTGCTCCACTTCTTCGAGGACGACCGCTGGGAGCTTTACGACCTGGCAGGCGACGAATCGGAGTCGAGGGACTTGGTGCTCGACATGCCCGAGCTGACGAACGAACTCCAGGACGGACTGCGCCGATGGTGGCGTGAGACCGGCGCGTTCATTCCGACCGAGCCGAATCCCACCTATTCACCTCAGAGGTGAGCTGATGGATCGACGCGAGAGCCTCAAGCTCATGTTGCTGGCCGCGGTGGGCACGGGGCGACTTCTCGACCCGAGTGACGCATCGGCGCAGACGAGCTCCTTCGTGAGCAAGTGGCACGAGTGGCCGAACATGCGCTGGGCCGGACCGGAGTACTGGGGCAACCGGCTCCAGGATTGGGGTGTGCGCGAAGGATCGCTCGAGTGCCGAACGAGGGCCCCGGATCGCACGCTGTATTGCCTGACGCATCGGGCGGAGGGCGAGGGCTTCGAGTCTCGGGTCACGGTCGACCCCTCACCGCTCGGGCGCGGGACGGTCGCCACGGCTCGGGCGGGGTTCCGGGTCGGCACAAAGGGACGCTTCGACGACTACCGCTCCGCCGCTGTGCACGGGACAGGCCTCGACGTTGGGGTGGACGGCGCAGGCGCGCTCTTCATAGGCGACGTGCGCTCGGCCACGAGGCTCCCCCTTTCGGCGCCGCTACATCTGCACCTGCGGGCGACGGGCGCGGGTCGGCGAAGCGTTCTGGAGGTGACCGCGAGGACCCGCGAAGACGGACCGGTCCTGGCCCAGCTTCTTCGGGACGACCTCGACCCGGAAGATCTGCTGGGTGGCCTCGCGCTCCTCAGTCACTTCGAGCAGGCGGACGGGTCGGGACCGGCATTCGGGTTCGCGGACTGGTCCATCGAGGGCCCCGGTATCTCAGGTGATCCGACTCGCGTGTTCGGTCCCATCATGTTCGCGCAGTATACCCTCCATCGACGTACACTGAAGCTCACCGCGCAGCTCGCGCCGATCGACCTGATTCCCGACGTCCGCGCCACCCTCGAGATCCGCCCCGAAGAGGGGGCCGGGAACGGCGTCGAGGGCCGCGCATGGAGCGTTGTCGGCTCCGCGGCGATCGACCCGCTCTCTCGCACGGCGCGATTCCGGGTCCCGGAGTGGAATCCCGGTCGTGCGGTGGAGTACCGCGTGAGGATCGCTGTCCCACTGGCGAGCGGCCAGGCCGAGTACCGATACGCCGGCACGGTGGCTGCCGAGCCGACCATTGCCGAGCCATTGAGGGCCGCGGTCTTCAGCTGCAACGCCGACCACGGCTTTCCGGACGGCGAGGTTGTGCGCCACGTCTCCGTCCACGAGCCGGACCTGGCGTTGTTCCTGGGTGACCAGTTCTACGAGGGATCCGGTGGCTTCGGGATTCAGACCGACTCCCTCGAGGAAGCCACGCTGGACATGCTCCATAAGTGGTACATGTTCGGCTGGTCGTACCGAGAGATCTTCCGGCGCGTCCCGGCTGCGTTCATTCCCGACGATCACGACGTCTACCACGGGAACGTGTGGGGCGAGGGCGGCAAGGCGGCGCCAACGGACGAGGGCTGGGGCGCCGTCGCACAGGACCAGGGCGGGTACAAGATGTCCGCCGTGTGGGTCAACGCCGTCCAGATGGCGCAAACCAGCCACCTGCCCGACGCGCATGACCCGACCCCGGTGGATCAGGGCATCGGCGTCTACTATACGGGGTGGGTTTATGGCGGCGTGAGCTTCGCGATCCTGGAGGATCGCAAGTTCAAGTCGGCTCCAGCGAACGTCCTGCCCGAGGACGCCCAGGTGCTCAACGGCTGGATTCAGAACCCCGACTTCGACGTTCGGCAGCACCGCGACCTCCCCGATGCGTCCCTACTGGGCGAGCGTCAGATGGCTTTCCTCGAGGAATGGGTGGAAGACTGGAGCGGCCCGTCCTACATGAAGGTGGTGCTCTCCCAGACGAACTTCGCCGCCGTACACACCATTCCCGAACAGGCCATGAGCGGAGCTGTCCTGCCCGGCCTTCCGATGCCCGAGCCGGGCCGCTACGTCTTGGGTGACAAGCTCGCTGTCGACATGGACTCGAACGGATGGCCCCAGGCGCGCCGGGACGAAGTCCTGCGCCTCCTGCGCCGCTGCTCAGCGTTTCATATCGCGGGTGATCAGCACTTGGCGACGGTCGTCCGGCACGGAATCGACGCGTTCGGAGATGCGGGCTACAGTTTCACCGGCCCGGCGCTGAACAATATCTGGCCGCGCCGCTGGTGGCCGCCCGCAGCGTCTCGGGAAGCGTCGCCCGAGGACGGCCCCGAGTATGCCGGAGACTTCTTCGATGGCTTCGGAAACCGTATCACCGTGACCGCCGCCGCAAATCCGAGGGCAACCGGGCTGGAGCCGAGCATTCTACGAGATCGCGTCACCGGCTACGGCATCGTCACGTTCGACAAAACGAGGGAACGCATCAGCATCGAGTGCTGGCCTCGCCACGTCGACCCTGCAGCGGGGCCCGGCGCAGAGGCAGCGGGTCAGTACGAGGGATGGCCGGTCGAGGTGAGCCGTGACAGCGGAGACGGCCGCACACCCGTGGGCTTCCTTCCCCTCGTTCGCGTTCGCGGACTCGACGACCCGATCATCGAGGTGAGGACCGAGGACGGCCGGCTTTCATCCGTTCGACGCTCGCTCGGCCCGGAGTTCCGGCCACCGGTATTCGGCCCCGGCACTCGGGTCGTCCGGGTTGGGGACCCGGACCGCGGGACATGGCTCGAACGGTCGGTTACCGAGCAGCAACGGGGCGGCGGCACGATCGACTTCGACTTCTGAGCTGATCATGACCCGATTCGAGTCCCTCCCGCCTGGATCGGTGCCGCGGATCAAGCGCGTCCTCGAGACGTCCCTCTACGTCGACGATCTCGAGGAGTCGACCCGCTTCTACGAGCGCGTCATGGGGCTCAATGCGATGTCGAGAGGAGACCGATTGGTGGCCCTGGACGTGGGGGAAGGAACGGTGCTGCTCCTCTTTCGGCGAGGTGCGACGACGGCAGGTGCCTCGTTCCCCGGTGGTCGAATTCCACCTCATGCCGGCGAGGGTCCGGCGCACTTCGCGTTTGCGGTCGCGGCAGCGGATCTGGATCTGTGGCGGGCCCACCTCGCCGACAACGGAGTCGAGATCGAAAGCGAAGTGACGTGGGATCGCGGTGGCACGAGCCTCTACTTCAGAGACCCGGAAGGTCACTCGGTCGAGGTTGCGACTCCAGGGGTGTGGGAAGTGTACTG
>JAYZBT010000170.1:0-7750 GCA_036338615.1 Gemmatimonadota bacterium
GAGCATGACGATGACCAAGGTCCGTAACATTGCCCCTCCAGCTACGGTCGTGAGATGCGAAACGACGTCATCCGGCGGCCCAATTGATTCAAGGGCGTGGCGTCGCGCGCAAGCGCAGTCGGACAGAGGCGTGCCGTGCAGACCCGGATTCTCGGTCTTGCGTGTCATCCAATCCCACCCCCGGTGCGCCCCGTTGGCCCGCATGACTACCCATGGTAGGGAATTGCGGAGGCCCTGCGTGTGATGGGGGCTCCTCACAAGTCCCTGACAATTGGGCCGCTGGGGCCTCCCCGGCGCCGGCGCCTCTTCCTTGAAAGGACCCTTCGAGCATCTTCACGGGACGGCGTGTCTTTATCGTGGCTCGCCGGACTCACGCTCGACAAACTACTGCTGCTAGATGCTCAAGGCCCTCGCACTCGTCGCCCTGCTGAACGCCGCGCCCGACTCGGTTCGGTACAGCGGGCGCATGGGCCAGCTGGAGGTAGCACCGCCGAAGCTCGTCGACGCGGGCATCAGCGTGGACGGTGCGCTGGATGAGGCCGCGTGGGGTGAGGCGGCGATCCTGGCTGGTTTCTCGCAGTATATGCCGGTTGAGGGAATCGAGGCGTCGCAACAAACCGAGGTCCGGGTCTTCTATACCGAGGAAGCCATCTACTTCGGGATTCGGGCGTATGACACGGAGCCCGAGCTGATTCTCGCACGTTTCGGGGAACGCGACCGGGTCACGTTCAGCGACGACTTCGTCCGGATCATTTTGGACACCTTCGACGATCAGCGTCAGGCGTATGCGTTCGGCGTCAACCCGCTGGGTCTGCAGGCCGACGGCTTCATCAACGAGGGCAGTTCGGGCGGCTTCGGCGGCCGCGGCGGCGGTCGAAGCGGTGGCGGCGGTGGCGGGGGCTTCAGTGGCGGGAGCTTCATCTTCCGCGTGGACTCCAACCCAGACTTCATCTGGGAGTCGAACGGACGGGTGGACAGCGAGGGTTGGACCGCGGAAGTCCGAATTCCCTACGTCTCGCTACGCTTCCGAGAGGTTCCCGTGCAGACCTGGGGGATCCAGGTCGAGCGGGAAGTGAAACGCAGCAGGTTTCGGCAGTCGTGGGCGCCGGTCACGAGAGAGGTCTCGAGCTCCTTGGCCCAGAGCGGGAGGCTGGTGGGGCTCCGCGACATCCACCCGCGCCGCCTCGTGGAATTCAACCCGGTCGTGACGGGGCTCCGGGCGGGTACCGACGACACCGGAACATTCGTACGCGATGACCCCGAGGGTGACTTCGGTTTCAATGGCCGCGTCGGCGTGACGCCCAACATCGTTCTGGACGGAACCTACAATCCCGACTTCTCCCAGGTCGAGGCGGACGTCAGCCAGATCACGGTCAACGAACGCTTCGCGCTCTTCTTCCCGGAGAAGCGGGCGTTCTTCCTGGAGGGCGCCGAAATCTTCGGCACGCCCCAGCGGCTCGTGTACACGCGGCAGATCCTGGATCCCATCGGCGGCGTGAAGCTCACTGGGAAGGTCGGGCGCTTCAACGTGGGGTACATAAGCGCGCTCGACGAGAGCCCCTCGTCCATCCTCGATGCGAGCGGGAACGCGGCCTTCAATCTGCTGCGGGCCCGCCGCGACGTTGGCAGCGGATCGACGGTCGGTCTCCTGTACACCGACCGGATCCTGACCGACGGGTCCGGTGCCTTCAACCGGGTTTTGTCGGGTGACGTGCGTCTCTTGCTCGGTGGTCGGTACACGCTGACCACGCAGCTGGCGGGGAGCCTCGACCGCACGGAGAACGACGCGGCTCACACGGGGCTGAAGCCCTTGGTCTCGGCGTCGCTTGCCCGGACCGGCCGGTCGTTCTCCTGGAACTTGGACTTTACCGACATTCATCCGGACTTTCGAGCTCGCACCGGTTTCATCACCAGGGCCGGCGACACGCAGGTGGATGGGAGGATGTCCTTCACCAGCTTCGGACACCCGGGTGCCGTCTTGGAGCGGACGTCGGTGAGCGTTTCGAGTACGAATTTCTTCGGGCACGACGCCTTCTGGGACGGATCCGGACCGTTCGAGCACGAGCTCCAGATCTTCCCCAGCTTCACGTTCAGGGGCGGGCGCTCGGTCACCTTCATGCTCAGGAACGGCTACTTCAGCTTCCAGCCGGAGCGGTACGCGAACCACACGGTTGTAGAGGTGGACGGTTCCCAGAGTGCGTTCACGACGCCCGAGGCGCTCACCAATCTGAAGGGCCTGATGATGTTCCCTCGCATGCGGATCAATAACGCGTTCAGCATCAACGGGATCTTCATGCTAGGGGAGACGCCGATTTTCGCGGAGGCCTCGCGCGGATTCCAGGTGCAGTTGCGACCGGACGTTCAGTGGAATCCCACGGATCGACTGCAGCTCTCCCTCAACTATGCTTACTCTAAAATCTGGCGGCGGGCGAGCGAGTCCGCTTATCTGGTGCAGGACGTCTCCGGGCTGGGCACGGAGGTGATCACGGTGGCGAGGACGGTCACGCCAATCAACAGTGAAATCTACGCCACGGTTCACGTGTCAAACCTGCGAGCGCAGTACCTCTTCAACAAAGCGCTCATGCTCCGAGTGACCGCTCAGTATGAGCTCGATGAGCGCGAGGCCCTAAAGGACCCGACCACCGGCAAGTCCGTCGCGATCTTCGGACAGCCGCGGGGCGCCGGCTCGACGGGCGAGTTCCAGGGCCAGCTTCTGCTTCAGTACGAGCCCTCTCCCGGGACGATCTTCTACGTTGGTTTCAGCAGGTTCATGGAGGGCGAGAGGAGTTACCGGCTCTCGACGATGAACCCGATCGAAGAAGGTCTCTTCATCAAGATGAGCTACCTGTTCAGGATGTAGTGGGCGGGACTGGTTCGAGCAAATTGCCATCCCGCCGGATCGGCACGTAGATTCCAGCGAGTGTCATTCCTCAGGCAGGCCGCATATGACGGACACCTGAGTAGACCGGAGAGGATCATCATGGATCTGCAGACTCGCAGCGCACGTTCGGGCGCGTCCTGGATGGGAGCCGCCACTCTCGCCCTCATTGCGACCTTCGCTCTACAAGGTGGCGCGGCCGCTCAAGCCACCTTCGCCTCGGCGGACGGGGTCGACGTGGACGTGACCTACGCCAAGGACGTGGCGAGCATCATCCAGAAGAACTGCACGGTCTGTCATCGGCCCGGTGGCATCGGTCCCATCGACCTGGTGGACTACGAGGACGCGAAGCGGTATGCGCGGCGTATCCGCCGTCAGGTCGCCAACCGCCTGATGCCGCCCTACTACTACGACCACGACATCGGCATCCAGGAGCTCAAGCACGACTGGCGTCTCTCCGACGAAGACATCAATACCATCGTGGAATGGGTTGATCAGGGTGCGCTCATGGGCGATCCGGACGACATGCCGCCGCCCGCCGACTTACCGGACACCGACGACTGGGCGCTCACGCCGGACTTCGGTGCGCCGGACTTGGTCGTCCCTTCGAGCCCCATCGACGTGCCGGCCAGAGGGCTCGACCTGTGGCACCGCCCCCTCGCTCCCATCGGGATCGACAGCGATCGCTGCATAAAAGCGCTTCAAGTGAAGCCTTCGGGGGACGCCAAAGGTGTGGTCCACCACGCCAACTCGACCTTCATGAGGATGCAGGAGGACGGTTCCTTCGTCGGGACGGGGGATCGCGCGACCGAATACGCCATGGGCAAGCTTGGCGAGGTGATTCCCGAGGGCGTGTGCCGAACGCTTCCGGCGGACGCTTGGGTCCGCTGGGACATCCACATGTATCCCGGCGGGCTCGGCACGTTGGCGGCGGACGCCGTGATCCCGGACAACGTCGTGGAGTTGGGCATCTGGCTGCACCCGGAGGACTACGACTACGAGTACAAGCAGGACCTGGTCAGCTACATGTTCATGGAAGGCCAGCACGACATGCTGCTGCCCCCGAACGGGTTCGAGATGACCCAGGGACTGCGCTCGTTCGACCATCCGGTACGGGTCGACAGCTTCCAGCCTCACGGCCACTTACGGCTGCGGGCCGCGTCCCTCGAGATCTTCTATCCGGAGACGGGCCGTACCGAGGTGATCAGCATGGTTTCCAACTGGAGCGCGGTCTGGCACCAGAGTCATATTTACGAGGATGATGTGGCCCCCCTGGTCCCGACCGGGGCGGTACTGGTGATGAAGCAGTGGTTCGACAACACCTCGGCCAACCCCAACAACCCCGATCCGGACCAGTGGGTCGACTATGGAAGTCGGACCGCGGACGAGATGTCACACTTTTGGATGGCGGTGACGCACCTCGACGACGAGGGGTACGAGAGGATGGTCGAGGAGCGAAAGGAGAAAGCCAAGGTCATCTCCTGATGGTTGGGAGAGCGTCGCTCGCGCTACTCCTGTGCGTCGTCGTCGCCGGTCCCGCAGCGCTTCGGGCGCAGGCGGCGGCGGATGGACGCTTGCCCCTGCAGCCGCCGCCACCATCGGGTGGGCAACAGAACGTCATTCCGTTCATGGAGGGTTGGTACGCGAACGAGGACGGGACGTATACCGTCGCCTTCGGGTACCTGAACCTGAATCGGGACGTGACGGTGATGATCCCGGTGGGAGACGACAACCGCCTCGACGTGGCCGAGTTCGACGGGATGCAGCCCACGACGTTTCTTCCGGGCCGGCAGCGGGGCGTGTTTTCGGTGACGCTGCCAGCGGACAGGGTGGACGAGGATGTGTGGTGGAGCCTTCGCAACCACCAGGCGGACGGCGAGGTCATGCGGGTGCCGGGCCGGACCAACGCCATCGCGTATGAGTTGGACTGGAAACTCCGGCCCCAGGGGTCGCTCCACCCGCTCGTCTGGTTCGAGTCGAGCAGCCGGCAAGGCAGGGGCCCGCGAGGCATCGTTGCGGAAACTACGCCGACCACGACCGTCGGGTCACCCGTCGTGCTTTCGATCAATACGAGGGACCCGTCGGAGCGGGATCCCGACGATTACCGATTCGTGAACGCCATTCCGCTTCGGGTGGTGTGGTCCAGATACCAGAGCCCCGGGGACGTCGAGTTCACACGGCATGAGTCCAATCCGCTACCCGAGCCCGAGGTGGTAGTGGATTCCGCGAGCGCCGCCGGTCGTCGCGCCATTGCGAGGAACAACAATTCTCCCGGGCCGCAAAGCATTCTTCTGGTGGAAGGGCACGGCGAAGCCAGCGTGATCGTGACGTTCTCCGAGCCCGGTGAGTATATCATGCGCGCTCAGGTGGATAACTTTCGCGCGGTGGACAGCGCCTCGAACGACCAGTGCTGCTGGACCAACGGTTATGTGCGGGTGCGCGTAACGCGGTAGGCTTCGGTAGCCAGTGGTCAGGTGCGGGCCCCTGGAGGCGCGCGTAGCTTGAGCGGGCCGTTCGGGCTCCCCTCGCTGGAGTGACCCATGTGCCGAGCCAATCACCTACGCGTCGCTGTTGTCGCCGCCCTGCTGGTCGCCTTCGCAGGATGCGAGGATCCGGCTCCCGAAGCCCCCGGGAGGATGCTCGTCGACGATGTGGCGATGGCAGACGAGACCAACGGAGAGAATTGGCTCGCGTTCGGCACCTCGTCCCGCTACCGTCAGCGACTCCGGTCCCGACCGGCTGACCTGTCTCCAGATCGACGTGGCTGGCCCACGTCCCGCGATCGAGCCGAGGTCGCCCTGGCCTCGGGGGGCGGTAGCGGAAACTAGAGATGCTTCCCGCCCGACCCGTCGCGCTGAGAACGGCATGAAGCCGACCCTGAGGGCGGTCGTTCGCGAGCCCCTGTTCCACTTCGTGGTCCTCACAGCCGCACTTTTCGCGGTGGGCTCGTTGTTCGGCCCTGGGGACGATGTCATCGAGGTGAGCCAGGAGGAGATCGAGTGGCGGATTCTCCAGGTCGAGGTGGGACAGGACGCACCGCTTACCGAGGAGGAACGACGGCTGGTCGAGCAACGGTATATCGACGAGCGCGTGTTGGTGCGCGAGGCTCAGGCACTCGGGCTCGGGGCGGACGAGCGCATCGATGACATCCTCGTGCAGAAGATGCTGCACGTCTTGAGCGGCGACGTCATTCAGCCGAGCGAAGACGAGCTCGCG
This sequence comes from Gemmatimonadota bacterium, assembly GCA_036338615.1. GTDB lineage: Bacteria > Gemmatimonadota > Gemmatimonadetes > Longimicrobiales > Gaopeijiaceae > UBA1138. The sequence goes on from JAYZBT010000170.1 coordinate 6,095, forward strand.
GCGTACTACGCGGCCAAGCTCGAATGGTACGTGAGGGCGCCGGCGGTTACGGTCGATGAGCTCGTGGTGGCCGCAGGGGAAGAGTTCCCTCGAGCGCTCCACGAAGGCTTGGAGCCGGAAGAGCTTCCCGAGGCCTCGATCGTTGGCCATCGCGTGATGCCGAGACTCGACCTCAACGATCTCGTTCTGCTGTTCGGAAGCGTGGGTGCCGATGTGATCTTCGCAGCCGATGAGGGCGCTTGGGTTCAAGCGTACCTCAGCGTGCGCGGGCAGCACTGGTTCCGGGTCAAGCAGCGATTCGCCTCGGAGACGCGACCGCTCGCCCAGGTGCGGGACATCGTGCGGAACGACTGGATCGCCGAAAACGAGGACCAACGGCTCTCCGCCGCCGTCTCAGAGTTGCGCGCCCGCTACACCGTCGTCGTCGAAAGCAGTCGGGACCGACCGTGAAGGCCTCATGCTGTCTTGCCGTCCTGGCTTGCAGCTTGTTGACGGCGTCGCCCGTATCGGCACACGACGTCGATGTGACCTCGGTCGCGCGCGTCTTCTTGGACCAGATCGGCGAGGGGCGCTACCTGCTCTCCGTCGTCGACGCCAAAGTCCCGCGCATCGCGGACCCGCGCGCGGTACTTCCGGCTCGATGCACGCCCGTGGCCCCGGAAGATGTCGACGTTCAAGTGGCGTCGGGCTTCGTCTTCGAGTGCGAAAGCCCGCTCGACGGAGGCGACGTGCTGACGCTTCCCTGGTCGCTGGCGGGCGTTGTGGTGCTCGCGCGCTGGGCCGATGGGTCTTCTGCTTCGGGTTACTTCCGCGGCGGGCGCGGCATGGTCCCGGTCGCTCTCGGCGCCTTGCGCTCGGGAGGTGGATCTGGCCTGCGCTTAGCCGGGACGTACTTCGCGCTCGGAGCCGAGCACATTCTACTTGGAGTCGACCACCTGCTTTTCGTGCTCGGGCTGATGCTGCTCGTCCGAGGGTTCGGCCCGTTGGTCAAGACGATCACGGCGTTCACCGTAGCCCACAGCGTTACGCTCGGTGCTTCGGTGCTCGGCTTCATTCCGATTCACCGTGCTCCGATCGAGGCCGCGATCGCGCTCTCCATCGTGTTGCTCGCACGGGAGATCGTCGTGGCCGACCGTGGCATCGTGCATCTGACGCATCGCAAGCCGTGGCTGGTGGCCTTCGTGTTCGGGCTCCTGCATGGTTTGGGCTTCGCCGGCGCTCTCGGTGAGATCGGCCTACCGGAGAGGGCCGTCCCGCTGGCGCTCCTGTTCTTCAATCTGGGCGTCGAGGCCGGACAGCTTGCGTTCGTGGTGGCGCTCCTTGCGGTGTACCGGCTCACGCGGGGGACGTTGCGCCAGCGCGTGCCCAAGCTCAAGCCTCTCGTGGGATACGCTTTGGGGGCCTTGGCTACGATTTGGTTCTTCGATCGTTTGCCCGCGATCTGGGGCGCGTAGTCCTTAGCGGATTTCGTTATAGGGGGAGGGCTGTCGGGAGCGGCTTTTTACCCTACATTGCCGCCCGGTTGCCTGTAGGCGACCGACGTTGGGGGCCTCCCACCCTCAGGTGAGGGTTGGAAACCCCGGGGTGTCCACTTCAGATCTTGGTTGAATAATGCCCGCGATCGTCCCGGCACTAATCGGCATCACGCTCGTTGCT
>JAYZBT010000171.1:0-4070 GCA_036338615.1 Gemmatimonadota bacterium
CCGACTCGGCGAGGTGCGGGGGCTGGAGGTCTACAGAATGCGCATCGCGGGAGGGCGATGGAAACTTCTACGACTCGCTCTTCCCTGGAGCTCCCACGGCCCAGCGCATCAGTCCCCCGATGACGACGAGCACGAACATGACCGTGAAGAAGAGCAGGCCCATCCCGGCTAAGTTGCTCAGCGTCTCCAGCGCCGTGCCGGCGGAGACGAACCCTTGAAGAACCATTGAGGAGAGCAACGCTAGAACACTGGCCCCGAAGCCACCGAGCGCGGTCAAGAGCATGGAGGCGAACGGCCCCCCGAAGCGCAGCAGGTGCTTCGCTGCCAGCCCGATCAAGGTCAGTCCGGTCCCGGCAAGCGCGATGCTAGCCAGCATCGCGAAGATGCCAAGGGGCTGCAGGTTGGTGTCGACCAAGAAGCCAGCGAGGAACAGGGTTGGGCCAGCTAGGAGCGTCAGCGCACCACCGGTGAAGATGCGACGCACGGCGCTTTCGCGGGATACGAGCAGGACGCGCACGCTCGCGGCGGAGAGTTCGAACGTGTCGGTCGGACTCAGATCAACGGCGGAGTGGGTCATGGTCACCTCGGGCCGGGCCGCGTGGTTGGGCGCGCCTCCGACAAGAGGCACGGTAGAGCGGGGCCCCCGGAGATGGCAAGGCTCGGGACCGGGGGCAGGCCTCGCGCACCCGCCTGGCCGTAGGCACATTGCTCTCGCAAGCTGTCTCGAACGCCCCTGAACTCGATTGGGGAGACACCGTTTCCAGGAGGTTTGCCCTGTTCCATCCTCCTCCGGGTCGTCCCCGGCTACAGTGGCCGTGCCTCGTCCTTCCGGTCTTGCTCGCATGTGGCTCCGGAGAGCCCGAGGCCGGCGGGGCCGATGGCGCTGTGCTGCCGGATGACGCGCCCGCCGCAGCCGTACATGTGTTCACGTATTCCGAGGTGCGCACGCGGAACGACTGGACGACCGCTCTACAGGCGTTTCGCGAGCAGGTCCTCCCGGGGATCGTCGAGCAGGGTGGCCTGTTGGTGGGCGTTTGGCACGAGGTCCCCCTCAAGGACGACGCGCCCTTCGAGCGTCTCGGCCCCAACGAGCTGCTCGTGATGATCGCGTGGCCGGATGAGTCCGTGGAGGCCCCGAGCGGTCGCGCGGATCGAGCGCTGACTGTGCTGGACGAGGTAGTCCGGGTGCGGACTCGCTCGTTCCGGTCTACGGTGCGCCCGGAGCGAGTGAGCGAACTATCTCGTCCCGGTTTCTTCGTACACAGAGTGAGCACGTTCGCTCCGGAGGACATCAACACCGTCATCCGGCTCAGCGTAGAAGCGTGGCAGACCTTCGAGCCGACGTTCGGAGCCGAAGTGATCGGACTCTTCCGTGAGACGCCCGATCGGGACGGCACCGCTCAGATGCTGCGCATAGCCTGGTACCGTAGCTATGAGGGCTGGCAGGAGTCACGAATGTTCGGTCGCGACCCCTCGTCCCTTGAGCGGTTCCGCGCGCGTGGCGAGCTCCAGATCGATTCCGAGGGATACGCCGGGGCGCTGGCGGTGAACCAGCGGTGAAATAACGGGGCGAGGGCCCGACTCGGTCGCCGGGCCCCCGTCTCCCCGTTTGCGGATCTAGTTCGGTAGACGTAGCGCCACCAGGCGACCCGGGCGGCCCACCTGGACTACGACGTGTTGCTGGCCCTCGTGCATGTAGGTCATCATGCCGTACTGGCCCGGTGAAGGAAGCTCGACCTCGCCGACCGGCATGCCGGTTCGCTTGTCGAAGGCGTTGAGAACCGCCGGCCCACTCGATCCCTCGGTCGCATAAAGCAGGTCACCCGCGACCATCTGGATCGAGTTGGCGCCGCTGCCCATCCGTGAGAGGTCCACACCCTGCAGCGCCGGATGGTCTCTAACCGCTTCAGGCGCGTCCCCGATCGGTATCCACCAAATGCGTTCGCCCGTGTTCATGTCGAATGCGGATAAGCGGCTGTACGGTGGCTTGGTGATCGGTAGCCCCTGGACCGTACCCATCCCACCCCCCGGACCCGCGACCCACTGGGAAATCGTCGTGCCCGTCGTCCTCGGGTTCGCCGGATCGTCCGCCTCGATGCCCAGCGCCACGCTGCCGCCGCTGCAGCGACGGGCGGACGCCATGTAGAGGATGCCCGTCGACGGGTCGAGCGTCGCCGGGTTCGTGATGTTCAATCCACCGTAGCAGCGGATGTTGTCCTCGACTCCCGTGCTGTGATCGTCGTAGAGCCGCGGCATGAACGGGCCACCCACGTTGTATCTGCTGAGGATCTCCAGCGCCTCCGCATGCATCTCCGGGGTGAAGTCGATCACATCGGCCTCGGGAAGCCCGAGCGGTTCGGCCGGTTCGGGCTTGGTGGGGATGGGCTGCGTCGCCGCCGTCCAGTTGCCGGGCACGACGGTTTGTAGCACCTCCTCCTCTTCGATCGGCCAGATCGGCTCGCCGGACTCGCGGTCGAACGCGTAGATGATCCCCGTCTTGGTCGTCTGGACCACAGCAGAGACCGGCCTCCCGTCTACCTGCAGGTCCACGATGATCGGCACGTTCGGGATGTCGTAGTTCCACTGGTCGTTGTGGACCGTCTGGAAGTGCCAGACGCGCTCGCCGGTGTCGGCATCGAGCGCGATCACGCTGGTGCCGAACAGGTTGTCGCCGGGGCGGAAGCCGCCGAAATAATCGATCGTGGGCGGATTCGTCGGGATGTATACGATCCCCCGTTCCTGGTCCGCGGACATCGGCGCCCACGAAGAGACATCGCCCGTAGTCCGCCAAGCGTCATTCAACCACGTGTCGTGCCCGACCTCACCGGGTCGTGGGATCACGTGGAATTTCCACTTGAAGTCGCCCGTACCGATGTCGTAGGCGAGGATGTCACCCGGCACGTTCTCGATGCGCGTCTGGTTGTAGCCTTGCTCGGCGGAGTTGCCCACCACCACGGTGCCGTTCACCACGATCGGCGGCGATGAGGTCGTGATGAAGCCCAATGCGCGGGGAATCCCGAAGTCCGGATCGTACGGCTGGTCCCAAGCTTCCCAGGGACCCCAGTCGTCGAGCAGGTCGACGAGCAGGTCGACGACCCCGGTTTGCGGGAAGCCTTCGAGCGGTACCGGGGCGCCGAAGCCCTCGATGTGCCGCCCCGTCTTCGCGTCGAGCGCGTGCAGGAAGAAGGCCGGCGACGTGTAGAAGATCACGCCCCGACCGTCGACCTCTCCGTACGCGACACCCTTGCCGTAGTTCTGCCGCATGGAGCGCTCCCAACGAGTCGTATTGGGTTCGCGGTACGTCCACAGCGTCTCGCCGGTTGCGGGGTTGATGGCGGCTACCGTGCGGCGCTGGCCTGCCACGGTATAGAGGATCCCATCGATGTAGGTCGGGGTCGACTTGAATTGGTAGTCGACCGTGGGACCGAAGTTGTTCGCCTGCCACACCCACGCGACCTCGAGGTCGCCGAAGTTGTCGGCGTTGATTTGATCCACCGGCGAGTAGCGCGTGCCCCACGAGTCTGCGCTTTGGTATCGCCACTCTCCGTACGGGTTGCCGCGATCTTGAGCGAGCCCGAGCACGGGCAAGGTCATCAGTGCGGCCAGTGCGAGAGCGAGGCTCCGCGGGAGACGGGAAGTGCTACGGGACAAAGAAGACATGCGTTCCTCCCCGGAGAGACGAGGCGAACGTTAGCAAGACGTTTGCCGATCTCCCCTTGTCAGTGCTGGGTACAACGGGTCGGCCCTTTTGGCACTAGGATGGTACTGCGCGCGGTCGGAGTCAGCCAGCACGGTGTGGCGGTCGCCGTCGACTTCGCGCGGCGCCTCGACATGCTCGAGGGCATTCTAGTCGGCGGGGACGAACCGCTAGGTGAGTTGCGCCCTGTGGCGCAGCGGCGGGGAGCCTTGAAGCGCTTCTTGGAAGAGCGCGACGATTGAAGGCCGCGTACGTCGATACATCCTGCCTCGTGGCGATCGCGTTCGACGAACCCGGGCGGGCGGAGGCGGGGTCACGGTTGGTTGAGTACGACGTCTTGCTTTCATCGAATCTACTCGAGGCCGAGTTCCGG
>JAYZBT010000172.1:0-10186 GCA_036338615.1 Gemmatimonadota bacterium
CAATGGCTTTTGGATCGGGACGAGGACGGGCGTCTCCGCTTCGCCTCACTCCAGTCCGAAGCCGCTGCATGCGTACTTCGCGATGCCGGCATAGACGACCCTTCGAGCCTCCCGGACAGCTTCGTACTGGTCGACCAGGTCGGCGTCCACATTCGGTCGGCAGCGGCGCTCCGGATCGGCGGCACGCTCGGCTTCCCCTTCAGTCTCGGCCGACTCGGTCTCCTGGTGCCTCGCCCGATCCGGGATGGCGTCTACGCCCTGATCGCCCGCAACCGTTACCGGTGGTTCGGTCGCCGCGACGTATGCATGCGACCGATGCCGGAGTTGGCTGCCCGCTTCTTGGACGCAGGCGAGCCCGTCGTGCCGGTCTCCAGCCTCGACGAACCGGTCGCGACGGGAAAGGACGCTCGTTCGCCCCGGGCCGGGCCCTGAAGTCTCGGCTGGTCCGCTTTTCGATCGTGCCTCATCTACATGCTTCCCTTTCCCTTCTCACAACGTTCCTACCTCCTGGCGATTCCGGGAACCAGGAGCCCTCCAGGAGGCGGCCCTGCACTGGGGGGGCAGCGCCGCCTCGCCCTTCTCGTCTCTTCGTCGTGCCGATCTAGATTCCGCCGGCTACCCGGATCGCGGCATCGATGAATGAACGAGCGCGCGCGACCGAACCCGCCGAAGCTGGCACCGCGCCCGAGTGCATCGTGCCCACATTGGCCACGACAGCGACGACCACGTCCGCGCCCTCGACCCAGTACGTCGACCCCGTGAAGCCCAACACGCTGCCGCCGTGCCCAACGAGGGCCAGGCCGTCCGGGTAGTCGTAGCGGAAGACGTTGTGCCCGACCGCGAGCCCGTCGCGGACCGGAAACCAGTCGAGCAGCACGTCCATGCTCTCCGGCGTAAGGAGGCGCCCGTCCCGCAGCGCCGCGACGTACAGCGCCAGGTCGGTGGCGGAGGCGACCATGCCGCCCGCGGTCCACTCCACCGAGAGGTTCGAGGCACTGGCGTCGATGAGGTCGGGGCGCACGTCCGCGAATGCGGCGTTCACGCCGGCCTCCTCCCGGAAGGTCGGGGTCGCCCAGTGGTAGCGACGCGGCAGTTGCTCGGCCGGGACGGGTTCGAAGCCCTCGAGGTGGATGTCCTCCAGGCCGAGCAGATCGAGGATGCGCCCGTGGATTTCCTCGACGGCCTCCTGGCCCGTGATCTCCTCGATGATCATCCCGAGGAGCGTGTAGTTCGTGTTCGCATAGCTGTGCCGGGCCCCTGGGGCGTCGAGCGGATCGTGACCCACGATGTAGGGAAGCGTCTGGGTTTTTCCCCAGATCTCGTCCGGTTCGAGCGGGGCGCCTCGACCATCCCGGATCCACAGCGGGTCGTCCTCCCAACTGGGAACTCCGCCGGTGTGGTTGAGCAGCTGCGCGATCGTAGCCACGTCCGCGTTAGGGATCCCTTCGATGGCCGGCCCCAGAATTGAAGTCGCGGTCGCGTCGAGATCGAGGAGCCCCTCCTCGGAGAGTTGGAGGATCACGACCGCCACGAAGGTCTTCGTGATGCTCCCGATCCCGAAGAGGTCGTCCGGCTCGACCGGCTCGCCGGTCGCCAGATCGGCCATGCCCGCCACGCCCGACCAGACGATGCCATCACGGGTCGAGACCGCCGCCGAAATGCCGGGGATTCCCTGGGCGACTCCGTCCTCCAAAAGGGCTTGCAGTTCCACGGCGGCCTCGAGTTGGTTCTGCTCGGGAGTCGCCTGTTGAGTGCAACTCGAAACGAGCGGCAGGGCGGCGAGTACCGTGGACCATTTCATGGGGGTTCGGCATCCGGAGAGCGGGGCGGCGGCGGTTCGCCAACATAGCCACGAGGCGAGGCATGGGCGCGAGCCGCAGATGCGGCGAGGGGAGGCACCCACGCGAGGGCCTGTTGTCCCGCCGGCCCCCGCGAAGGAGTTTCAGGCGAGCGCGGCCACTCGCTGACGCCGCTCCACCCCGGCGGCCTCCTCTTCGTGCTAGCGTTCGGAATGATCATGCGGTGGAGGCGGGGATGGACTACCGATGCAGGCGTCTTCTGGAGGAGGAGTCGAAGCCATGAGCATGACGACCCGCCGCACCTTCGTGCGCGCCGCGACAGGCGCCGCAATCGGAGCCTTGGGGGCGCCGCGGTTCGCCGCCGCCTCCCTTCGCCAAGATGACCTGGATCGGATCGGAGGGTCCCGATCACCCGACCAGGTGGCCGACGACGAAGCCTACTGGGAGGTGGTCCAGCGTTCGTACACTCAGGACGCTGGCTTCATCAATCTCGAAAGCGGGTTCTTCAGCCCCGCCGCCGATCCGGTGGTCGAAGCCCAGGTCGACAACCTGCGGCGCATCAACCGGATCCCGTCCTTCTATATGCGGCGCCTCATGGCGCAGGACCGGGAGGAACTGAAAACGGTCTTTGGGCGCTTCGCAGGAGTCTCGCCCGAGGAGTTCACCTTCGTGCGCAACACGACGGAGGCGCTCAACGTGGTCCTGCAGGGGGTGCCCCTCGAGGCCGGGGAGGAGGTGCTCTACTGTTCCCGCGAATACCCCTCCATGCAGGAGGCGCTCGAACAACGCGCCCTGCGCTACGGAACGGTCAACCGCGTGATCGACGTTCCGTGGCTCCCCGTCTCCCAGGAAGAGGTGGTCGAGGCCTACTCGGCGGCCATCACCCCGCGCACGCGCTACCTCCTCGTGTCGCACATGATCTACCTGACTGGACAGGTACTCCCCGTGCGGGCCATCGCCGACATGGCCCACGCCCGCGGTGTCGAGGTGATCGTCGACGCGGCCCACTCCTTCGCGCACCTGGACTGGAAGATCCCGGACCTGGGTGCCGACTACCTCGGAAGCAGCCTGCACAAGTGGCTCGGCTGCCCGCTCGGGACGGGACTCCTCTACGTCCGGCGCGAGCATGTCTCCAAGGTGTGGCCGCTGTTCGGAGATCGGAACGCACGCGGCGACGACATCGAGAAGCTCCACCACATCGGCACCCATCCCCAGGGGACGGACCAGGCGATCAAGGACGCGATCCGCTTCCACGAGGCGATCGGCGGTGCGAGGAAGGAGGCGCGCCTACGCCACCTCAAGAACCATTGGGTAGCGCAGGTGAAGGACGTTCCTGGAATCCACATCAACACGCCGCTGGGCGACGAGCAGTCGTGCGCGATCGCCAACGTGTTGGTTGACGGGCTGACCCCGGCCGACCTGGTGGACGCGCTCTGGGACCGTCATCGCATCTTCACGGTCGCCGTGGAGCAGGGCGCGCGAATCGCCCCGAACGTCTTCACCCGCATCGGTGAGCTCGACCTGTTCGTGGGTGCCCTCCGGGGTCTGGCGGCAGGCTAGCGTGCCCAAGTCCACGCTCTCGAACCGAGGCGAGCACGCCGCGACGACCCCGCTTCGGATCGACTATGCGGCCCACCGCGAAGCCGCCGAGAACGCCCATCACCCGGTGCACAATCCGACGGGCTCCCTGGCGTTGAACGTGGCGGAAAATCGACTCGGATGGCCCGAACTCAAGGGGCAGATCGAGCTCATCACCGCACAGCACCCCATCTCCGAATGGGTGCCGGGGTACACCCACGCCCGTGGCGCCCCGGAGTTCCGGGCGGCGGCGGCGAGCTTCCTCGGCGAGCACCTGACCGGCTGCCCCATCGACCCCGACCACCTGGGGGTCTCCGCCGGGGCGACGAGCGTCATCGAAATGACATCCTTCGTCCTGGCCGACGCCGGAGACGTCGCGGTCATCCCGGCGCCGTGCTACCCGGTGTATCGCCAAGACATCGGCAACCTGTCCCGCGTCGAGCGATACGACCTGGTGACGCACCATGAGGTGTCGGAGATCGCAGCCGGCCCCGCGCTGACGCTCGACCACCTCGAGCGGGCGCTCCGGGACATCGAACGTGCCGGCCGACGCTTTCGGATGCTGATCCTCACCACGCCGGACAACCCGACCGGCGGGATCTACCCGATGGCCCTGCTGGAGCGGGTCGCGGACTGGTGTATCGAGCGCGAGATCCACCTCGTGGTCAACGAGATCTATGGCCTGTCGCTGATCGACACGTCCCATCCCGACATCCGGGAGGACTACGCCGAGGCGGTCACCTTCGAGTCGTTCGCCAGCCTCATGGCGCGAAGGCGAAGCGACTTCCTCCACCTCTGGTACGCCGTCTCGAAGGATCTCGGCATCTCCGGATTCCGGGTCGGGCTGCTGCACTCCCACAACAGTGCCCTCCTCGAAGCCTACGAGAACCTGAACCTGACGCACTCGGTGTCGAACCACACGCAGTGGGTTCTCCAGCACCTCCTGACCGACCGCGGCTTCCTGACCTCGTACTTCGAGCGGGCTCGCACCCGGCTCACGGAGTCGTATGCGCTCACGGTCGGATTCCTGAAGCGGCTGGCCATTCCCTACGCGCCGAGCAGGGGGAGCCTCTTCGTCTGGATCGACCTGTCCGAATTCATGCCCGCCTCCTCGGAGGCGGCGGAGTTGGCGCTCTGGCGCGAACTCTTCGAGACCACGGGTGTGCTACTTACGCCGGGCGTCGGCTTCGGACACAGCAAGCACGGGCTCTTTCGCGTCGTCTATCCGTGCGTTTCGAGGGGCGAGCTCGAGGTGGCCATGCGGAGGATCGAAGGCTTCGTGACCAGAAAGCGATCGAGCCTCGGCGCCCGGCCCGGCCCGCCCTCGCACCCACCAAACGGGTCCCTCCCATGACCGAGTCCGAGAGAAACCGACTCCTGGCGTTTCCCGTCACGCTCGCGGCGGTGAAGCGACAAGCCGAGGTGGAGGGGCTGGACCGCGTCTTCAAAGACGCGGGCTTCGGCTGGCGCGAGGCTGGATGCTCAATGTGCCTGGGCATGAACCCCGACACCCTCGAACCGGGGCAGCGCTGCGCCTCGGCATCGAACCGGCGTCCCTCCAAACGCCCCAGGGCGGTGTGCGCGAAGCCGACTTGCAGCGGCGCTGGACAGGCGTATGTTCAGCGTCCCGAGTCAAGCGGGGCTCCCCTCTGGCCCCTGCCTGACGCGGGCTTTGGGTTCGTATCCTAAGGTGTGACAAGCCTCTCTAAGCGCGGGCTAACGTGCACTCAGCATCTACACTCTTCGGCTACATCGGTGGAGCGGACGAACGGCTAGGTGCGTGCGTCGGGATGTCGAACACGGGTGCGAGGACTGTCGCGTCCGCCGGGCGCACTCGTGAAGCGGGGAGGCGGAAGTCATGATCGCTTCTGCCGTGACCCACATCGCCAGCCAGCTCAATGAGTTCTTGAAGAGAGGTATGGACTCGAATGAGGACGTTGCGGTTGTGTCCAACATCCTCGAGCAGGACGGCACGATCGCCGCTCACATCAACAATCGCCTCGTTGTCTTCCTGGTCAATGTAGAGAAGGACGGATCGCCTCAACGCCCTCCTAACGGGGCGCGGGGCGCCACATTTCGAGCGGGCACGTACCCCCCGGTCTACCTCAATCTCTACGTCATGATCGCGGCGCACTTCGCGGGCGGGAACTACGCTGAGTCACTCAAGTTCCTTTCCCATGCCGTGAGCTTCTTCCAGGCCAGCCCGGTGCTGGACCACTCGAATACGCCGGAGATGGACGCCAGGATCGACCGGATGGTGCTGGACATCGAGAATCTCAGCATCCAGGACCTGAGCAACCTGTGGGGCGTTCTAAGTGGCCACTATCTGCCATCGGTGCTCTACAAGGTCCGCATGATGGCGTTCGACGCGGACGATATCAGCCAGCTGACGCCCATGATCCGGAAGCCCGAGAGCGCCGGAGTCGGGGACTGAAATGGCCGACTACCGTAGGCTCTTCGGCGTCGAGGTGCGACATGAGTTCTTCGGAGGCGGTCGTTGCGATGCGCTCGACTTCGCCATCGACCCGGCATCGCGATCTCTCGTGGATCGGGCTGGGCTCGTCGTCCGCAACGCTCGGGACGGCGTCGATTGTTACTACGACAACGATGAAGCGGATAATCTGCGCGTGTGGTTCTCCGACTCGGATGATCCCTTCCGACTAGTCTTCCGGGTGACCGCCCGCGATCCCGCGTTCGAGCAGTACACCGAGGAGGCTTCTCCGCAGGACGATCTCGTTCTGTTTCTCGACACTGAGAATCCGGAAGGGGGCTCCGGCCCGCTGCACGTCGTCGACCGCGTCGCCCGGGCCGACTTCCAAGCCCTGGAGCTCGCCGAGCGGAAGTACGTCGTCGAGCCTCTGGACGGATCGGAGATCGCCCCCGGAGAGAAGAGGGAATCCCTCGCGCCCCGCGACGAGCTGCTGAGGAAGTACGTCACGCATCGAGACAAACACTTGCCACCGATCGCGCTCTTGATCGTCCGAATTGGTCCGGCAGCTCTAGAGGGGCAGGGACCCGAGCCCTACCGACTGAGCTTCGACGCGCGCAGGACGATTTGGAGATATCACTTCCTAGGGCCTCTGGCCCAACGCGAGGCATTCATACAGGATCAGACGCCAACCCCTGGCGACCGCATGGAGTTCGACCCTCGAGGGACCACCGAACTCCCAGGCGACAGGGTCGCGAAAACGTTTGTCTCGAGGGATGCGCTCGTGTTGCGACAGCGGAGCGATCACCGCTTTCAGCTGCGCGAGCGGAGCAACGGGAGGGGAAACGGCAGTGGAAGAATCCTGGTGAGGCGACTGCCGGTCGCATCGCCAAAAGGGCTGGGCACGGCGGCAATCGATGGTCGTGAGATCATCGTTTCGGACATCTACGTCAACGGCTAACCGCGGAACCGCGGATAAGGGAGAAGAAGAATGGCAACGATGATGACCCCCGGCGTTTACATCGTCGAAAAGGACGCGTTCCCGAACTCGGTGGTCGAGGTGGCGACGGCCGTCCCGGCGTTCATCGGATACACGGCCAAGCATCTGAACAAGGAGCAATCCCTCCGCTACAAGCCGCGGAAGGTCACCTCGTTGGCCGAGTACGCGTTGTACTTCGGAGGCGCGCCCAAGCTGGGGGGGCAGTTCACGATCTCGGATGGCCCGCCGGAGGCGCTCGACGATGGCCGCGAGATGGCGATGACGGCCGGGCCCATGGACCCGGTGGTCAAGGCGGGAGGCAAGGCCTACTACCTGGCTCGTGCTGAGGAGAGCCGCCGGTATCACATGTACTACGGCCTGCGCTCGTTCTATCAGAACGGTGGCGGACCCTGCTACATCGTTTCGGTGGGGAGCTACGAGGACAAACTCGACCCCGGCGACTTCGAGAAGGGCATCACAGCGCTCCTCAGGGAGCAAGAGCCCACCATGGTCGTCGTGCCCGACGCTGTTCTACTCTCGGCGGCGGACTGCATGTCGATCCAGCAGGCGGCGATCAGCCACTGCGCGAAGATGCAGAGCCGCTTCGCGATCCTCGACGTGTTTCGCGGCTACCTGCCTCGCATGGCGGAGGGGCAGCGAGACTGTGTGGCCGACTTCCGTGAACTCGCCACGGACGATCCGAAGTATTGCGCGGCGTACTACCCCTGGATCGATACGACCGTCGTGGCCGGGGCCGACCCCGAACTCACCTACAAAGCGTTCGACGACGCGGGCGTGGCGGCGCTTCAAGAGCTGCTTACGGCCGAGTTGATCACCGACGAGACCCCGGAGGCCAAGAAGACCTTGATCGAGAGCCTGATCGCGGACGCGTCGAATCCCGATGCGCAGACCGGGACAACCAACGACGGGCTGCTCGCGACCAGCGGGAACTTCCAGGACCTGATGAAGCAGATGCGGGCCGAGGTCAACCGTCTTCCACCGAGCGCGACCATGGCGGGCGTCTACAGTCGCGTCGACAACAGTCGCGGCGTGTGGAAGGCCCCGGCGAACGTCGCGCTCAGTGGGGTCGTCAAGCCAGCTGTGAACATCACTCACGACGAGCAGGAAGACCTGAACGTCACCGTGACCGGCAAGTCCGTGAACGCCATCCGCTCGTTCATCGGCGAAGGAACGCTCGTCTGGGGCGCGCGCACGCTCGACGGCAACAGCCTCGACTGGCGCTACATCCAGGTGCGGCGCACGATGATCATGCTCGAGCAGTCGATCAAGCTGGCCTCCAAGGCTTATGTGTTCGAGGCCAACGACGCGAACACTTGGGTCACCATGAAGAGCATGATCCGCAACTTCCTGACCGGGATCTGGAAGCGGGGAGGGCTGGCTGGAGCGAGCCCCGAAGCAGCGTTCAGCGTCCATGTGGGGCTGGGAGAGACGATGACTTCGGTGGACATCCTGGAGGGCATCATGCGGGTGACCGTGCTCGTCGCCCCGACGCGCCCGGCCGAGTTCATCGAGATCACTTTCCAGCAGAAGATGCAGGACTCCGGTGGCGGGGCCTGATGACGCCGGCTCGACGTGACGACAACAACGACCAAGCGAAAATAGTGGAGGCACGCAATGGCAGATGACGGCTCGGCACAATCGGCAACCGTATGGCCACTCCCCAAGTTCTACTTCGAGGTCAAATGGGACTCCGAGGTCATGTCGTTTCAGGAGATCTCGGGGCTCGACATCGAATCACAGCCCATCGAGTACCGGCACGGCGACAGCCCGGACCACTCAGTCATCAAGATGCCGGGCATCAAGAAGTCCGGGAACATCACGATGAAGAAGGGCGTGTTCACGGGAGACAACAAGTTCTGGGATTGGTTCAGCGAGATTCAGCTGAACACCATCGCACGCATACCTGTGACGATCAGCCTGCTGGACGAGGAGGGATCGCCGACGATGGTGTGGACGTTGGCGAATGCGTGGCCGACGAAGATCACCGGGACCGACCTGAAGTCGGAGGGGAACGAGGTCGCGATCGAGTCCATCGAGATCGTGCACGAAGGGCTCACGATCGACAATGCATGAGTCGGAGGAGAGTAGGTTCGGGGGCCATCGGGCGTATCGCCCGATGGCGATCCCCGGGCACGCGTCGCCGTAGCCTCGTGCCCACGCCCTGATGGAAAGCGCCTACCCCCCGGTAGCGTTCTACTTCAAGGTGGTGTTCGAGGGCACCGACCAAGATACGTCGTTCCAGGAGGTGAGCGGGATCAGTTCGCAGATGGAGACTGAGTCGTACGTGGAGGGTGGGGAGAATCGCTTCACCCACAAGCTCCCGAAGGGCGTCACACACTCCAACCTGGTGCTCAAGCGCGGCATCGCCGATGCGAACTCACCGTTGGTGGGCTGGTGCCAGGCGGTGTTCGAGGGGGGGTTCTCCGCTCGGATAACCCCCAAGAACCTGAAGGTAAACTTGATGAACGAGGACAAGCAGCCGATCCGGAGTTGGTTCTTCGCGAGCGCGGTTCCCGTGAAGTGGGAGGTCGACACGTTCAATTCGACGAAGAACGATGTCGTGATCGAGACGATCGAGCTCAGTTATACCTACTCCAACCGTGTGGCCTAGCGCATGAGTCTGGAAATCCGTCAGATGGTCGTGAAGTCGAGCGTCGTGCGGGAAGAGCCGCAGAGCATGACCGACATCGAGCGGGAAGAGCACCAGGAGGCCTTCAGGGAAGAGCTGCTCGAGGAGTGTAGGCGGCTCATCCTGAAACAGTGGAAGGGGCGGGGGGAGCGTTAGATGGCCGGAGAAGGACAACTCAAGAAGCTGACGCTGTCACCGTGTACGGTGCTGGAAAATGGCGACCTGTCGGTCGGCTCCGCGAGGTTCGAGGTGATGCTCAACCCCCCGTCCTACTCGCGTCAGTACGGCATCAACTACGACCAGAAGGCAGCGATCGGGAAGCTTTCGCCGGTCGCCCGCTTCAGCGGTATCGAGGGTGAAACGATCGACGTCGACCTGATTCTCGACGGTACGGGCGTCGCCGGGTCGACCGACGTGAAGACCCAACTCAACAACTTGGGCGCCATCGTATACGATTACGACGGGGACAACCACGAGCCGAACGTGGTCAGATTGCTATGGGGCAGCCTGGCTTTCTTCGGCCGGCTCAAGTCGATGTCGGTCGACTATACGCTGTTCAAGCCTAGCGGCGAGCCCCTGCGGGCGGCGGCGAAGCTGTCCTTCGTCGCGTACATGAGTCCGGAGGAGGAGTCCCGGCGGGCCAACCGGTCGTCTCCGGATCTGAGCCATTCCGTCGAGGTGAAAGCCGGCGATACGCTCCCGCTGCTGTGCTACCGCATCTACAAGGACAGTTCCTACTACCCGGACGTGGC